>CAYWBG010000130.1:0-4113 GCA_964456005.1 uncultured Halomonas sp.
GTCTACCGCCTGGCCACCGACGCTGGCGATGTGGTGGTGAAGTCTGATGACCCGATACGCCTGGCCGGCGAGGCGGAGGGCCTGCAGGCGCTGGCAGCGGCGAACAGCGGGCTGGTGGTCCCCGAGGTGCTGGGGCGGCAGGGTGAGTGGCTGGTGCTGGAGGCCCTGGAAATGGCGCCGCGCCGTCGACGCGACGAGGCGGCACTGGGGCAGGGGCTGCGTCGTCTGCACGCGGTCACCGGCGAGGCCCACGGCTGGCCCCGGGACAACGCCTGCGGGCGCACGCCCCAGCCCAATGCGCCACTCTCCGACGGCCGCGCCTTCCAGCGCGAGCGGCGGTTGCTGCCGCTGGTTGATGCCTGTTGTACACGCGGGCTGATGGACCAGAGGCTACGCACTCGCCTCGAGGCCATCGCCCGGGGGCTGGAGGCCTGGCTGCCGGATGCCCCGGCCAGCCTGGTGCATGGCGATCTCTGGTCCGGCAACGTGCTCTTCACCGCGAGGGGGCCGGCGATCATCGACCCGGCCGTGTATCGGCACTTCCCCGAGGTGGATCTCGCCATGCTGACGCTGTTCGGCGCGCCCGGTGAGGCCTTCTTCGAGGCCTACTGGAACGGCAGCGCCCCGGCCGACTGGCCGAGGCGCGAGACGCTGTTCCAGCTCTACCCGCTGCTCAATCACCTGCTGCTGTTCGGTGGCGGCTACCGCCAGGCGGTCGAGCGGGCGGTGGCGAGGCTCGAGGCCTACCAGGACTAGCTGTTTACCAAGACCTATAGGGCAGGAACTTGCCGTTGAGAGTCAGCAGCACTCGATCCCCCTTGGGGTCCTCGATCTTGTCGACCTCCATGGTGAAGTCGATGGCACTCATGATGCCATCACCGAACTTCTCCTGGACCACGTCCTTGAGGGTCTCGCCGTAGACCCCCACCACTTCGTAGAGTCGATAGATGAAGGGGTCCTGGGGGATCGCCTCGTCCCAGGCCTTGGTGGGGAAGGCCGTCAGCGCCTCGGCGGCCTCGGCATCGACGCCCAGGGTATCGCACAGCTTGTGGGCCACCTCGTGGCTGGCGCTGTTCATGCCGTAGCAGGCGGATGCCACCCATACGGGTGACATGCCGATGGCCGAGGCGATGTCGTCCCAGCTCATCTTCTTGCGGGCCTTGGCGGCGAGCAGGGTGTGGCGCATCTCGAGCTTATCCATGGTGAGTCTCCTTGGGAGTGAACTTGACCAGCTTGTGGGTGGAGGTAGCGGATGAAGGGCTGTCCGCACTGTCGGTATCGATATCGGTATCGGCGGAGGTGGTCGCGGCAGCAGGCTCGGGCGCTCGCTCGGTCACCGGGTTCACCGCGCGCGGGTATTGCAGGCCGCGCTGGTCGATATCGGCGGTGCGCAGCTTGCCCGAGCGGTTCACCAGGAACTCCACCAGGTAGTTGCGGATCTGGTAGAAGTGCGGGTGCTTGACGATCTCTGCCCTGGCGCGCGGCCGCGGCAGGTCGATCTCCACCGCCTCGGCGATGCGGGCCTGGGGGCCGTTGGTCATCAGGAAGATGCGGTCGGCCAGCAGGATCGCCTCGTCCACGTCGTGGGTGATCATGAACACCGTCTGACGGTCCTGGCTCCAGATCTTGACCAGTTCGTCCTGGATGACGCCGCGGGTCAGGGCGTCGAGCGCCCCGAATGGTTCGTCGAGCAGGAGCAGTTCCGGCTTGGTGGCAAACGCCCGGGCGATGCTGACCCGCTGGCGCATGCCCCCCGAGAGCTGGGCCGGCTTGCGATCCTCGACGCCCTTGAGCCCCACCATCTCCAGATAGGCCAGGCTGTGCTCGGTGACCTTGGCCTCGTTCCACGCCTTCCAGCGGGCGCGGACCCCGAAGCGCACGTTCTCCAGCGCCGACAGCCACGGCAGCAGGCTGTAGTTCTGGAACACCACGCCCCGCTCCAGGCCCGGGCCGTTGATCTCGCGACCATCCATGATCATGGCGCCGTCACTCAGGCTGTCGAGCCCGGCCAGGGCGTTCATGATGGTCGACTTGCCGCAGCCGGAGTGGCCGATGATGCAGACGAACTCGCCTTTCTCGAGGCTGAAACTGACGTTCTCGAAGACCGTCAGGTCCTCCTCGCCGCGGTCGCCGGGAAAGCGCTTGGCGGCCTGCTGAACTTCCACGAAGGCATGACTCATATGTCTCTCCCGGGGTTATTCCTGATAGGTGACCAGTCGCGCGACCGACGACAGCGCCAGGTCGAGCAGCATGCCCACCACGCCGATCATCAGGATCGAGAAGATCACGCTGGTCAGGTCGAGGTTGTTCCACTCGTTCCACACGTAGTAGCCGATGCCGGTGCCGCCCACGAGCATCTCGGCGGCGACGATCACCAGCCAGGCGATGCCGATGGAGATGCGCATGCCGGTGAGGATGGTCGGTGCGGCGGCGGGCAGGATCACCTTGAAGGCGGTCTTTATCGACGAGAGCTCATGGGTGCGTGCCACGTTGACCCAGTCCTGTCGCACGCCGGCCACCCCGAAGGCGGTGTTGAGCAGCATCGGCCAGATCGAGCAGATGAAGATCACGAAGATCGCCGAGGCCTCAGAGTCGCGGATGATGAACAGCGCCAGCGGCATCCAGGCCAGTGGCGAAATCGGCCGCAGGACCTGAATATAGGGATTGAGCGCCTTGTACATCAGCGGTGACATGCCGATCAGGAAACCGATCGGGATGGCGATCACGGCAGCCATGAAGTAGCCGGTGAGCACCCGGTAGAGCGAGTAGCCCAGCTGAATGCCGATCCCCTTGTCGTTGGGGCCGGCGTCATAGAAGGGGTTGGAAAGCTCCTCCCAGGCACGCACCAGCACCGCCGAAGGTGGCGGCACCTTGGCGGTCTGGTCGGCGCCGGCCATCAGCTGCTCGTACTCGCTCAGCTGGCCGCCACCTGTGAGGGCGGGTACCTGGTGAAGGCCCTCCCAGACACCCAGACCGGCGATCAGGATCAGTACGGCCAGCAGCGTGGCACGGAAGTTGAGGCTGAATTTCCATTCGGTCGTCGTGCGGTCCATATCAGCGCCTCCGGATAGCGAAGCTCTCGAGGTAGGCCTCGGGCTGGGTGTAGTCGAAGGTCTTGCCCATGATCTCGTAGTTGCGCGAGTTCTCCTCCGGCGCGTCGTAGCCCAGCTCGCGCATGACCTCACGGGCATCGGTGGCCAGGTAGACGTCGCGGGCGATCTGCTGGTAGTCCACGTGTCCCTCGATATAGCCCCAGCGCTTCATCTGGGTCAGGATCCACACCGCCATGGAGTGCCAGGGGAAGGGGTCGAAGTCGATGCGGTCGGGGACCCGCTGCACTTCGCCCAGGCCGTCGGCAAAGGTGCCGGTCAGGACCTGTTGAATGACCGTGACCGGCTGGTTGAGGTAGTTGGTGGGGGCAATGGCCTCGGCAATCTCCGAGCGGTTGGCGGGGTCGGAGGAGTACTGGGTGGCATCGATGATGGCCCGCAGCAGGGCCCCATAGGTGTTGGGATTCTCCCGGGCGAACTGGGCGCTGGTGGCGAAGGCGCAGCAGGGGTGACCGTCCCAGATCTCCTTGGTCAGCAGATGGATGAAGCCGATGCGCTCGTAGACCGCCCGCTGGTTGAAGGGGTCCGGCGAGAGGAAGCCGTCGATGTTGCCGGCACGCAGGTTGGCGACCATCTCGGGAGGTGGGATCACCCGGATCTGGATGTCCTGATCGGGATCGAGCCCGTGTTCGGCGACGTAATAGCGCAGCAGGAAGTTGTGCATCGAGTATTCGAAGGGAACGCCGAAGGTGAAGCCCTTCCACTGCTGAGGGTCGCGCTTGTCCTGGTGGTCGTTGTGCAGCACGATCGCCTGGCCGTTGATGTTCTCGACGGCGGGCATGATGAAGTGCTCGGGGTTGGAGCCCGCGCCCAGCGTCATGGCCAGCGGCATCGGAGTCAGCATGTGGGCGGCGTCGTACTCGCGGTTGAGCGACTTGTCGCGGGCCACCGCCCAGCCGGCGGTCTTGATGACCGAGACATCCAGGCCGTAACGCTCATAGAAGCCCATTGGGTGGGCCATGATGATCGGCGTGGCGCAGGTGATCGGGACGAAACCGACATC
>CAYWBG010000130.1:4213-6243 GCA_964456005.1 uncultured Halomonas sp.
CTTGGCGGGTAGCATGACGAGATCTCGTCAATGGCGAGATCTCGTTGAATATTTGACGATTTCTCGTCATTGGCCCGGGCCTTGTATGGAGAGGGCATACGTCTCTGCGAGAGTGTCCTCATGCAACTGCCTGACCTTTCCCCGCCGTCCCTCGTCCACGAGGTCTTCGCCCGGGCGCCCCAGGCCCTGGCAGTGATCGACCCCGTGGCCGACCGGCTGTTGGGTGCCAATGCGGCGGCCTGCCAGATGCTGGGCGGCGATGCCGACGCCCTGGCCAGGCTCCCGTTCAGCCACCGCCTCGGCGCCTCGCTGCCGCTGTGGGTCAGCTTCACCGACGAGGCCCTGACCCGATCCCCCGCCTGGTCGGACGACCTCGTGGTTCTTGATCTGAAGCGCCAGCCCCGCCACGTGGAGGTACAGGCCCAGGCGCTCGGTGAAGGGCGTTTGCTGTTGACCCTGGTCGACCGGCAGAAGGCAGAGCAGCGCCGTGCCAGGGCCGACCTGGGGCGCCAGCACCGTCGAGGGCAGGTGGGCTGGGAGCGGGTCGAGCAGGTGTTCGAACGCATCGAGCGCCAGAACCAGCTGATCCTCGGGGCGGCGGGCGAGGGCATCTACGGTCTGGACGCGGAAGGCCGTACCACCTTCGTCAATCCGGCCGCCGAGCGGATCCTGGGCTGGAGCAGCGAGGACATGGTGGGCCATGACGCCCACCTGCTGTTCCACCATACCCATGCCGACGGCCGCCACTTTCCGGTGCAGCAGTGCCCGATCCACGCCTCCTTCAGCGACGGCCAGGTGCACCGGGTCGACGACGAGGTGTTCTGGCACAAGAACGGCGAGGCGATTCCGGTGGAGTACACCAGTACGCCGATCTTCGAGATGGGGCGGCTGGTGGGGGCCGTGGTGCTGTTCCGTGACATTTCGGAGCGCAAGCGTGCCGAGCAGCAGCTGCGCGATGCCCTGGCCGAGGTGGAGTCGCTCAAGCAGCGCCTGGAACTGGAGAACCAGTACCTGCAGGAGGAGATCAAGGCCGAGATCAATCATCGCGAGATCGTTGGCGAGAGCGCGGCCCTGGCGCATCTGGTGCGCCAGATTGCGCTGGTGGCACCCACCGATGCCAACGTGCTGATCAGCGGCGAATCGGGGACCGGCAAGGAACTGATCGCGCGGGCCATCCATGCCGGGGGGGCGCGTGGCGGCCGGCCGCTGATCCGGGTCAACTGCGCCGCCATTCCCCGCGACCTCTTCGA
Organism: uncultured Halomonas sp.; assembly: GCA_964456005.1. GTDB lineage: Bacteria > Pseudomonadota > Gammaproteobacteria > Pseudomonadales > Halomonadaceae > Halomonas. The sequence goes on from CAYWBG010000130.1 coordinate 5,464, forward strand.
GAGCGAGTTCTTTGGCCATGTGAAGGGGGCCTTTACCGGGGCGGTCAACGACCGGACAGGGCGCTTCGAGCTGGCCGATGGCGGCACGCTGTTTCTCGACGAGGTCGGCGAGATTCCCCTCGAGCTGCAGGGAAAGCTGCTGCGCGTGCTGCAGGAGCAGCAGTTCGAGCGGGTGGGCGACAACCGCACGCGACAGGTAGATGTGCGAGTGATCGCCGCGACCAACCGCGAACTGCGCGAGATGGTCGAGGCGGGGGGATTTCGCGAGGATCTCTATTTCCGTCTCAACGTCTTCCCGATCGCCTCGGTGCCGCTGCGCGAGCGTATCGAGGACGTCCCCCTGCTGGCGCGGCACTTCCTGACCCGCGCCTGCCAGAAGTTCAACAAGCCCGGGATGCGCATTCCCCCGGCCCAGTTGGAGGTACTCAGGCGCTATCCGTGGCCGGGCAATATTCGCGAACTGGAGAATGTGATCGAACGTCAGGTGATCGTGGCCCAGGGACGCCTGCTGGCGTTTGACGACCTGAGCCCGGCCGCCGGCGATGGAGTGCCGGCCCCAGGGGGTGGGGCCCATACGCCAGCGCCCGGGGGGTTCCCGGAAACGGCCGAGCCCGGGCTCATGACCGAGAGCGAGCTGGTGCGACGCCAGAGAGAAAACGCGCTATCGGCGCTGCGCGCCTGCGGCGGCAAGGTGTCGGGGGAGGGCGGGGCCGCCGAGCGGCTGGGCGTCAAGCCGACGACCCTGCGCTCGCGGCTCAAGGTGTGGGCGATCGATCCGCG
>CAYWBG010000131.1:0-6204 GCA_964456005.1 uncultured Halomonas sp.
AGGCAGCCGGCATGCATCTGGCGCTCAAGCCCGCCGACCTGGCGCTGCCCGCCGATGAGCTGGCTCGTCGTGAGAAGGCGAACTGGCCCCATGTGGTACGCATGCAGGTGCCGGCCAGCGGTGCCTGCGTGATCCAGGATATGCTGCGCGGCTCCATCGAGGTGGACTGGGCCCAGGTGGACGCCCAGGTCTTGCTCAAGTCCGACGGCATGCCCACCTACCACCTGGCCAATGTCGTGGACGACCACCTGATGGGCATCACCCATGTGCTGCGCGGTGAGGAGTGGATCAATTCGGCGCCCAAGCATCAGCTGCTTTACGACTATTTCGGCTGGGAGATGCCTGCGCTCTGCCACATGCCGCTGCTGCGCAACCCGGACAAGTCGAAGCTCTCCAAGCGCAAGAACCCGACTTCCATCAACTACTATCGACGCATGGGCTACTTGCCCCAGGCGGTGATCAACTACCTGGGTCGCATGGGCTGGTCGATGCCCGACGAGCGCGAGAAGTTCAGCCTCGACGAAATGATGGCGCACTTCGACATCCAGCGGGTGTCTCTGGGCGGCCCGGTCTTCGACCTGGAGAAGCTCACCTGGCTCAACGGCCTCTACCTTCGCGAGGAGCTCGACGATGAAGCCTTCCTCAAGGCCCTGATGGAGTGGGCCTTCAACGAGCGCTATGTCAAAGAGATCCTGCCCCAGGTTCGCCCGCGGGTGGAGACTCTCTCCGAGGTAGTGCCCCTGGCCGGCCACTTTTTCTCCGGGCTCCCGGCGATCAACGAGGAGAGCTTCGATGATATCAAGCTGGGCCGCGAGGACCTGCTCAAGCTGTTGCAGTTTCTCGTATGGCGCTTCGAGGCGGTGCCCGCCTGGTACAAGGAGACGCTGCTTGTCGAGGTGAAGGCGCTTTCCAGCCACTTCGACCTCAAGATGAAGGAGTTTCTGGCGCCGGTATTCATCGCTGTCACCGGCTCACGCGCGAGCACCTCTGTGATGGATGCCATGACCATCCTCGGCTCCGACATGACCCGGGCACGCCTGCGCCACGCCATCGAGGTGCTGGGCGGCATCTCCAAGAAGCAGGCCAAGCGCTTCGAGAAAGAGTACAGGGAGCTGCAAGCGCCGAGCGCCTAGCGCCCTTCGGGCAGCGCCCAGCTACTAGCGCCTAGCGCCCAGCCGCTCAATGACGGGAGGCTGGTGACGTGGAAGAAACGGGAACCCTGCCGGATTTTTTATTCGGCAGGGTTTCTTGCTTTCGGTTATCCAGTGGCAGTCAGTATCCTGCGGCGCTCGGCGCTCGGCGCTCGGCGCTCGGCGCTCGGCGCTCGGCGCTCGGCGCTCAAAAATCTATTGACCAAGGCGAGGTTAATCAGTAGTATACGACTCGTCTTCAGGACATGGGGGCCTTAGCTCAGCTGGGAGAGCGCGACACTGGCAGTGTCGAGGTCAGCGGTTCGATCCCGCTAGGCTCCACCATCCTTTACCTGAACGACGATCAGCGTCCCATTCGTCTAGTGGCCTAGGACACCGCCCTTTCACGGCGGGAACAGGGGTTCGAACCCCCTATGGGACGCCACTCTTTTCAAAAAAAGGGCACTCGAATCGAGTGCCCTTTTTTCTTTTAGTGCCAACCGTTGGCGTTGGTGCCTACCCCCTTGGGGCTTCCCTCGCGACGCTTTTTCATGGCGAATTCGGCTTGACTTGTCCACTAGACGGGGTTCCGCCCGAATGTCTGTGCACAGTAGGGTCGCAATCCCCCGTGGCGACAGGCTTTTTCATAAAAATAAGCAAAATCAAAGAGTTATACAAGATCAAAAAATAACCAATCTAAGGCGAGGCCCCGGATCATGGCGATTCGAGGACCTTTTCGAGTGGTTGTGAACAGGTTTATCCACAGAATGTGTGGAAAACGGTTCGGAGGCGCTCTAATGCCCTTGGTAGGGTATTTGTCAACCTGCCAAGACTAGTCAGGTCAGGCTAGCAGAGAGCGGAAGGGCGGCACCCGTTCGCCGCCCGTTCGCCCCTCAGTTCTGGCCCACGGCGCGCAGTCGACGCAGCAGGGATGAGGTGTCCCAGCGCCCACCGCCCATGACCTGCACGTCGGCATAGAATTGGTCCACCAGGGCGGTGACCGGCAGGCGAGCTTGAAGGCGGCGCGCCTGCTCCAGGCAGATGCCCAGATCCTTGCGCATCCAGTCCACCGCGAAGCCGTGCTCGTACTCGTCGCGGATCATGGTTCCGTGGCGGTTCTCCATTTGCCAGGAGCCGGCCGCCCCCTTGGAGATGACATCAATCACGCGCTGCTGATCGAGGCCGGCACGCTCGGCGAAGTGAAGTCCCTCGGCGAGGCCCTGCACGAGGCCGGCGATACAGATCTGGTTGACCATCTTGGTCAACTGGCCGCTGCCGGCGGGTCCCATCAGGGACACCGCCTTGGCGAAATGGTCCAGAATGGGCTCGACGCGGGCGTAATCGGTCTCGCTGCCGCCGCACATGATGGTTAGGGTGCCGTTCTCGGCCCCCTGCTGGCCGCCTGAGACCGGGGCGTCGATGAAGCCGACACCGCGTGATCGGCAGGTGGCGTCCAACGCCTCTGCCAGTTCCGATGAGGCCGTGGTGTGGTCGACCAGCAGGCTCCCTTCGGCCATGCCTTGCAGGGCGCCGTCGTCGCCGGTGGTGACCTGGCGAACGTCATCGTCGTTGCCCACGCAGACCAGTACCAGGTCAGCGCCTGCGGCGGCCTCTCGGGGTGTGGGATAGTGGCTGCCGCCGTGTTCATTGGCCCAAGCCTCGGCCTTGGCGGTGGTGCGATTATAGACGCGAACGGCGAGGCCGGCGCGGGCCAAGTGGCCGGCCATGGGATAACCCATCACGCCCAAACCGATAAAGGCGACTGTCGAGATGCTCTTGCTCATGCTGGCTGTTCCTTCTTGTTGGTGGGTATTGGGAGTCGAGACGCAAAAAGCCGCCCGAAGGCGGCTTTCTGGTACCGTTTGCGTAAGGGTCCGCCGCCTGTCGGACTACTTGGCAGGATAGTCGCGCTGAGTATGCCCGATATAGAGCTGACGCGGGCGGCCGATCTTGTAAGGCTCACTGATCATCTCGTTCCAGTGAGAGATCCAGCCAATGGTACGGGAGACCGCGAAGATCACCGTGAACATGTTGGTCGGGATGCCCATGGCCTTGAGAATGATGCCAGAGTAGAAGTCGACGTTGGGGTAGAGCTTGCGCTCGACGAAATACTCGTCTTCCAGGGCGATCTGCTCCAGGCGCTTGGCGATCTTGAGCTGCGGGTCGTCGGCCATGCCAAGCTCGGCCAGAACCTCGTCACAGCTCTCCTTCATGACCTTGGCGCGGGGATCGAAGTTGCGATAGACGCGGTGGCCGAAGCCCATCAGCTTGAAGGGGTCGTTCTTATCCTTGGCCTTATCGATGAAGCGCTGGATGTTTTCCTCGGAGTCGTCGCCGATCTCGTCGAGCATCTTGAGTACGGCTTCGTTGGCGCCACCGTGAGCCGGGCCCCAGAGTGCCGCGATGCCGGCACTGATGCAGGCGAACGGATTGGCGCCGGTGGAGCCCGCCAGGCGCACCGTGGAGGTGGAAGCATTCTGCTCATGGTCCGCGTGAAGCATGAAGATGCGGTCCATGGCCTTGGCGTAGACCGGGTTGATCTGATACTCCTCGCAAGGATTGCTGAACATCATGTAGAGGAAGTTCTCTGCATAGCTCAGGTCATTGCGGGGGTAGTTGAACGGCTGGCCAATGTTGTACTTGTGGGACATGGCCGCGATGGTCGGCATCTTGGCGATCAGGCGGATCGCGCTAATGATGCGGTCCTCTTCGATGTTGGTGTCCATATGATCGTGGTAGAAGGCAGCCAGGCCCCCGACAACGCCACACAGGATTGACATCGGGTGGGCGTCGCGGCGGAAGCCCTTGAAGAAGTTGTTGATCTGGTCGTGGACCATGGTGTGATTGCGGACACGCGACTCGAAGTCGGCAAACTGCGCGTCGTCCGGCAGTTCGCCGAACAGCAGCAGATAGCACATCTCGACGAAGTTGGACTCCTTGGCCAACTGGTCGATCGGGTAGCCGCGATGCAGCAGCACGCCCTGGCCGCCATCGATGTAGGTGATGGCCGACTGGCAGGAGGAGGTGGCCATGAAACCGGGGTCGTAGGTGAACATGCCTTCTGCACCCAGCCCACGCACATCGATCACATCCGGGCCGAGGTTGCCCGAATAGACAGGCAGTTCGATCGTCTTGTCCAGACCGTCTACCGTCAGCGTCGCTTTCCTGTCAGCCATGGAGGCCTCCTCTCGAGTTCGTGATTAGGGCGTTAAGTCGTTCTTTCGCGTGGTGTGTTCGCCGGGAGCCCCGGCGAAAAGGTTTGCCCACTATAGAAGCGTTCCTGCGATTGTCAATTAGCCCATGGCGACCTGCATCATTGTACGGAATGCGCTATAGTGGACATGCCCTGTACAAGAAATGGTGCTGTGCACCATCTGCTTCATGCGGTGCAGCATGGAGCAGGATCCGGGGTGGTGCAAGCTCGCTGCAAGGCTTTGCACCATGGTCTAGTCCCGGCTTTGGCGATTTGTCATGGGCCGGCCATGTCCTTATAATCCAAACGCGCGACTGGCAGGAAAAGGCGGTCATGCCTTGTACCGGCAACGACCGTGCCGTTCCCGAAACCACCGCCCGCTCGGGCCATGCCCGACCTGTCGTAGAGCGGGCCATAGAGAGTGTGTAGAGAGCCGTGAATAGCAAACGACCCGTAAACCTGGATCTGTCCACGATACAGTTCCCGCTCCCCGCCCTGACCTCCATCACTCACCGAATCACCGGTGTCATCCTGTTTGTCGGACTGATCTTTGCCTTTTGGGCGCTCAGCAAGTCGCTGTCGTCGCCAGCGGGATTCGAGTCCGTGAGCAATGCGCTGGCCAACAATTTCCTGGCCAAGCTGATTGCCTGGGGTCTGCTGTCGGCGCTGGCGTTCCACTTCGTAGCCGGCATCAAGCACCTGCTGATGGACGCAGACATCGGCGTGACTCTAGAGGGTGGCGTTAAGAAGGCGCAGATCACCGTCGTGGTGAGTGCGGTCCTGATCATTCTGGCAGGAGTCTGGGTATGGTAACCAACATCACGAGCTTTGGCCGTAGCGGCCTCTCTGACTGGCTCATTCAGCGTGTGTCGGCGGTCATACTGGCCCTTTACACTCTCTTCATGGTTCTCTACCTGCTGTTCAATCCGGGCCTCGACTATGCCACCTGGAGTGGTCTCTTCGCCCAGACCTGGATGCGCATCTTCTCGCTGCTGGCCTTCGTGTCGCTGTCGGCCCACGCCTGGGTTGGCCTGTGGACAGTGACCACCGACTATCTCAAGCCGACCGGTTTACGCGTCGGCGCCCAGACCGTGATCATCCTGGCCATTTTCGTGTTCCTGGTCTGGGGCATTCAGATTTTGTGGGGAGCCTAATACATGTCCAACATGCGTAGCCTGTCTTTCGACGCCATCATCATCGGCGGCGGCGGTGCCGGCCTCCGAGCCGCCCTTGAGCTGGCCAAGTCCGGCAAGAAGACCGCCGTGCTGTCCAAGGTCTTCCCGACCCGCTCCCACACTGTCTCTGCCCAGGGTGGTATCACCTGTGCCATCGCTTCGGCTGACCCCAACGACGACTGGCGCTGGCACATGTACGATACCGTCAAGGGCGGCGACTATATCGCCGACCAGGATGCGGCCGAGTACATGTGCTCCGAAGGGCCCAAGGCGGTGTTCGAACTCGAGCATATGGGTCTGCCTTTCTCCCGTTTCGACAACGGCCGCATCTATCAGCGTCCGTTCGGTGGTCAGTCAAAGGACTTCGGCGCTGGTGGCCAGGCGGCGCGCACCTGTGCTGCGGCCGACCGCACCGGACATGCCCTGCTGCATACCCTTTATCAGAACAACCTGAAGAACAACACCACCTTCCTCAACGAGTGGTACGCGGTAGACCTGGTCAAGAACGCCGAGGGTGACGTGGTGGGCTGTATCGCCATGGATATCGAGTCTGGCGAAGTCGTCCACGTCAAGTCCAAGGCCACCGTGCTGGCCACCGGCGGTGCCGGGCGTATCTACGCCTCCACCACCAACGCGCTGATCAACACCGGTGACGGCATCGGCATGGCGCTGCGCGCTGGCTTCCCGATGCAGGACATGGAGATGT
>CAYWBG010000132.1:0-6196 GCA_964456005.1 uncultured Halomonas sp.
AGCTGCTCTCCCGCAAGGGGCTGGGGCTGCCGATCACCGGCTTCGCCCACTCGCCTGACGATATTCCCGACCTGATCACCATGGTCAAGGGCGCTCCGCTGGTCATCAAGTTGCTGGAGGGTACCCAGGGCATCGGCGTAGTGCTGGCGGAGACCAACCAGGCCGCCGAGTCGGTGATCCAGGCCTTTATGGGCATGAAAGCCAACATCATGGTGCAGGAGTACATCAAGGAGGCGCGCGGCGCCGATATCCGCTGTCTGGTGATCGGTGACAAGGTGGTGGCGTCCATGAAGCGCCAGGCCGCCGATGGCGAGTTCCGCTCCAACCTGCACCGCGGAGGTACGGCCAGCGTGATCCGCATCACCCCGGAGGAACGCTCCACCGCGATCCGCGCCGCCAAGGCCATGGGCTTACGCGTTGCCGGTGTCGACCTGCTGCGCTCCAATCACGGGCCGGTGATCATGGAGGTCAACTCCTCGCCCGGCCTGCAGGGTATCGAGACCGCCACCGGGAAGGATATTGCCGGTCTGATCATCGAACATCTCGAGAAGAACGCCGCCCCGGCCCGCAAGGCACCGCCTAAGCCCAAGGGGTAATTGCTAGAAAAAACCGGCTCAGGCTCAATGGCATACGAAATATTTCCACTATCGGGGGTAGCAAAACAGTGTTCCCCCCGCCACAATCTGCGTCACCGGAGGAGGTGACCGCTCATGTTTCTCGACAATCGCCAGGTGGCGATGGACAGCGCCCTGGAGGCACTGGCCGACAGCATCGACTATTTCCAGGACAACCTCGAGCGCCTGCGTCCGTCGCTGCGCGACGCCCTGAAGCCCCACTACGAGGCCAGGGACAAGTCGATGCGGAAGTTGCAGGAACTGGCCCGAGAGCATCTCAACATGCTCCCCCGTGACGCCGACGTCGAGCGCGACGACTACATGTGGCTGTGGAGCCGGCTTAAGAGCTTCGTTGGCAACGAGAGCCAGGTCGTGATCGGCGAGCTCCTCGAGCAGGAAAGGGTCCTGATGCAGGCACTCTCCACCCTCTTCACCCACCCCCTGCCGGAGCCCATCGAACCGGTCATCGAGGAGTGCTTCAAGGGGTGCCGGGCTCTGATACGCGAACTCTACGCCCTGCAGAAGCAGAGCCAGCGGCGCTAAAACACTCACCGCAAACCGTCTCTCGCATACCCTTCTCTCATTCGGTTCCAGAACTGTTCGGCATCTCGCCGGGCAGCAGCGCCTCCCAACTTCGTGGGGCAATCTCCAGGGGCTCCAGGGGACCCAGGAAATGGGGCGAACGCCCCCACAGGTAGAGATCCCCCAGGGTTGCCACCCGTGCCACCCACTCCCTGGCCTGCAGACGCCAGACACCCGCCACCGGCTCGGCCGGCGCCGCACACCCCATGGCCTCGAGCCCCAGTGCATCGGCAATGAACAGCGCCCGGGGCAGGTGCCAGGCTTGGGTGATCAGCAGTGCCCGCTCCACGCCGAAGACGTCCCGTGCCCGGGCCAGGGTGTCGAAGGTGCTGAAGCCGGCGTAGTCCAGCGTCATGTCGCGGTCTGCCACCTCGCGTCCGCGCAGGTCGCGCCACATGGTGACCGGTTCATTGTAGTAGCGGGTGCGGTTGTCCCCGGAAAGCAGCAGATGATCAACCCGACCAAGGCGGATGAGTCGCGCGGAAGCGCTCATGCGCGCCTCGAAGTAGGGGTTGCGCATGCCGCTCCGCGTCCAGTGGGAGGTGCCGAAGACGATGCCGACTCGCTCGGCGCGACACATCGGCAAGGACTCCTCAATGCGCGCCTGGGTCTTGCTCAGCACCCAGAGGTTGGCCACCACGATTACCAGGGCCGCCAGCAGCGCGACGGCCCCAAGGGTCATCAGCAGGCTCCGAAAGACCGTCCAGGCGACTCGCTTCATGGCCCTCCCCGGGGCAGATGGATCATGCCGTCAGTACATGCCGAGCTCAAGCTTGGCCTCATCGCTCATCATCTCACGGCTCCAGGGCGGATCGAAGACGATCTCGGTATGCACCTTGCTGATCTGGGGGGCGCCGAGGATCTTGTTGCGAGCGTCCGCGGCAATCACATCGCCCATGCCACAGCCCGGTGCGGTGAGTGTCATGCGGATGGTCACGATACGCTCCCCGGTGATCAACCGCTCGAGGCGACACCCGTAGACGAGGCCCAGGTCGACGATATTGACGGGAATCTCCGGATCGAAGCAGGTGCGCAGCTGATCCCAGACGAACTGCTCGATCTCGTCCTCGGAGGCGTCCTCGGGAAGCGTTGGGCGCGGCAGTGCCTCCAGCCCCAGGGCATCGAGGTTCGCCCCTTCGATCAGGTAGAGGCGCCCCTCATAGCCCACGCTGACCGTACTCCCCTTGGCCTGCATCACGCTGACGACGCTGTCCTCGGGCAGGGTCACGGTCTTGCCGAAGGGAATGGAGATGGCGTCCACGTCTCGCTGCAACGGCAGCGACTGGCCTTTCTGCAGGCTGGCAATCTGCTCGATATCGCTCATGGGGCTCCTTATCTCACCATCCCGATGACGCGCGCGAGGGCATCCGAGAAGACATCAACCTCCTCCAGAGTGTTGTAGGCGGCAAACGATGCCCGGCAGGTGGCATCGACGCCGAACTGGGCCAGCAGCGGCTGGGCGCAGTGGTGACCGGTGCGGATGGCCACGCCTAGCTGGTCGATTAGCAAGCCGATATCCTGGGCATGGGCGCCGTCGACCACGAACGACAGCACGCCCGCCTTGCCTGGGGCGGTGCCCAGGATACGCAGGCCGTCGATGTGCGAGACGCGCTCGGTGGCGTGTGTCAGCAGCCGCTGCTCCCAGGCCCCGATGGCGCCGAGCCCCACTCCGGTGACCCACTTGAGCGCCTCGCCCAGGGCGATCACCTCGGCGATGGCCGGGGTGCCGGCCTCGAACTTGTGGGGGATATCGGCAAAGGTGGTGCCCGCCTCGAAGGAGACGGTCCTGATCATCTCGCCACCACCCTGCCAGGGCGGCATCGCCTCGAGCAGTTCGGCCTTGCCGTAGAGCACACCGACGCCGGTGGGGCCGTAGACCTTGTGGCCGGAGAAGGCGTAGAAGTCGGCATCGATGTCGCGCACGTCGACTTCCTGATGGGGCGTGGCCTGGGCGCCGTCCACCAGGATACGCGCACCGTGCGCGTGGGCGATGCCCGCCATCAGCTTGACCGGATTGACGGTACCGAAGGCATTGGAGACGTGGTTCACCGCCACCAGCTTCGTGCGCTCGGTGAATAGCTCACGATACGCCACCATGTCGAGCACGCCTCGCTCGTCTACCGGGATCACCTTGATGGTGAAACCCAGCTCGGCGGCTAACAGCTGCCAGGGCACGATGTTGGAGTGATGCTCGAGCCGCGAGATCAGCACCTCGTCATCGGGCTTGAGGTTGACCCGGCCCCAGGCATTGGCCACCAGATTGATGGCCTCAGTGGTGCCGCGGGTGAAGATGATCTCGCGGCGATCGGGGGCATTCAGGAAGCCGCGCACACTGTCCCGGGTGCCCTCGAAGGCCGCCGTGGCCTCGTCGGCCAGGGTGTGTAGCCCACGGTGGATGTTGGCATTGTAGCGACCGTAATAGTCGTCAAATGCCGCGATCACCTGTCGCGGGGTCTGGCTGGTGGCGGCATTGTCGAGATAGACCAGCGGCCTGCCGTGCACCTGGCGGGCCAGGATCGGAAAGTCAGCCCGCACCCCCGCTACGTCCAGGGATGGAATCTCGAATTCGCTGCGGGTGGCCAGGTCGGTCATGGCGGGCTCCTCCTCGTCTCGACGCTGTGCGCCATCATTCATCACCCATGGCAACGGCGGCTTCCACCAGCCCGGCCAGGTTGAAACGCTCGGGCAGCTTGCCAGCCACGGCCAACTCCACACGCTCGGAGATGGCGTCCAGGGTCACTTCTTCCAGCACTTCGCCGGCGAAGGCCAGGGTCAGCAGACCGCGAGCGGTCTGCTCGTCGATCCCCCGGGTACGCAAGGCGAAGACTGCATCGGCGTCGAGCTGGCCGGTGGTGCTGCCATGGGAGCACTTGACGTCGTCGGCGTAGATCTCGAGCTCCGGCTTGGCATCGATCTCGGCGCGGTCCGAGAGCAGCAGGTTGGCGTTGCTCTGGTAGCCTTCAATCTTCTGGCTGTCGCGCTTGACCACTACCTTGCCGTTGAAGACGCCATGGGCCCGGTCGTCGAGGATGCCCTTGTAGTTCTCGTTGGAGTAGGTGTGGGGGGCGTTGTGGTTTGCCAGGGTGTGGCTGTCCACATGCTGGCGCCCCTGGCCGAAGAAGAGGCCATAGAAGTTGGCGGTGGCGCCCTGGCCGTTAAGCTCACCGATCAGGTCAGTGCGCACCAGGCTGCCACCCAGATTCAGGTTAAACGAGGTGTAGGTAGTGTCGCGGCCCTGCTCCACATGGATGCTGGACACGTGCAGGTCCGCAAGCGGTGCCTCCTGCAGCTTGTAGTGGGTCAGGACCGCCCCGCGGTCGAGCATGATCTCTTCCACCAGGTTGGTGAAATTGGCCGCACCTTCCTCACCCACGTGATGCTCGATCAGGGTCGCCTGACTACGCCCGCCGGCTTCCACTAGGATCCGCGGGTGGCTCATCACCGGGTCCACACCGGCCCGTGAGAGAAACTGCAGCACGATGGGCTTTTCCACCACGGTGCCGGGCGCCAGTCGCACCACGGCGCCCTCCTCCATAAAGGCGGTGTTGAGCGCCGAGAAGGGCGAGAACTCCACCCCGGTCAGCCGGCCCAAGGGGCCACCCACTGCCTCGTGATTCTCTTCCAGCGCCCGGGAGAGCGGCTGGAGCGTCACCCCCGAGGGCAGGGTATCGAGCTGCGAAAGCGCAGCCGAGAAGACACCGTCGACGAAGGTCAGCCGATGGGCGTCGATAGGTAGGGTCAGCGCCGCAGCAGAAGCCTGAGAGAACTCCCCGTCGGTGGCCAAGGCGAAGTCACCCCGAGCGATGGCGCGAACGTCGGTGTACTTCCACGCCTCATCGCGGCGAGTCGGGAACCCCATGGCTTCGAAGCGCGCGGCGCCGGCCTGGCGCCGAGCGGCGATCCAGGTCGGCTCGGGGCCGCGCCCGGCACGGTACTCGGTCAAGCGGTCGAGAAAACGCTGTGTCTCTTCACTCATGCCGCGGATTCCTCCTGTACCCAGTCGTAGCCGCGTGCTTCCAGTTCCTTGGCCAGTTCGGCATCACCGCTCTTGACGATGCGACCGTCGACCAGCACGTGGACCTTGTCAGGCACTACGAAATCCAGCAGACGCTGATAGTGGGTCACCAGCAGGATTGACCTCTCCTCGGCGCGAAGGCTGTTGACGCCGTCGGCCACCACCCTCATGGCGTCGATGTCCAGGCCGGAATCGATTTCGTCGAGCATGGCGAGCCGAGGCTGTAGAACCAGCATCTGCAGGATCTCGTTGCGCTTCTTCTCGCCGCCGGAGAAGCCCTGGTTGACGGAGCGCTGCAGGAAGCTGGCGTCCATCTTCATGGCGGCGATCTTCTCCTTGACCAGCTTCAGGAACTCGGGAGCGGGAATCTCCTCCTGGCCGTTGGCCACTCGCTTGGCGTTGAGCGCCGCCTTGAGCAGGTAGATGTTCTTCACGCCGGGAATCTCCACCGGATACTGGAAGCCCAGCAGCATGCCGGCCAAGGCCCGCTCCTCGACCTCCATCTCCAGAACGTCCCGACCCTCGAAGGTGATCGAACCGGAGGTGACCTCATAGCCCTCCTTGCCGGCAATCACTGCAGAAAGGGTCGACTTGCCGGCCCCGTTGGGACCCATGATGGCGTGAACTTCCCCGGCGTTGATGGTCAGGCTGAGGCCCTTGAGGATTTCAGTACCCTCTACCGTGACGTGCAGATCCTTGACTTCGAGCATCTTCATTACCTTTTCGGTTCAGGCAGGCCGCCTCGGCGACCCAAATTCATGTTCTGGTCGGGAGCGAGCGCGCAGTCGCCTTAGCCTACCGCGCCCTCGAGGGTCACGCTCAGCAGCGCTTCAGCCTCGACGGCGAACTCCATGGGCAGCTCCTGAAAAACGTCCTTGCAGAAGCCATTGACGATCATGCTCACCGCATCCTCCTCGGAGATGCCCCGGCTCTGGCAGTAGAAGAGCTGGTCCTCGCCGATCTTGGAGGTGGTGGCCTCGTGCTC
>CAYWBG010000133.1:0-6069 GCA_964456005.1 uncultured Halomonas sp.
GCGCTTGAGCGCCTCGGAGGCCGCCTTGACGAAGAAGCCCATGAAGCCGAGCTTGGTGTCATGAGCCTTGAGGAAGGCGTCCTTGTACTGGGCACGCAGATCCATTACCGCGCCCATGTCCACCTCATTGTAGGTGGTGAGCATGGCGGCGGTCTGCTGGGCCTGGACCAGCCGCTTGGCGATGGTCTGACGCAGCCGGCTCATCGGCACGCGCTTCTCGGGACGCTCACCTTCGACGGCCGGGGCGGCCGCGGCAGGCTTGGCGGCACCACCGCCCGCCGGCTTGGCGGCCTTCTTCGCGGAGCCATCCTTGACCGCCTTCAGCACGTCCTCCTTGAGGATACGCCCCCCCTTGCCAGTCCCCTCGATGCGGTCGACGTCGAGGTCATGCTCGGCGACCAGCTTGCGTGCCGCCGGCGCGAGGATCTTGTCGCCCACCTTCTCGTCGCTGGCGCCATCGTCGGCCGAGGCCGCCGGCGCCTCGTCGGCGGACGTGCTGGCAGCGCTTTCGGCGTCGCCACCGGCACCTTCGGTGAAGATGGCCAATACCGCCTCGGACTCGACCTGGCTGCCCTCCTCGGCCTTGATCTCGGCGAGCGCGCCGTCGGCCGGTGCTACCACTTCCAGCACCACTTTGTCGGTCTCGATCTCAGCCAGCACCTCGTCGCGCGTCACGGCTTCGCCGACCTGCTTGTTCCAGCTGGCGACGGTGCCTTCCTGGATGGACTCGGGGAAGGTCGGCGCCTTCACCTCGTGCTGCTTACCACCACCGGTGGCCTTCTTTTCCGCCTTGTCGTCGTCTTTTGTCTCGGCCTTGGCATCGTTCTTCTTCGCCTTGCCGCCACCCTGGGCCTTGCCCTCGCCGAGCTTGCCCAGCACCTGCTCGGACTCGACGGTGTCGCCCTCCTCGGCGAGCACCTCGGAGAGGGTGCCGGCCTCGGGAGCCAGCACCTCGAGGACCACCTTATCGGTCTCGATCTCGACGATCAGCTCGTCGCGCTCAACGCTGTCGCCCGGCTTCTTGTGCCAGGCAGCGACGCTGCCCTCGGCGACGGATTCCGGAAAGGTTGGGGCCTTGATCTCGGTAGCCATGTCGTTTCCCTTGTCTGTTCTGTCGTCCCGGTGGGCGCCTTACAGGTTGAAGGCGTCTTCCACCAGCTGGCGCTGCTGTTCTGTGTGCACGGACATGTAGCCCGCCGCGGGTGCTGCCGATGCCGGGCGACCGGCGAACTTGAGCTTGCCCCCCATGCCGTCGTGCAGCATGTCGGCCACCGCGCGCAAATGGTGCTGGCTCGGATACCAGGCGCCCTGGTTGAGCGGCTCTTCCTGGCACCACACCACGTCGGTGACGTTGGTATAGGCACGGATCGCTTCGAAGAGCTCCTCCTTGGGGAAGGGATAGAGCTGCTCAATGCGCAGGATGGCCACGTCGTTGCGCCCGTTTTCGGTACGCCAGGCGGCCAGATCATAGTAGACCTTGCCGGCACACAGGATGATGCGTTCCACTTTCTCGGCCTCAAGCTTGCCCTGGTCGGGCAGCACCATCTGGAAGTGGCCGTTAGCCAGCTCGTCGAGGCTGGAGGTGGCTTCCTTGTGGCGCAGCAGACTCTTGGGCGACATGACCACCAAGGGCTTTCTCAGCTTGCGGATGACCTGGCGACGCAGCAGGTGAAAAATCTGTGCCGGCGTCGTCGGTACGCAGACCTGCATGTTGTGCTCGGCGCACATCTGCAGGAAACGCTCCAGACGCGCCGAGGAGTGCTCGGGACCCTGCCCTTCGTAGCCGTGGGGCAGCAGCATGGTCAGGCCGCACAGCCGTCCCCACTTGGTCTCGCCTGACGAGATGAACTGATCGACTACCACCTGGGCGCCGTTGAAGAAGTCACCGAACTGAGCCTCCCAGACCACCAGCGAATTGGGCATGGTCGTGGCATAGCCATATTCGAACGCCAGCACGGCCTCCTCCGAGAGGAAGGAGTCATGGATGGTGAAACTCGGCTGGCCATCGGCCATGTGCTGCAACGGCACATGGACGCTGCCATCCTTTTGGTTATGGATCACCGCGTGGCGGTGGGAGAAGGTGCCACGGCCCACATCCTGCCCGGTGATACGCACCGGATGCCCCTCGTCGAGGAGGGTGGCATAGGCCAGGGTCTCGGCAAAGCCCCAGTTAAGCGCCAGGCCGCCGGCCTGCATCTTGCGCCGATCCTCGTAGATCTTGGCGACCTGACGCTGCACGGTCACACCGTCGGGTACGTCGCACATCCTGGCGGCCAGCCGCTGCAGGCGCTTCATCTCGACACTGGTATCGCTATAACCCACCCATTCGTGACCCAGGTAAGGCTGCCAGTCGACGAACAGTGACGTATTGGGTTCCTGCACCAGGGCGTTGGCCACGTGGTTGCCGGCGATCAGGTCCTCACGGTAGGTCTCGATCAGCCCCTTGGCTTCGTCCTCGGTGAGCACGCCCTGCTCGACCAGCCGCTCCGCGTAGAGCTCGCGGGCCGCCTTCTGCTCGCGAATCTTCTGGTACATCATCGGCTGGGTACCGCTGGGCTCATCGGCCTCATTGTGGCCACGGCGGCGATAACAGACCAGGTCGATCACCACGTCCTTCTTGAACTCCTGGCGGTAGTCGAGCGCCACCTGGGTGGCGTGCAGCACCGCATCGGCATCGTCGCCATTGACGTGGAAGATGGGCGCCTGGACCATCTTGGCAATGTCGGTGCAGTACTCGGTAGAGCGCGCATCCAGAGGATGCGACGTGGTGAAGCCGACCTGGTTGTTGATGACGATGTGCACCGTGCCACCGGTCTTGTAGGCGCGGGTCTGGGACATCTGGAACGTCTCCATGACCACGCCCTGTCCGGCGAAAGCCGCGTCACCATGGACGTTGATCGGCAGCACCTTGTTGCCGGAGGGATCGTCGCGGCGATCCTGGCGGGCGCGCACCGACCCCACGACCACTGGCGCGACGATCTCCAGGTGGGAAGGGTTGAACGACAGCGCGAGGTGCACCTCCCCGCCCGGCGTCATCACATTGGAACTGAAGCCCTGGTGATACTTGACGTCACCGGAGCCGCGCTCGATGACCTTCTTGCCATCGAACTCGTCGATCAAATCGCCGGGGTTCTTGCCGAGAATATTGACCAACAGATTGAGGCGGCCGCGGTGGGCCATGCCAATCACGACCTCCTTGGTACCGTAGCCGCCGGCGCGCTGGATCAGCTCATCCATCATCGGGATGAAGGCTTCGCCGCCTTCCAGACCGAAGCGCTTGGTGCCCGGGTACTTGGAGGCCAGGTAGTTCTCCAGGCCTTCGGCAGCGGTCAGCCGTTCCAGCACGTGGCGGCGCACCTCGTGGCTGAACCTGGGTGCGCTGCGCACCGACTCGAAGCGCTGCTGAAGCCAGCGCTTCTCCTCGGTGTCGACGATATGCATGATTTCGCAGCCGATGGCACGGCAGTAGGTCTTCTCCAGCGCCCCGACGATTTCCTTGAGCGGGGCACGATCCAGACCCAGGAAGAAGGAGCCGGTCTGGAACTCGGTGTCCAGATCCGCCTTGGAAAGCTGATGGAAGGAGAGGTCGAGGTCGGGAACGGGCTTCGGGCTGCGCAGGCCGAGGGGATCGATTTTGGCCTTCTGATGACCCCGGAAGCGGTAGGCGTTGATCAGCTGGAGAACCTTGACCTGCTTGCGGTTCTCGTCGCTATCCGAGGGGGCAGCCGCCACGCTGGTGCGACGAGCACGGCCGAGCTGATAGAACTGGTCGCGGATTGGCGCGAGAGGAACATCATGGGAAGCACTGCCTTCGGGACGCGGCAGCTGGTCGAAGTACGCGCGCCACTCGTCGGGGACAGCGTCGGGGTCGTCGAGGTACTGTTCGTAGAGCGCTTCCACATAGTGGACATTGCTACCACTGACGTGGGAGGAGCGCCACATCAACTCCATTATGCCTTGTTGCATGTCTCGGTCACCCTGCACTGATGGGGTGGTATCGGCGTCACCGCGACGCGGGTGCGGCGACATCGGTGGTGCCCTGCCGGCGGGGCATGTCACTTTCCGGCGCTTCCGGACACCGGCCGGAAGCCTTGAATTCGATGCTCAAAAGCCGGTGCCATGGGCACCGGCTCCTGACGCTACTGTTCCGGGCTTCGACTGCGACAAAGCGCCGCAGCCGGATGCCGTGGGACATGATAACAAGCTAGCGGCCACTGTTTAAGTGGCATTAAGTAGCATTGGCCAGCAGCATTTCGCGGATCTTGCCGATCGCGCGGGTCGGATTGAGACCCTTCGGACAAACTGCCACGCAGTTCATGATGCCGCGGCAGCGGAACACGGAGAACGGGTCCTCCAGCTCGGAGAGGCGCTCACGAGTGGCCTCGTCGCGGGAGTCGGCCAGGAAGCGGTAGGACTGAAGCAGACCGGCCGGGCCCACGAACTTGTCCGGATTCCACCAAAACGACGGACAGGAAGTCGAGCAGCAGGCGCACAGGATGCACTCGTAAAGGCCGTCGAGCTTGTCGCGATCCTCCGGCGATTGCAGCCGCTCGATGGCCGGCGCCGGGGTGTCGTTCTGCAGGTACGGCTGGATACGCTCGTACTGCTTGTAAAACAGTCCCATGTCGACCACCAGGTCACGGATGACCGGCAGGCCCGGCAGCGGACGCAGCACCAGCTTATTGCCCTTGATCACCTCGGAAAGCGGGGTGATACAGGCCAGGCCGTTCTTGCCGTTCATATTCATGCCGTCGGAACCACACACGCCCTCGCGGCAGCTGCGACGGAAAGCCAGACCGTTGTCGTCCTCCTTCATCATATGCAGCACGTCGAGGACCATGACGTCACGGCCCTGGGTGTCGACCTGAAACTCCTGCATGTAGGGCGCAGCGTCGGTTTCCGGGTTGTAGCGGTAGATTGATACCTGAAGCGTGGACATCGTGACTCACCCTCATAGTTGCTGAGTTAGTAGGTGCGGACTTTCGGCTCGAAGGTGTCGACGGTCTTGGGCGCGAAATTCACGTCGCGCTTGGCGAGCTTCTTCTCGGCCGGGAAGTAGAGAGAGTGCTTCAACCAGTTGACGTCGTCACGATCCGGGTAGTCGTAGCGGGAGTGCGCACCACGGCTCTCCTTGCGCTCCAGGGCCGAAATGGCAGTCGCCTCGGCCACTTCCATCAGGTTATCGAGTTCAAGCGCCTCGACACGCGCGGTGTTGAAGGCGTTGGACTTGTCCGGCAGGTAGGCATTGTCGATACGGCTGCGCAGTTCGGCCAGCTGCTTGACGCCCTTCTGCATGTTCTCCTCTTCGCGGAACACGCCGAAGGAGTTCTGCATGATGCTCTGAAGCTCGCGCTTGAGTTCCGGCACGGTCTCGCCGCCCTCGGACTCGTTCCAGCGGGTCATGCGCTTCATGGCCGACTCGATGTCGGACTCCGAGGCGTCGAGATATTCGATGCCCTCGTTGAGCGCACCCTCGATGAACATGCCGGCCGCACGACCGAAGACCACCAGGTCGAGCAGCGAGTTGCCACCCAGGCGATTGGCGCCGTGAACCGACACGCAAGCCGCCTCGCCGCAGGCATAAAGGCCGTTGACGATCTGATCGTTGCCATCGGTATCCTGCATGATTGCCTGGCCATGCACGTTGGTCGGAATCCCGCCCATCATGTAATGGCAGGTCGGCACCACCGGAATCGGCTCCTTGGCCGGATCGACGTGGGCGAAGGTCTTGGAAAGCTCGACGATACCGGGCAGTCGCTTGCCGAGGACCTCTTCACCCAGGTGATCGAGCTTGAGGAAGACGTGATCACCGTTCTCGCCGCAGCCGCGACCCTCGAGGATCTCCATGACCATGGAGCGCGCGACCACGTCGCGGCCGGCCAGGTCCTTGGCGTTGGGGGCGTAACGCTCCATGAAGCGTTCACCGTCCTTGTTCACCAAATAGCCGCCCTCACCGCGGCACCCTTCGGTCACCAGGGTGCCCGCACCGTAGATGCCGGTCGGGTGGAACTGCCACATCTCCATGTCCTGCATCGGGAAGCCAGCGCGCAGCGCCATGCCGATGCCGTC
>CAYWBG010000134.1:0-6050 GCA_964456005.1 uncultured Halomonas sp.
GCTTATGTTACCCTATAACATTAAAGCCCTGCCCAAGCCCCCCTAGCAGAGGAGCCTCACATGCCCGCGCCCCTGGTCAATGTCCCCGTTCATCTGATCACCGGCTTTCTGGGCAGCGGCAAGAGTAGCCTCATCCATCGGCTGATCGAGCAGAAGCCCCCCGGCGAGCGCTGGGCGGTGCTGGTCAACGAGTTCGGCCAGGTGGGTATCGACCAGGCGATGTTCGTCGAGCGCGACGACCTGGTGGTCAAGGGAGTGCCGGGGGGTTGCCTCTGCTGCCAGCTCGCCTTCGTGATGCAGGCGACGTTGGTCAATCTGCTGCATCGACATCGACCCGATCGGCTGCTTATCGAGCCCTCGGGTCTTGGCCACCCGGCCGGGCTGCTGGAGGTGTTGCGCGGAGACGCATTCCGGGATGTGCTGGACGTTCAGGAGGTGGTGGCGCTACTCGATCCGCGACGCCTGGATGATCCGCGGGCCAGAGAGCATGAGACCTTCCGTGATCAGCTGACCCTGGCCGATGGCGTGGCGCTGACCATGACCGACCTTGCCAGTGTGGAGCAGTTGGACAAGGCCCGTGACTGGCTGGCTGGGCTGTGGCCGGCCAAGCGCTGGGTGGTGGAGGCGCCTCACGGCGAGCTGCCGCTGTCCTGTTTGATCGCTAAGGACGAGAGAGTCACCGCTATGCCGGTGGGCGACAGTGACGCCCACCGGAAGCTGCGGGAGGCGTCGGCCGGAAGCGTGGTGCTGGACGATTTTGCTGGGCCGAGGCCAGCGCCGGGGAGGCCCTGCAGAGAGCAGGGCGAGGCGCTGGGTCATGCCACGCTGGGGTGGCGCTGGCACCCGGATGACACCTTCGATCTGGACCGCCTGACGCTGGTGCTCGGCGAGCTGTCGGCGGCGCTCAGGGTGAAGGGTGTGTTTCGCACGGGGGCGGGGTGGAAGCTCTATAATCGCGCCCACGGGACCATCAGCCTCACCGACAGCGCCTGGCGGCGCGACTCGCGACTCGAGGTGATCGGTGAGTCGGGTGGTCTGCCCGATGTCGAGGCGCTGGAGGAGCAGCTGGGAAGGTGCCTGACATAACTGGTTGCCCCCTAAGCCGACCCCTAAGCTGCTCAAATGCCTAGCGGAAAGTCCCTCAACTGCGGCTCGCCGTCGTCTTCAACCACGATCTCCCACCCCTTGTCGGGTCGCCAGTCGCCAAGCACCAGGCGGGTGGCCGGCTCGCCGTCCACCTCGAGGTGATGCACCCCGGGCCGGTGGGTATGGCCGTGGATCAGGAGGGTCACGCCGTGCTCGGCCATGGCCTTGGCCACTTCATCCGGTGTCACGTCCATGATGTCCTCGGCCTTGTTGGAGATCGCCTCACCGGACTGCTCGCGCAGCTGTTTGGCCAGTGCGATACGCTCCCGCAGCGGCATCGACAGCACTTGCTCCTGCCATAGCGGATGGCGGGCCTGGGTCCGGAAAGCCTGGTAGGCCTCATCCCTGGTGCAGAGGCTGTCGCCATGCATCAGCAGGACCGGCTTCCCACCGAGTTCCACGACGCTGGGGTCCGGCAGGAGGGTGGCGCCGGCCTCGGCGGCGAAGCGCTCCCCCAGGAGGAAGTCGCGGTTGCCGTGCATCAGGTAGACGGCCGTGCCGTTGTCGGCGAGCTGCTTGAGCGCTCGAGCGACGCGAGCCGCCAGGTCGGCGTTGCCGGTGGGGTCAGCGCCGGCCAGGTCGAGCAGGTCGTCGCCGATCCAGGCCTCGAAGATATCGCCCAGCAGGTAAAGGGCATCGCTGCCGCTGGATTGCTCCTCCAGCCAGTGCAAGAAGCCGGCGCTGACGTCGGGAGCGCCGGGGTGCAGGTGGAGGTCGGAAATCAGCCGGGTCGTCATCACTCCCCCTTGACGTAGGCCTTCTTGATTAAGACGTCTTCGGCGGGTACGTCGGCATGCATCCCGCGGCGGGTAGTGGGTAGCCCCTTGATCTTCTCGACCACGCCCATGCCCTCGACGACGCGGCCGAAGACACAATAGCCCCAGCCCTGGATAGACTTGCCGCTATGGTTCAGGAAGTCATTGTCCGACACGTTGATAAAGAACTGGGCGCTGGCGGAATGCGGATCCTGGGTTCTGGCCATGGCCAGGGTTCCCTTGTCGTTGGTGAGACCGTTGTCGGCTTCGTTTTCGATCGGGTCGCGGGTGGGCTTCTGGTTGAAGTCGCTGTCGAAGCCGCCGCCCTGGACCATGAAGCCGTCGATCACGCGATGGAAGAGGGTGTTGTCGTAGAAGCCGTCACGCACATACTGCTCGAAATTGGCGGCGGTCTTGGGGGCCTTCTCGTGGTCGAGCTCCACGGTAATGTCGCCGAAAGTGGTCTGCAGAACGATCATCGATAAGTTCCTGTACGGTAAAGGGGCGTTGCCTTGGCGTTGCCCATGGACGTGACGCTATAATACCGGTTTTGCTTCTGGGCGCGAAGTGAGCGCCCGCACCTTCAACCTGAGGTTGTTTCTCCAACCATGACCACCGATACCACCAGCGCGCCAAATTTCATCCGTAACCAGATTCGCGAAGAGATCGAGGCCGGCCGTGAAGGCAGGATCGTGACCCGTTTCCCGCCGGAGCCCAACGGCTTCCTGCATATCGGGCACGCCAAGTCGATCTGTCTCAACTTCGGGCTGGCTGAGCACTTCGGTGGTGATTGTCACCTGCGGTTCGACGATACCAACCCGGCCAAGGAGGAGCAGGCCTACATCGATGCCATCAAGGAGGACGTCGCCTGGCTGGGCTTCGAGTGGGCAGGGCCGGTGCGTTTTGCCTCGGACTATTTCGATCAGCTCTACGGCTGGGCCCAGCACCTGATCCGTGAGGGCAAGGCCTACGTGGATGACCTGTCGCCGGACGAGATCCGCGAGTATCGCGGCACCCTCACCGAGCCAGGGCGCCCGAGCCCTTATCGCGAGCGCTCGGCTGACGAGAACCTCGACCTGCTGGAGCGCATGCGCATCGGCGAGTTCCCCGAAGGCGACAAGGTGCTGCGTGCGAAGATCGATATGGCGTCGCCCAACATCAACCTGCGCGATCCGATCCTCTACCGTATCCGCCACGCCCACCATCACCAGACCGGCGACAAGTGGAAGATCTACCCCAGCTACGACTTCACTCATGGTCAGTCCGATGCCATCGAAGGGATCACCCACTCCATCTGCACGCTGGAGTTCGAGGATCATCGGCCCCTCTACGACTGGTTCCTGGACAATCTGCCGGTGCCGGCCAAGCCTCGCCAGATCGAGTTCGCTCGACTCAATCTTAACTATACCTTGACCTCCAAGCGCAAGCTCAAGCTGCTGGTAGACGAGGAAATCGTTGACGGCTGGGACGACCCGCGCCTGCCGACTATTTCCGGCATGCGCCGCCGTGGCTATACGCCGGGGTCGATTCGCAAGTTCAGCGAGATGATCGGCGTGACCCGGGCCGACGGCGGTCTGGTGGATATTGCCATGCTCTATCACGCCATCCGGTCCGACCTGGAGGATAGTGCGCCCCGCGCCATGGCGGTGCTCAGGCCCCTAAAGGTCGTGCTGACCAATGTTCCCGACGACCATGAAGAGGTCTATGAGGTGCCCGGTCATCCGGCCCGTGAGGACATGGCGGTACGCAAGATTCCCTTGACCCGGGAGCTCTACATCGACCATGAGGACTTCATGGAAGAGCCACCCAAGAAGTTCTTCCGCCTGGCGCCGGGTAAGGAAGTGCGCCTGCGCAACAGCTACGTGATCCGCTGCGACGAGGTGGTCAAGGACGCCGACGGCGAGATCGAGGCGCTGCACTGCTCGGTGGACTTCGATACCCTGGGCAAGAACCCCGAGGGTCGCAAGGTCAAGGGCGTGATCCACTGGGTCAGCGCGGCCCAAGGGGTGCCCATGGAAGTCCGCCTCTACGACAATCTCTTCCTCGAGGAGCAGCCCGACCGCGACCGCGACGCGGACTTCCTCGAACACCTCAACCCTGAGTCGCTGGTCACCGTACAGGCCATCGGCGAACCGAGCCTTGCCGAGGTATCTCCCGAGAGCCGCTTTCAGTTCGAGCGCGTCGGCTACTTCTGTGCCGACCGCCACGCCTGCCGCGATGGCCGGCTGGTGTTCAACCGCACTGTGGGGCTGAAAGACACCTGGGCCAAGGTCCAGAAGCAGGAAGCCCAGAAGCAGGAAGCCCAGAAGCAAGCGGCTCAAAAGAAGGGGTGAACGTGACCGCCGAGATGCAGATCTACAACACGCTGACGCGTCGTAAGGAAGTTTTCACGCCCATCGAGCCGGGCCGCGTGCGCATGTACGTCTGCGGTATGACCGTCTACGACTACTGCCACCTGGGGCACGCCCGGGTGATGGTGGCCTTCGACGTCATCACCCGCTATCTGCGCCACCGCGGCTATGACGTCACCTATGTACGCAACGTCACCGATATCGACGACAAGATCCTCAGGCGCGCCGATGAGAACAACGAATCCATCGCCGCGCTGACCGAGCGCATGATCGAGGCCATGCACGAGGACGAGGCGCGCCTCGCTGTGCTGCCGCCGGATGAGGAGCCCCGCGCGACCCGGCATGTCGACGATATCCTGGCCATGATCGAGACGCTGATCGCCAAGGGCTATGCCTACGCGGCGGAGAACGGGGACGTCTACTACCGGGTGCGCCGGTTCGAGGGCTACGGCAAGCTCAATAATCGCGACCCGGACGAGATGCGCTCGGGGGCACGGATCGACGTGGACGAGCACAAGGAAGACCCGCTGGATTTCGTGCTCTGGAAGGCGGCCAAGCCCGGCGAGGCCAGCTGGCCGTCGCCCTGGGGCGAGGGGCGCCCCGGCTGGCATATCGAGTGTTCCGCCATGTCCAAGTGCTGCCTGGGCGAGACCTTCGATATCCACGGCGGCGGACCTGACCTGACCTTCCCCCACCACGAGAACGAGATTGCCCAGTCCGAGGCGGCCAACGGCAAGCCCTTCGTCAATACGTGGATGCACGCCGGGGCGGTGCGGGTGAACCACGAGAAGATGTCCAAGTCGCTGGGCAACTTCTTCACCATCCGCGAGGTGCTCAAGCATCACGACCCGGAGGTGGTTCGCTATCTGTTGGTAGCTAGCCACTACCGCAGTCCGATCAACTATGCGCCCGAGTCCCTGGCCGACGCCCGTAAGTCTCTGGAGCGCTTCTACAACTCTCTTGAGGGACTGGCGCTGCAAGCGTCGTCTCCGGAGGGGGACGGCACGGCCGGTGGCGAAGCCGACGACCGTTTCGCGGCACGTTTTATCGCCGCCATGGACGATGACTTCAACACCCCCGAGGCGCTGTCGGTGCTCTTCGACCTGGCCCGAGAGCTGAACCGGGCCAAGAAGGAAGCGCCCGAGCAGGCGCCGGCACTGGCCGCCGAACTCCGGCGCCTGGGCGCCGTCCTGGGGCTGCTGCAGCAGGAGCCGGACACCTTCCTCAAGGCCGGCTCCGACGATCTGCCGCTCACGGAAGCGCAGATCCAGGCGAAGATCGACGAGCGTGCCGCGGCCAAGAAGGGCAAGGATTTCGCCACCGCCGACGGCATCCGCGATGAGCTCGCCGCCCTGGGCATCATCCTCAAGGACTCCCGTGAAGGCACCACCTGGGTGTTCGAGAAGCCCGAAGGCTGAGGTTCTCGTTTCCCGCCCCGATCAGGACGCCCGGCCCGCCGCGAGACGAGCCGGGCGTTCTGCCGTCAGGACGCTGCGTGGCTTGAGCGCTACTTTGCGCAAACGTCCCGATGTCTTGAGTTTATGAGCGCTATACTGCTCATATAGTAGGCCGACTCGACATATATGAGCGATATATTGCGCAGGAGTCTATCTACTCGCTGAACGACAGGCTACGCCGCTGGGAGGTACTGTGAAGACACGCCATCCCGACGACCGTGAAGCGGCGCTGGTGGCGCTGCTTCGGCAGTTCTATGCCGGCGAGCTGACCGAGGGGCAACTGCTGCGGGCGCTGAGGCGCGACGTGCTGGGGCTCTCCCAGACGCGCTATGCTGAGCTGG
>CAYWBG010000135.1:0-5966 GCA_964456005.1 uncultured Halomonas sp.
CCGCACGCTGCAGGTTCATGATGTCGACCTCATACTCCTTGACGTGCTCTTCCAGGGCCGCGGCCAGCTTGGGCCCCTCGGTGTAGGGCACGGAGATGAGGTTCTCGATGGACAGGGTATCGAGCACCTGACCGCCGAAGCGCTCGGCGGCGACGCCGGTGCGGATGCCCTTGCGCGCCGCGTAGACCGCCGCCGCGGCCCCGGCCGGACCGCCGCCGATCATCAGGGTGTCGAAGACCGGCTTGTCGTTGAGCTTGGCGGCTTCACGCTTGGCGGCACCGGTATCCACCTTGGCAAGGATCTGCTCCAGGCTCATGCGACCCTGGTCGAAGGGCTCGCCGTTGAGGTAGATGCTGGGCACCGACATCACCTGGCGCTCTTCCACTTCGTCCTTGAACAGGGCGCCGTCGATGGCCACGTGATGGACACCCGGGTTGAAGATCGCCATCAGGTTGAGCGCCTGGACCACGTCCGGGCAGTTCTGGCAGGAGAGCGAAAAGTAGGTCTCGAAGCGCAGCTCGCCCTCGAGGCCCTGAATCTGCTCGATGACCTCATCGCTGGCCTTGGGCGGATGGCCGCCCACCTGCAGCAGCGCCAGCACCAGGGAGGTGAACTCGTGGCCCATGGGCAAGCCAGCGAAGACCACGCCGGTCTCCTCCCCGGGGCGATTGAGGGCGAACGACGGCCGCCTGGCGTCCTGACCGTCGAGCTTCAGGGTAATCTTGTCGCACAGGGCGACGATATCGGTCAGCAGACCGTGCAGCTCCTTTGACTTGTCGCCGTCATCGAGGGACGCGACGATCTCGAAGGGCTGGGTCACCTTTTCCAGATAGGCTTTAAGCTGGCTTTTCAGATTGTCGTCCAACATGACAGCGGGTTCCTTCATGTTCGCGAAACGAAGTCACAAGGGGGCCGCACGAGCGCCAATGGGGCGTCGCCGACGGAGTCTTGTGAGGGGTAAGCACACCCGGGCAGGTTTGCCCGGGTGGGGAGCGGCGAGACCCGGGGCGGGGCCTCGCGGCAGGGGCGGGCTTAGATCTTGCCGACCAGGTCCAATGACGGCGACAGCGTCGCTTCGCCTTCTTCCCACTTGGCCGGGCAGACTTCGTTCGGATTGGCGCGAACGTACTGGGCGGCCTTGACCTTGCGCAGCAGCTCCTCGGCGTTACGGCCGATGTTGCCGGCGTTCAGCTCGACGATCTGGATCTTGCCGTCCGGGTCGACCACGAAGGTGCCACGCTCGGCGATACCATCTTCCTCGATCAGCACCTCGAAGTTGCGCGAGATGGTGTGAGTCGGGTCGGCCAGCATCGGGTAGGTCAGCTTGCCGATGGTCTCGGAGCTGTCGTGCCATGCCTTGTGGGTGAAATGCGTGTCGGTGGAGACGCTGTAGACTTCGACACCCAGCTTCTTGAGCTCGGCATAGTTGTCCTGCAGATCACCCAGCTCGGTGGGGCAGACGAAGGTGAAGTCAGCCGGATAGAAGAAGAAGATGTTCCACTGGCCCTTGAGGTTTTCCTCGGTGACCTCGACGAATTCGCCGTTGTGGTAAGCGGTGGCCTTGAACGGCTTGACTTCGGTGTTCAGCAGGGACATTCGTTCATGCTCCTTTCGACTTTGGTATGAGGTGTGGCTCGAATACGGGGCGCATGGTAGCCCGCATCGCCCGATAGCGTAAATTGAATGGTGGCATGAAGCTGATAATTCAACCCTATGAGCGCGATACCGGCGCCAGCGGGAGGCGTGTCAACCGATCTGCACCGCCTCGCCCTGGCGGTCCAGGGCCAGGAAGGCCCCGACGTTGCCCATCTTCAGCGACTCCACCATCCGCTCGAGCTGAGCCTCCACCTGCTCGTCGCTCGGCGCCTCACCGCCGCGGCCGGCCAGGGCACCGACGAAGACGATGTCCCATTCGACCTCGGTACGACGCGACTCCTCCACCAGGGCGGCCATGTCGGTGAGCTCCTCGGGAGGCTTGTCGACGCACAGCACCGGCGTCAGCACGCCACCTTCGCCCTGTTCGAAGTTCCGGCGCTGCTCGGGCGTCGGGTTGTCCGGCAGTTCCGCGCGGGTGAAGACGAACAGCAGCCGCTGGGCATCGGGCTGCAGGCGGGCCTCGTTGAGCAGATCGGCAAGGTTGGTGATGGACACGAAGGCCTCCAAGGCAAGGGTGGGGAATGAGCGCCAGCCTGCCCCCTTTCGCCCGGGGGCTCAAGGGGCAGGCTGGCATACCGGCCGATTCTAGGTGGCGGGGTCAAGGATTGCTCGGGGCTGTTCCGGCGACAAGCCTTCCTTCCCCTCAGCCGTGGCGGGCGCTGAGGATATGATGCAGGCCGGCGCACTCCACCAGGGGGTCGTCGCAGTTGACGACGATGTCCGAATGGGCCAACACATAGGCCTTGCCGGTGATGGTGTTCTCCACCACGGTGTGAGCCCCCTCCTGACGGAGCCCGGTGAAGGTACCGATAAAGCCGGTCTCACGCAGGGACACGGTCTCCAGCTTGTCGCCAGGCTTGATGCGGCCCTCGTGGCGCATCAGTGCCAGCCGTGCCGAGGTGCCGGTGCCCGTGGTGCTGCGGCAGATCACCCCCGGGTGCACATAGGTGGTGGAGCGCGAGCGGTAGAAGTTGTCGGCCACCTGCTCCACCGGGCCCATGAAGTGCAGGAAGGGCAGTGGCCCCACATCGCCCAGGGTGTAGTGGGAGAACCCCCGCTCGGCCTGGATCGCCTCGACGATCTTGTGGGCGCACTCGGCGAGCTCGCGCTCCTCGTCGCGGTTGAGGTGAAAGCCCAGCTCGGCGGCGTCGACCAGGGCGTAGAAACCGCCGCTGTAGGCCACCGAATAGGTGACATCGCCCAGGCCGGGCACCGGGATCGAGGCCCGGTAGGTGTCGATATAGCTGGGCAGCCCTTCGCAGGTGACCGCCTCCACCACGCCGTTTTCCACCCGGGCCTCGACCTTCACCCGCCCTGCCGGGGCCTCCAGGGTGAAGCGCTGCACCCCTTCCCGCTTGGGCACGATCCCCGCCTCCAGTACCGCCGTGGCGGTACAGAGGGTGTTCGAGCCCGAGTAGATGGGGTAGCCCATCACTTCCATGATGATATAGCCCGCCGCTGCCTCGGGGTCGGTGGCCGGCACGATCAGGTCCACCGACATCTCGGGAACCCCGTGGGGCTCGAAGAGCAGCAGCTTGCGCAGGCCGTCGGCATCGTCGCGCAGGTACTCCATCTGCGCCCGCACGGTGTCGCCGGGCAGCGGGTCGATGCCGCCCAGCACGATGCGGCTGACATCGCCGCCGGCATGGGTGTCCATCAGCGTTAGGGTCAGCGGGCGGTTCATCGGCTCGGCTCCTGCTCGGCAAGGGCAAAAGGGGCGCCGTGCTCGTCCCACTGGCTGTCGGGGACGATCACGATCTTGCCCAGGAAATTGCTGCCACGATTGACGAAGTAGCGCTCCGCCGCGTGCAGATCGGAGAGCCGGAAGGCGGCGTGGAGCACCGGCTTCAGCCGGCCGTCACGAATCCACTCGACCAGCTGCTCGGCCTCCTCGCGGGTGCCGTGGGAGACCCCGAAGAGCTGCACCTGGTAGAGATAGATCCGGGTCCAGAGAATTTCGGAGATGTTGCCGCCGCTGGCCCCGGCGATAGAGAGCCGCGGATAGGTGGTGCGCGCCTTCATGTCGAAGATCATGGTGTCGATGAACAGATCGGTCATCTCGCCGCCGACCAGATCCATTACCGCGTCGATGGGCGCCTCGCCGGTGGCCTTGCGCACCCGGGCCACGAAGGTGGTCAGATCGCCGCGGTCGATCACCGCCTCGGCGCCCAGCGCCAGCAGCGACTCGGCCTTGTCGGGCTGGCTGACCGCGTAGGGAATCGCCCCTTTGACCCGGCACAGCTGAATCAACGCCGTGCCGACCCCGCCGCTGGCGCCGGAGACCAGCACCCGCTCGCCGGCGGCAACCCGGGCGGAGGTCATCATGTGGTAGGCGGTCTGGTAGGAGCACATGCCCATGGCGGCGAGCTCGGCATCGGCGAGCTCAGGATTGGGCACAGGGTGAAACTGGTCCGCGGGCACGGCGACATACTCGGCGAAACCGCCGTCGGCGCCGTGGCCATAGTAGTCCGGCGTCAGGTTGATATCGCGGCGCGCATTTGGGTAAAGATTGAAGTCGAGCAGGCCCCGCTCGCCGAGGCGCGCTGGGTCGACACCCTCGCCCACTGCCACGACGCGCCCGGCGATATCGGCGCCCTGGATGCGGGGGAAGGTCAGGGTCGGTTCACCGCCCATGGCAAACGACGCCACCTCGCCCTTCTTCACCGGGTAGAGCCCCTCCCGCGCCTTACGGTCGGTGTTGTTCTTGGCGGTGGCCGTGACCCGCACCAGCACCTCCCCCGGGCCCGGACACGGCGTGGGCACGTCGTCCCGGTAGACCAGTTTGTCGATATCGCCATGGCCGGTGAGCAGCATGGCCGACATGGTGGCGGGAATCGTTGACTCAGGGATGGGGTTCGCCATCTGCTACCTCCTTGGCTGGGCCACCGAGTGAGCCCCGGCGGCGTTGATACTGACCGAGACAATAGCAGAGGCTACCCCCGCTGACCGAGAGGCGCGGACGGGAAGGCGGCCGCCAATGCCTGCGTTTGTCGGCATCCCGATTACGGTTTTTCCTGCGCCACCCGTCAAGGCCTCACTCAGGCGTTGAGCAACCGGTCAAGATCGACGATGCTGAACGTCCACCCATAGGAAAACAGCTCGATGACAGGCCAACCCGTCCCCCAGGGACCGCCTCACGTCTTCCCCCCGGCTCCGGTCGACCCGGCGGCCTGCCTGGCAGCGCTGAGCCGAGGTGGCATCGTCCTGTCGGAAGCGGACCACTGGGCGGAGGGCGTCGACCGGTTGCTGGCGGAGATCGGGCGCGTCAGCGGAGGAAGCCGAGTCTGGATCTTCCAGGTCCTCGAACTCCAGGCGGATGCCGTCGTCCAGGACCATGTCTTCGAATGGGCCGCTTCCGAGCATTACCGGCAACTGCGTCAGCGTCGCTTTCGCTTCTTCACTTCCTCTCTGGAGGATTCCGTCTACCGCCAGCTGATCGAAGAGCGCCAGGCGGGAAAGCCCCAGGATATCCAGGTAGCGGCCATGCCGCCCTGTCCGCTCAAGGCCAGTCTCGAGAGCCAGGCGATCCAGTCCATGGCCACGGCGCCCATCTGCGTCAACGGCCAATGGTGGGGAACCCTGGGCATCGACGACTGCGAACGTCCCGTCAGCTGGAAGGGAGCGGGCCTCCACCTGCTCGAGGCCGCCGGCCAACTGATTGCCGCCGCCCTCTATCGCTACCAGCTGAATCATCGCTCTCGGCAGATCGAGCTGTTCCACAAGGTAGCCGGCTGTGGCGTGTGGGAAATCAATCTGCGTAATGGACGAGTGTGGTGCTCCCAGGCACTCAAGACGGCACTGGGGTACCCCGTGACCTATCCACGCGTTCCCTTGCGCCGTCTGCTGGCTCGCGTCCATCCAGAAGACCGCGTGATTCTCTGGTCAAAGCTGAGAACCGTTCTGAGCGATCAGGCCTTCCAGTTCCGGCTAGACGTTCGACTACGGATTCAGCGCGAGGAGTGGATATGGCAAGAGATCATTGCCGAGATCCAGCGCAGTGACCGGGGCCGCCCCTACGCCATTGCCGGTCTGATCCTCGATATCAGCCGGCGCAAGCAGAGCGAGGAGCAGGCGCTGGCCGCCTCGCAGCTCGACGTCCTGACCGGCGCTCTTAACCGGCGCGGCATGGACCGACACCTCAGCGCGGCGGATCAGGTGGGCGCAATCCGTCACTTCATCCTGCTCGATATCGACCACTTCAAGGCCATCAACGACACCCATGGCCACCCGGTCGGAGATGCCCTGCTGCGCCTGATGGTGCTGCGCATTCGCCATGAGCTCCGCCCGGATGACCGCTTGGTGCGTCTGGG
>CAYWBG010000136.1:0-5964 GCA_964456005.1 uncultured Halomonas sp.
TGGAGAAGGCCCTGGCCGACCGGCTGGAGGGCAAGGGGCTGCGCCGGCGGCTGACTCCGATCTCGCCGCTGACCCATGCCCAGGTGGTCGAATGGAGCGCCGCGTGTGGCCTGGAGGTACGTGCCGTGGCGGGGGTACGCATCTTCCACGACTACCTGCGCCGGCCCCCCGAGCGCGAGGTGGACCGCGAGGCGCTGCTGGAACTCGAGTGGCGCTACTGCCGGGTCGACCCCCATTGGCGCCTGGGCCGCTACTTGCTCTACACCCTGGTGCGCCCCGATTTCCCACCCCCATCGGCCGAGGAGCCCGGGACATGAACGCCGATACCATCCGCGCCGAGACACCGACCTGCCAGCTGCTGGCCCGCCAGGGCGACGATTACCGCGGCTGGTGGTGGGTGGCTCCACCGCGCGACCCCTGGCTGGAAGCGGGGCAGGGCACGGCGATCAGTGCCGATCTCGGTGTGCGCGCCGCCTGGCAGGCCGCCGGCCGCCAGGCGATTTCACCCTTCGACGCGATGCCCGGGGGTGACGAAGGCATGATGCCCCCCGGTGCGGTGCTGTTCTGGCCCAAGAGCCACGCCCTGGGGGAATGGTGGCTGCTGTGGCTGTGCGCCACCCTGCCCGAGGGGACCCCGCTGCAGTTGGTCGGCGAGAACCAGGGTGGTATCAAGCGGGTACTCAAGGTGCTGGCGGCACTGGGGTTGGGCTGCCGCAAGCGCGACAGCGCCCGGCGCTGCTCGCTGTTCGAGACGCGGCTGGGGCGCGTGGGGATCGACCCCGATGCGGCCTGGACCGCCTTCGAGACTGACCCCGGGGATGGGCCACTCACGCTGACTAGCCACCCCGGGGTGTTCGGCCACGGCAAGCTCGACGATGGCACCCGGCTGCTGCTGGAGATGCTGCCTGGCGTGCTGCCGGCGGGGGAGGGGGATATTCTGGGCGATGTTCTGGATATGGGGTGCGGCGACGGCATCCTGGCCGCCTGGCTGGCACGGCGTGGGGCGCGGGTCACGGCGGTGGACGTCAATGCCTTCGCGGTGGAGGCCACTCGCCGCACCTTGGTCGCCAACGGTCTGGCCGGCGAGGCGCTGGCGAGCGATGTCTACTCGGCGCTGGATGGCCGGACCTTCGCCGCCATCGTCAGTAATCCTCCCTTCCACCAGGAGCGCGCCGTCGACTATGGTCCGGCGGCGCGGCTGATCCTCGAGGCCCCGGGCCACCTCGTCGCCGGCGGGCAGCTGTTCCTCGTGGCCAACGCCTTCCTGCCCTACCCGGACCTGCTGGAGCGCGCCTTCGGCGGCTTTCAGATCCTCGCCGACGATCGGCGCTTCCGGGTCTATCGGGCGGTCAAGGGCTGATCAGGCGACGCGATCACTTGCCGGGGTCGCGATAGGCGATATCGGTGATCACGTAGGTGGTCTCGCCCCCCGGGGCGGCCACCGTGACCTCCTCGTCCAGGGGCTTGCCGAGCAGGGCCTTCGCTAGCGGCGAGTCGACGCTGATCCAGCGCTTGGTGGTATCCGTCTCGTCGTGGCCGACGATGCGGATCGCCAACTCCTCGCCGTCGTCGTCCTCCAGGGTGACGAAGGCGCCGAAGTAGACCTTGTCGGTCGCCGCCGGCAGGCGATCCACCACCGTGAGCTCGTCGAGGCGTTTGGTGAGATAGCGAATTCGGGCGATGACCCGGTTGAGCTCCTTCTTGTTGTAGGTGTAATCGGCGTTCTCGCTGCGGTCGCCGAGAGCGGCCGCCTCGCCGACCTTGGCGGAGAGGGCAGGGCGCTTGACCCGCGAGAGGTGGTCGAGGATGCCGCGCAGCCGCTCGGCCCCTTCGGCGGTGATCAGGTTGCTCTTGGGCTCCTGGCGCGGGTCCTTGGACGGGTCGCGCCAGCGCGTCATGTTACGGCCTTTCATCTTGCACCTCGTGATCCATCGTCAGGCGGCGAACATACGCCACCCGGAGGATAGGGCCAAGAGGAAAGACCGTTGGCGAATCATTCAAACGTTCGTTACATTGCGGGTGGGTGTATGACCCCAACAATCACACAATATCCCGCGAGGAGTTTCCTCATGTTTCGACGTCGTCTGCTGAACACCGCCATGAGCCTGGGCCTGGGGCTTGGTCTCGCTGCTCTGCCGCTGGTCTCCGCTTACGCCTGGGAGGCGCAGGTAGACAGCATCAAGAATCACTGGGAGCGCGTGATCACCGAACAGCCCGAGGGGGAGCGCGCGGCTCGCCTCAGGACGCTGGCCAATCAGGCCGAGCGACTTGTGGCCGAACACCCCGATGCGGCCATGCCGCAGGTGTGGCTAGGCATCGTCGAGGCCTCCCATGCCCGGGAGCGCAGCGGACTGGGGGCCCTCTCCAGCGCGCGCTCGGCCCGCGACGCCCTGGAGACGGCCATCGAGCTCGACTCGCGCGGTGCCGACGGCTCCGCCTATGTGACCCTGGGGGCCCTCTACGACCGAGTGCCCGGTGGTTTGGTCGGCTTCGGCAACAGCGATACCGCCGAGCGCATGTTCCAGCGGGCGCTGGAGATCCGCCCGGAGGGCATTGACGTCAACTACTACTACGCCGCCTTCCTCGAGGAGGAGGGGCGCCTCGACGAGGCCCGCGAGCACGCCCGGCGTGCAGGGGAGGGCGAGGCCCGGCCCGACCGAGTGGCCTCCGACGAGTCGCTGCGCCAGGAGGCCCGGGAGCTCTTCGAGCGGCTCTAGTGTGATCGCGAAAGGCGCCGGGGACAGGTCGGAGAGGGGGCCGTGGACCTGTCGTCGGATCAGCCTTGAGCGGTGCTGCCACCTGCGATAGTTCTGGGGATCGGTTGGCATCCGCTCCCCCGGTCATGATAATGGTTTCTTTTTCGCGATTCGGGAGACCGCCATGAGTGATTCGCCAGAGGTCCCGGACCTGGCCGCGGCGGCGCCCTTTACCCGCGCCGATGTTGAGCTGGTGGAGCGGCGCTGCCTGCACCAGGGCTTCTTCCGCCTGGAGGCGCTGCAGCTGCGCCATCGCCTCTTCGAGGGCGGCTGGAGCGGCGTCATGGTGCGTGAGGTACACCGTCGCCACGACGCCGTGGGCGTGCTGCTCTACGACGTGGAGCGCGACATCGTGGTGCTGGTCGAGCAGTTTCGCGCCGGCGCCCTGGATGACCCCGACTCCCCCTGGAAACTCGAGGTGGTGGCGGGCCTGGTGGAGGAGGGCGAGAGTGCCGCCGAGGTGGCCCGTCGGGAATCCCTCGAGGAAGCCGGCGTTCGGGTCGGTGAGCTGATCGAGCTGCACACCTACTATCCGAGTCCAGGGGCCTGTAACGAGCGGGTCACACTTTTCTGTGGCCTGGTGGACAGTGCCGGCCTGGGCGGGGTCCACGGCCTCGATGAGGAGCACGAGGACATTCGCGTGCATGTGCTACCGTTTGTCAGGGCCTGGGAACTCCTTCAGGCCGGGCGACTCGACAGTGCCATGTGTCTGATCGCCTTTCACTGGCTGGCCCATGAACGCGCATCGTTGCGTG
The DNA here is from genome assembly GCA_964456005.1 of uncultured Halomonas sp. Taxonomy (GTDB): domain Bacteria; phylum Pseudomonadota; class Gammaproteobacteria; order Pseudomonadales; family Halomonadaceae; genus Halomonas. The sequence continues at coordinate 3,512 of CAYWBG010000136.1, forward strand.
CAAGGAGGTAGCGTGTCGAGAAGTGCCTACGTGACCGACCTGAGAAGCCTGCAGGCCGAATGTTCCGCCAATTTCCTGCGTCTGGTGCGCCTGCTTGGCGACCTGGATGCCGGCGAGCGTCGTGAGGTGGAGCTGGTCAACGACGGCCGTGTTTTCGGGGTGCTGTGTCTCGAAGTGAACGAGCGGGCCCCCTATACCAGCATCGTTCGCGTCTCCCAGCGCGGGGTGCTCGATGAGCTGATCGATACCCCGCGCATGCGGGTGCACCTCTATCACGACGTGCGCATGGCCGAGGTCACTGACTTCCAGCGCCAGCGCCACTTTCACGGCCGCTACCGCTATCCCAACTCGCGCATGCACCAGCCCGACGAGAAGCTGCAACTCAACCGCTTCCTCGGTGAGTGGCTGGAGCACGGCCTGGCCCACGGCCACTCCCTCGACCTGCCTGAACTTCCGTAAATTAGCTTCCCTGAATCCGCTGGGCTGACCGGCGCCCGACGAGAGCCTATTGATCATGCGACTGGTCCAGATCAGTGACTGTCACCTCCACGCCGACCCCGCCGCCCGCGCCCGAGCGGGTTTCCCGCTGCGCCAGCTCGAGGCGGTGGTGCAGGCGGTCAATCGCGAGCGACCCGACATGGTGCTGGTCACCGGCGATCTCAGCAACGACGAGACAGCCGCTTCCTACCAGCTGGCGACTCGCAGCCTGGGCCGCCTTGCAGCGCCCTGGTTCTGGCTGGCCGGCAACCATGACGATCCGGCGTTGATGGCCGAGAGTCGCGAGCTACTGGACGAGCTTGACCTTGATGCCTGGCGGTTGCTGCTGCTCGATACCCGGGTCAGTGGCCAGCCCCATGGCGAACTGGGCGCCGAGGGGCTGGCAATGCTGGCCGAACGTCTCGAGCAAGACAGCCGGCCGACGCTGATTGCGATGCACCATCCACCACTTCCGGTGGGCTCGGCGTGGATCGATGCCCTGGGCCTCGAGGACCGCGAGGACTTCTGGCACACGCTGTCGCCGTTTACACAGGTTCGTGCCATCTTCTGCGGGCATGTCCACCAGGCCTTTGCCAGCCACCAGCACCTGGCCGATGCGGAAGTGGCGGTCTATGCCTGCCCCTCCACCACCGATCAGTTCCTGCCCGGCGCCGAGGCGTTCGCCATCGACGAGGCGTCGCGACCGGGATATCGGGTCATCGACCTGCTCGAAGGTGAACTGATCACCTGGGTGGAGCGAGTGGACCTGTGACGCCGTTGCGGCGGAAGTAGGTTTTATGGGTATAAAGGGATAGTTATTAATTCTTTTGGGTTATTAAAGGTCCGGCGTTAATCTGTTTCGCATGATTCCACAGCCCAATGTCATGCGAGGTACCGGGCCATGACCACTCTTCATGCCGCGACCCCGGCGTCGTCCGCCCAGCCTGCTCAGGCTGCTCCTAGTGCGGTGTCGCCAAGGCGGCTGACCCATCTGCAGCAGCTGGAGGCCGAGTCGATCCACATCATCCGCGAGGTGGCAGCCGAGTTTCGCAACCCGGTGATGCTCTACTCCATCGGCAAGGACTCTGCGGTGATGCTGCACCTGGCGCGCAAGGCCTTCTATCCCGGGCCGCCCCCCTTCCCCCTGCTGCATGTGGATACCACCTGGAAGTTCCGCGAGATGATCGCCTTTCGCGACCGCATGGCCGAAGAGGCCGGCATGGAGCTGCTGGTGCACACCAACGAGGAGGGACGCGCCGCGGGCATCAACCCCTTCGACCACGGCTCTAGCGGCTATACGGACGTAATGAAGACCGCGGCGCTCAAGCAGGCCCTGGACAAGTATGGCTTCGATGCCGCCTTCGGCGGGGCTCGCCGCGACGAGGAGGCGAGCCGTGCCAAGGAGCGCGTTTTCTCCTTCCGTGACCGCTTCCATCGCTGGGACCCCAAGAATCAGCGCCCGGAGCTGTGGAACCTCTATAACGCCCGGGTCAACAAGGGCGAGTCGATCCGCGCCTTCCCGCTCTCCAACTGGACCGAGCTGGACATCTGGCAGTACATCTATCTGGAATCCATTCCCATCGTGCCGCTCTACTTCAGCGCCCCGCGCCCGGTGGTGGAACGCGACGGCATGCTGGTGATGGTCGACGACGAGCGCCTGCCGCTGGCCGAGGGCGAGGTGCCCGAGGAGAAGTGGGTGCGTTTCCGCACCCTGGGCTGCTACCCGCTCACCGGGGCGGTGGAATCCACGGCCGCCACCCTGCCGGAGATCATCCAGGAGATGCTGCTGACCCGCACCAGCGAGCGCAGCGGCCGCGCCATCGACCACGACCAGGCCGGCTCCATGGAGAAGAAGAAGCGCGAGGGGTATTTCTGATGTCACACCAATCGACACTCATCGCCGACAACATTGAGCAGTACCTGCACGAGCACGAGAACAAGGATCTGCTGCGCTTCATCACCTGCGGCAGTGTGGA
>CAYWBG010000137.1:0-5897 GCA_964456005.1 uncultured Halomonas sp.
GTGCGCCGTCGACGGCACCCTTGGCTTCCTTCAGGCCCAGGCCGGTGATCTCGCGGACGACCTTGATCACGTTGACCTTCTTCTCACCGGCGCTGGTCAGCACCAGGTCGAACTCGGTCTGCTCTTCGGCAGCAGCGGCTTCACCGCCCCCCGGGCCGGCCACAACGGCGGCGGCGGCAGAAACGCCGAACTTCTCTTCCATCGCTTCGATCAGCTCGACCACTTCCATGACGGACATGTCGGCGACGGCGTTGATGATGTCTTCTTTGGTCAGTGCCATTGTCACGTTTCCTAACTTTGCGGGAGCCCCGGTCATCCGAGTGCTCGTTGATACAGTGTTCGATTCAGACAGCAGGAGGGAGTTCGCCGATTAGGCGGCCTCGTCCTGCTTCTGATCACGCAGCGCAGCGAGAGTACGAACCAGCTTGCCGGCAGACGCTTCCTTCATGACGGACATCAGATTCGCGATGGCCTCGTCGTAGGTCGGCAGCGTTGCCAGACGATCCAGATCAGTCGCCGGGATGAACTCACCTTCGTAGGCCAGCGCCTTGATCTCGAAATCCTTCTCAGACTTGGCAAACTCCTTGAACAGGCGGGCGGCAGCGCCCGGGTGCTCGTAGGAGAAGGCCAGCAGGGTCGGACCCGAGAACGTCTCGTTCAGGCATTCCCACTGGGTGCCTTCGAGCGCGCGGCGCGCCAGGGTGTTGCGGACAACACGCACCTGGACGCCATTCTCGCGGGCCTGCTTGCGCAGGTCGGTCATCTTGCTGACCGTGACGCCACGAGAATCGGCAACTACGACGGAGAGTGCATCCTTGGCCGCTTCACTGACCTCGGCAACAATCGCCTTCTTGCCTTCGAGTGCTAGTGGCACAGTGATCACTCCTTCGTGCCGGAACCTCGCGATGAGGGTCCCGGTGGTTACCATCTCCCCCCGATAGCGCCCTGGGGCGACAACCGGGGGTCCTGGGTGATGGTGCTCACCAGACGCCTGGCGGCACACCATCTGCGCAGGCCTTCCCGAGAGAAGATTAAGCCACCCTTCACCAGGAGGAGCGGCGCCTGCGGTCTTTGACGGTGCCCCGCCGGCGAGTCGTAGCCCGGCATGGGAACCGCAAAGTTCTTGCAATCATTCGATCCGCTACCCGATCAAACCAGGGCAGAATGATCGACGGTCAGTCCCGGGCCCATGGTAGTGGACAGGGTGACCTTCTTGAGGTAGACGCCCTTGGAAGTGCTCGGCTTGAGACGCTTGAGATCGGCGACCAGCGCTTCCAGGTTGCCCTGAATAGCGGCAGCGTCGAAGTCGACCTTGCCAAGGGTAGTATGGATGATACCGTTCTTGTCGGTGCGGAAACGCACCTGGCCAGCCTTGGCGTTCTTGACGGCGGTGGCGACGTCCGGCGTCACGGTGCCGACCTTGGGGTTGGGCATCAGGCCGCGTGGACCGAGGATCTGACCCAACTGGCCGACAACGCGCATGGCGTCCGGCGAGGCGATCACCACGTCGAAGTCAAGCTGGCCCTTCTTGACCTGGTCGGCCAGGTCGTCCATGCCGACGATATCGGCACCGGCTTCCTTGGCGGCATCGGCGTTGGCACCCTGGGTAAAGACGGCAACGCGCACGTCCTTGCCCGTACCATTCGGCATGACGGTGGCACCGCGCACCACCTGGTCGGATTTGCGCGGATCGACGCCCAGGTTGATGGCGACGTCCAGCGATTCCTTGAACTTGACGGTGGACAGCTCGGAGAGCAGAGCCACAGCCTCATCCAAGGTGTAGGCCTTGGAGGGGTCGACTTTCTCGCGAATCATCTGCGCGCGCTTTGACAGCTTAGCCATGATCAAAGACCCTCCACGTTCAGGCCCATGCTGCGGGCACTACCGGCAATGGTACGCACCGCGGCGTCGAGATCGCCGGCCGTCATGTCCGGCTCCTTGGTCTTGGCGATTTCTTCGAGCTGCTCGCGGGTCACGGTACCGACCTTCTTCTTGTTCGGCTCACCAGAGCCGGACTTGATGCCAGCCGCCTTCTTCAGCAGGACCGCGGCGGGCGGGGTCTTGGTGACGAAGGTGAAGCTGCGGTCGGAATAGACGGTGATCACCACGGGAGTCGGCAGACCCGGCTCGATATCCTGGGTCTCCGCGTTGAACGACTTGCAGAATTCCATGATGTTCACGCCGTGCTGACCCAGCGCGGGGCCCACGGGGGGACTCGGATTGGCTTTGCCAGCTGCCACCTGCAGCTTGATGTAAGCCTGTACTTTCTTGGCCATGTTGCACTCCAGTTGGGTAGTAGCGCCTTGCGGCTCCCCGGTGATGCGACCGCGGTGGCGGCCGCCTTGCCAGCCTCAGGCCGAGTGGATTACTCCTTCTCGACCTGGGCAAATTCGAGCTCGACAGGAGTTGACCGACCGAAGATCAGCACGCTGACCTGGAGGCGACTCTTGTCGTAGTTGACCTCTTCCACCACGCCGTTGAACTCGGCGAAGGGCCCATCGACAACGCGCACGGACTGACCCGGCTCAAACAGCGTCTTCGGTCGCGGCTTGTCAGTACCGTCCTGGACACGGCGCAGGATGGCATCCGCTTCTTTCTGGGTGATGGGGGCCGGCTTTTCCTTGGTGCCACCGATGAACCCCATGACGCGCGGGCACTCGTTGACCAGGTGCCAGGTTTCGTCATCCATCTCCATCTCGACCAGCACGTAGCCGGGATAGAACTTGCGCTCACTCTTGCGACGCTTGCCGTCACGCACCTCGACGACTTCTTCGGTCGGCACCAGGATCTCGCCGAAGCGATCCTCCATGCCATACATCTTCACGCGCTCGATGAGCGAGCGCATGACATGCTTCTCGAAGCCGGAGTAGGCGTGTACGACATACCAACGCTTGGACATGGGGGCTCCTAACCTATGACGCCGGACATCGCCCAGCCAAGAAGAGTGTCGATCAGCCAAAGCATCAGACCGACGACCAACACAGCCACCAGCACGATGCCTGTGGTCTGAATGGTTTCGGGACGCGTCGGCCATACCACGCGCTGAATCTCTTTCTTTGCATTCTTGGCGAGCTCGGTGAGCTCACGGCCCCGCGAGGTAGTGAGGGCCAGCAGGCCAGCCACGACGCACAGGGCAACGACGCCCAGCACGCGATAGATGAGGCCCACGCCGGCAAAGTAAGTATTGCCCACCACGGCCAGCACCAGCAGAGTGACGACAACCGCCCACTTGAGCCCGTCGTGGCGCGACTCCTGCACCTCGGCGTTATGTTTCATGAAAACGAGACTCCTCAGGGCGCGGCAATCGAAACGTAAAATCTAGGGGGACTCGCCAGCCTGGGGAAGACTGGCAGGCCAGGAGGGAATCGAACCCCCAACCTGCGGTTTTGGAGACCGCTGCTCTGCCAATTGAGCTACTGGCCTGTATTTGCCTCTTTGCCACCCTTTGCAGGCAGCCAAACAACAGCGGGCGCCATGGTAGCGAAAACTGACCCGCCTGACAACCCCTTTGCCGCATCGGCATTGCGACAAAGAAAAAGAAAAGGCGAGCAATGGCTCGCCTCTTCAATATGGAGCTCATGGACGGATTTGAACCGTCGACCTCACCCTTACCAAGGGTGTGCTCTACCCCTGAGCTACATGAGCGCAACTTGCGCATCTAGAGATGCTGGAGCGGGCAGCGGGGATCGAACCCGCATCATCAGCTTGGAAGGCTGAGGTTCTACCATTGAACTATGCCCGCCTACCCACTCTGGACGCCCTCACTCGAGCTCGAGTGCCGGCAAAATCTGGTGGAGGGGGAAGGATTCGAACCTTCGAAGCTTTCGCGGCAGATTTACAGTCTGCTCCCTTTGGCCACTCGGGAACCCCTCCAACTGGCGGCCTATTCTACCGCCTTTTGCTCCGTTGTCAAGTCGCTGTTTTTCAAGCTGTCTTGAGCGCTTCACGGCACCGCAATGCGACGCCTCTTCGCTTAGGAACGCGGCGCATTGTGTCAAAGCAGCATGGAGAAAGCAAGCCCCGCGCGGATCTTTTCCAGCGATACCGGCGACGGAACCCTCGGCGCCCCCGACATGCGACCCGCCCGCTCAGCGGCTGTCAGCGGGAAACTCGCCTCAAGTCCTCCGTAAACCATATCCGGCCATACCGCATGGGGCACCTGTATCCCGCGGGAGACCACTCGGGCATCCCCGCCAGTGACAATCAGCGGCAGCGCCACCCCTTCGCTGTCGCAGACCTCGGCATAGACGCGATTGATGGCACTGACCGCCGCCATGTAGATCCCGTGGTTGACCGCTTCTACCGTGCGGCGTCCCGGAGCCAGCAACTCTTCGGCCTCGCTGTCCGGGTCGATGGCCACGTTGCGAGTCCCAAGCTTCAGGCTCTCCTTCATCAGCCTCAGCCCGGGCAGGATATACCCTCCCAGGTGACGGCCGCCAGGCAGCACGAAATCAATGGTGATGGCACTGCCACAGTCCACTGCACAGCAGCCCCCGGCCAACTGGTAGCCGGCAAGCACCCCCAGCCAGCGGTCCACTCCGAGCCGGTCTGCCTCCTCATAGCCGTTGGTCACACCCATGGCCTCTCGCGTAGAGCGCGCCACGTGCACGCTGCCCACCTGCCGGTGCAACAGCGAGACGGTCTCCTCAAGCACGGCCTTGCGCGCCACGCTGGAGATACGCACCGCTTCGACCACGTCCAGATCGGGGATATCCGACCCAGGCCGCCACTCTTCGCGAGTCCAGACCGCGCCGCGGGAGCGTATCTCACTACTGTCGGCATCCTTGAGCCGCCATTTCGACAGGGTATTGCCGATGTCCAGGTCGAGTATCATGATCGGGCACGCACGCTGATTTCGCCTCCCGCGATACTGAAGCGATGGCTTCCCTTGGCGACTCGAAGGTTACCGGACGCATCGACCCCCTCCGCCACGGCAATGTCATGCTCGCCGCCACGGAGGATGTCGACCTCACGCCCGGCAAAGGCGTGCCGTGCATTCCAGTCGGCCTGCCAGGCTGCGAACCCCTTCTCCTCGAAGGTCGCCATGAGGGCCAGCAGAGCATCGATCAGCTCTGCCGCCAGGTCATTCCGGGAAACATCCGCCTGATCGCGCACCGCCGACACGGGCTGGTCGAGACCGGCTCGGAAGTCATCCGGCAGGTCGATATTGATACCCATGCCGGCCACCACCTCGCAGGGGCCGGCCGCATCGCCACTTACCTCCACCAAAATGCCGGCCAGCTTGCCGTATCGCTGCTCCCCGATCTCGAGCAGGACATCATTGGGCCACTTCAGATACGGGCGGACGCCATGACGCTCCAATACCCTGGACAACTCCACGCCGATCGCCAGGCTCAACCCCTCCAGGGCAGCGACCCCCGACTCTACCCGCCAGCCCAGAGAGAGCATCAGTGTCCGGCCCCAGGGCGTCGTCCAGACTCTGCCACGGCGACCGCGCCCCGCACTCTGCTGCTCCACCAGGCAAACCTCACCATGGCCGGCACCCTGCTCGAAACGCTCCCGCAGGAAGGCATTGCTCGACGGCAATGTCTCCTCGACAAACAGACGCGCAAGCCGGCCTCGGGACTCTCGCGACAAACCCGCCACGATATGCGCCCCATTGAGCAGTTCGAGAGGTTCGGCCAGCCGATAGCCCTGCCCCTTCACCGCCTCCATGGCGATCCCCAGGGCCTCGAGCTTCCTCAACTGCTTCCACACGGCAGCGCGTGACACGCCGAGGCGTTCGCCCAGCTGCTCGCCGGAATGGAACTCGCCATCGCTCAGCAGGCGAATCAGGTCTCCGATGGTCATGCTTATGCCCCAGGCGGGAAAGTCGTCATTCTAGCGGATGAGAGCTGCCCCCGGGAACGTCAGCGACCAAAGTCCCTCGCTTCCCA
>CAYWBG010000138.1:0-5883 GCA_964456005.1 uncultured Halomonas sp.
ATCCTGAGCATTTCCAAGCCCAAGGTCCGCGTGGAAGAAGACGAGGAAGGCGAGTCCGCCGAGGGCGAGCAAGAGGACGAGGAAAAGGGTGACAAGGGCGAGGAGTAATCCGCACCCCGTCACACCGACGTCCGGGGCCGTGTTCGACACGGCCCCTCCCGGTCATGATCAAGCGCCCCGGCGCTTGATTTTTTTTGTGGCCGCCCGTCCCTGGCGGCCATCCTGTGGACCGCCGCTAACGCGACGTCAAAAATCATTCCAGATGATTTTTTGGAGGCAGCAACCATGAGTCAGGTCAGAGCGATCATCGGGCTGGGCAACCCGGGCGCCGACTATGAGGCAACTCGCCACAACGTCGGCGCCTGGCTGGCGGCGGCGGTGGCACGCCATGCCGGCGCGGAACTGCGACCCGACAGAAAGTTCCTCGGCCTGCACGCCCGAGTCCAGTTCGGGGGCCAGGACCTCCACCTGCTCAACCCGTCCACCTTCATGAACCGCAGCGGCGCGGCCGTGGCCGCTCTGTGCCAGTTCTACAAGATCGCCCCGAATGAGCTGCTGGTGGTCCATGATGAACTCGATATTCCCCCCGGCACCGCTCGCTACAAGACCGGCGGCGGCCATGGTGGCCACAATGGCCTGCGCGACATCATCAGCGCCCTGGGCAATGATCGCGGCTTTCACCGCCTGCGCCTCGGTATCGGCCATCCTGGCGACTCTCGCCAGGTGACCCAGTATGTATTGGGCCGCCCCGGCAAGGCCGAGCACGCCGCCATCGAGGCCGCCATCGACGAGTGCCTGGCCACCCTGCCCCTGGCGATTGCCGGTGACTGGGTCAAGGCCATGAATCGGCTGCACAGCTTTGCAGCGCCCAGTACCAGGCACGAGTAGAATAAACGTCTCTTTTCCATCGCGAACACGCTTTCCAGGACGATCCCATGGGTTTCAACTGCGGTATCGTCGGCCTGCCCAACGTCGGCAAGTCGACTCTCTTCAACGCCCTCACCAAATCCGGCATCGACGCCGAGAATTTCCCCTTCTGCACCATCGAGCCCAACGTCGGCATCGTGCCGATGCCCGACCCGCGCCTCGATGCCCTGGCCGACATCGTCAAGCCGCAGAAGGTACTGCCCACCACCATGGAGTTCGTCGACATCGCCGGCCTGGTGGCGGGCGCCTCCAAGGGTGAGGGGCTGGGCAACCAGTTCCTGGCCAATATCCGCGAGACCCAGGCCATCGCCCATGTGGTGCGCTGTTTCGACAACGACAATGTGATCCACGTGGCCAACCAGGTGGACCCGCGGGCCGACATCGAGATCATCAACATGGAGCTGGCCCTGGCCGACCTGGACACCGTGGAGCGGGCCATCCAGCGCCTGGTTCGGGTGGCCAAGGGCGGCGACAAGGAGGCCATCGCCACCAAGGCGATCCTCGAGCGCATCCAGCCGCACTTGGCCGAGGGCCTCCCGCTGAGAAGCTTCGGCCTCGACGAGGACGACGAGAAGGCCCTCAAGGGGTTTGGCTTTTTGACCCTGAAGCCCACCATGTACATCGCCAACGTCAACGAGGACGGCTTCGATACCAACCCCTACCTGGACGTGGTGCGGGAGATCGCCGAGGCCGAGGGCGCCGTGGTGGTGCCGGTATGCAACCAGCTCGAGGCGGAGATCGCCGAACTCGAGGATGAGGAACGCGCCATGTTCCTCGACGAGATGGGCATGGAAGAGCCGGGACTCGACCGAGTGATACGCGCGGGCTACGCCCTTCTCGGTCTGCAGACCTACTTCACGGCCGGGGTGAAGGAGGTGCGTGCTTGGACCGTCAAGATCGGTGCCACCGCCCCCGAGGCCGCCGGGGTGATTCACACCGACTTCCAGAAAGGTTTCATCCGCGCCGAGGTCATCGCCTACGACGACTTCGTCGGCCTGGGCGGCGAACAGGGCGCCAAGGACGCCGGCAAGTGGCGTCTGGAGGGCAAGGAGTACATCGTCCAGGATGGTGATGTCATCCACTTCCGGTTCAATGTCTGACTGCGCTCAACTTGACAACTTAGGGGCCGGTCCTTAGACTTCGCCCCCGTTGTACGGCTACGTAGCTCAGCTGGTTAGAGCACATCACTCATAATGATGGGGTCCCCTGTTCGAATCAGGGCGTAGCCACCAGACAGCAGAACCCGGCGCCATGGCGCCGGGTTTTTCATGATGCTTGCTCTCGTACGCAGCTCAATCCAGCTCGGCGCGGTTGCAGAAGGCGGTGAGTACCCGGGTCAGGTGCTCCACGTCGCGGGCTCCCGCGGTCTCGCGGATGGAGTGCATCGCCCACTGGGGGGCGCCCACGTCCAGGGTCGGCACGCCGAGCTCGGTGGCGGTGAGCGGCCCGATGGTACTCCCGCAGCCCATGTCGGCACGGGTCACGAAGGTCTGCACCGGGACCTCGGCCTGGCGGCAGAGGTCCCGGAACATGGCCGCCGTGGCACTGTTGGTGGCATAGCGCTGGTTGGCATTGACCTTGATCACCGGCCCGCCATTGAGTGCCGGCCCATGGGCGGCATCATGCTTGTCGGCGAAGTTGGGGTGCAGGGCGTGGGCGTTGTCACAGGAGATCATCCTTGATGCCTGGATCAGGCGGATGAAGCTCTCCTCGCCTCCCCCGCCGAGCTGCTCGCCGACCCGGCGCAAGACGTCGCCCAGGAAGGGCCCCTGGGCGCCACAGGAGCTGGCACTGCCCACCTCCTCATGGTCGTTGGCCACCAGCACCACGCCCTGGCGACCGTCTGCGTCGAGCAGCGCCTCCAGACCGGCGAAACAGGACAGCAGGTTATCGAGCCTTGCGCTGGCGATCAGCTCGCCCTCGACGCCGACCCGTGCCGGCGGCTGCATGTCGTGGAAGCCCAGTTCGAAGTCGAGGGGCTCCACCTCCTCCAAGCCGTGCTGCTCGGCCAGCCAGGCCTTGAGCAGCCGCGGAAGATCCGGCGCCTCACCACCCTGCAGGAACACCGGGGCCATCTCGGTCTGGGCGTTGATGGATCGCCCGTTGTTAGCCTCACGATCCAGGTGGATGGCCAGGCTGGGAATGATCGCCACGGGCCGATCGACGTTGAGCAATACGCCCTCCAGACGACCATCCGGATGGCGCACCTGAACCCGCCCCGCCAGGCCAAGGTCACGGTCGAACCAGGGAGCGAGCAGCACGCCGCCATAGGTCTCGATGCCCAGCTGCAACCAACCGCCGCCGGTCTGCGCGGCATTTGGCTTCAGCCGCAGGCCAGGGCTGTCGGTATGGGCGCCAATCATACGCAGCGAAGACAGCTCACCCTCGGGCAGCTGCAGGGCGATGATCGAGGAGTCGTTACGGGTCACATAGACCTTTTCGCCGGCGGCCAGCCGCCACGGCTCGCGCTCGTCGAGCCGACGGTAACCGGCGGCATCGAGCCGGGCCGCCATGTTGGCCACGGCGTGCCAGGGAGTGGGAGAGCGGCGCAGGAAGTCGAGCAGGCGCTCGATCAGGGCGTCCTGGGGCATGGGGTCCTCTACATAGATGTCAGGGGATAACAACCGAAGCTGCTACAATGCCGGTTCGGTTCACGCAACTCATGAACCGCATTAGTGTCAAGGGAATAGAGTGTACATCAAACCGGGAGTGCTTCATCGATGAGCCTGCTTGCCTACCTGGGCCGTCCGGCCACCGCTCTGGCCGGTCTGCTGCTGGTCGCCAGCGTCGCCCTGGCGCAGCCGCAACCCACCGACGCCCAGCGCGAGGCGGCCGCGGAAGTGGCCGAGTCGCTGCGCTACGGTCATTATGACGACATCCAGCTCGACGACGCCTGGTCACGCCGGGCCTTCGAGCGCTATCTGGACGTCCTGGACGGCCAGCGCGCCTTCCTGCTCGAGGAAGACGTCGAGGCCTACCGCCAGTTGGAGACCCGGATCGACGACGCCCTCTTTGATGGCGACATCGACGATATCTACGGTCTCTATCAGCGCTACCACGAGCGGGCCGAGGCGCGCTTCGAGTGGCTGCTGGCGCGACTGGACCAGGGGCTAGACTTCTCCTATGACAGCGACATGCGCCTGGAACTCGAGCGTAAAGAGGCGCCCTGGGCCGAAAGCGTCGAGGCGCTTGACGATCTCTGGTTCAAGCGGCTCAAGAATGCCGCCCTATCCCTGGCCATCAGCGGGCAGGATGACGAGCAGGTGGAATCCAACCTGCGCCAGCGCTACGAGGGTCAGCTCACCCGGCTTCGCCAGACCAACGAAGAGGATGTCTTCGGGCTCTTCATGGCCGCGGTGACCGGCAGCATCGACCCCCACAGCGGGTATCTCTCTCCGCGCCAGGGTGAGTCCTTCGATATCCAGATGCGTCTCTCTCTGGAAGGCATCGGCGCCTTGCTCCAGTCGGACGGCGAGTACGTCAAAGTGGCCAGCCTGGTGCCCGGGGGCCCCGCCGAACGCGCCGGCGTGCTGGAGCCCGCGGATCGCATCGTGGCTGTGGGCCAGGAAGAGGGCGAGATGGTCAACGTGGTCGGTATGCGCCTGGACAACGTGGTCGACCTGATTCGAGGCCCCAAAGGGTCTGTGGTGCGCCTCGACGTGGTGCCCGCCCAGGCCGTGGACATGACTCGTTCGAGCATCGTCGAGATCACCCGCGACACCGTCGACCTCGAAGACCAGGCCGCCAAGGGCGAAGTGATCGAGATCGAACGCGAGGATGGCATTCACCGCATCGGAAGCATCAAGATTCCGACCTTCTATGTGGATTTCGACGCCTGGCAGGCCGGAGAGGAGGACTTCCGAAGCACCACCCGCGACGTGGCGCGGGAGATCGAGCGCCTCGAGGCCGAAGGGGTCGAGGGCATCGTACTCGACCTGCGCAACAACGGCGGCGGCGCCCTTCAGGAGGCCAACTCACTGATCGGCCTGTTCATCGACCGCGGTCCCACCGTCCAGGTACGCGACGCCCGCGGGCGCATCAGCCTCTACGGCGATACCGAGGCGGGCGCCATCTATGACGGCCCCCTTGGCGTGCTGGTCAACCGCCTCTCCGCCTCGGCGTCGGAGATCTTCGCCGGCGCCATTCAGGACTACGGCCGGGGCCTGGTGGTTGGCACCCCGACCTTCGGCAAGGGCACGGTACAGACCCTCAGCGACCTCAGTCATGGGCAGATCAAGCTGACCCGCGCCAAGTTCTACCGTATCTCCGGCGACAGCACTCAGCACCGTGGCGTGGAGCCCGACATCATCTTCCCCAGCCTGATCGATCCCGAACTGATCGGCGAGAGCAGCCTCGACAACGCCCTCGACTGGGATACCGTGCGCTCGGTGCAGTACCGACACTATGGCGAGCCCTGGCGCTACATGGAGTCGCTGAAGGATCGTCATCGCCATCGCGCCGAGGAACTGCCCAATTTCCGCTACATGGAGCAGCAGGCCGAGCTGACCCGTCGACTGCGCGAGCAGAACGTCAGCGTCAGCCTTAATCGCGAGCAGCGTCAGCGCGAGGTTGAGGAGCAGGAGGCAGAGCAGCTGGCCCTGGAGAATCGGCGTCGCCGCGCCCTAGGCCTGGATACTCTGGAAGAGTGGATCGACGCCCGCGGAGACCAGAGCGACGACGAGCCGGTGGAACAGGTGCAGGTACAGGAAGCCGCCCAGATCCTGCTCGACTACGCCCAGCTCAACGGCAGCTACCGGCTAGCCAATCGCCACTAAGCCCCGATCAACTGCCTACCGAATACGCCGTCCTCAGGGACGGCGTTTTTTTGGCACTCCGCAAATAACAGGCACGCGGAAAACCCGGCGAGTGAGCTCAGCCAGCGTATCGGAACCGAAAAAAGCAGAGATGGCTCCCGGAGCAGGACTCGAACCTGCGACCCAGTGATTAACAGTCACT
>CAYWBG010000139.1:0-5863 GCA_964456005.1 uncultured Halomonas sp.
GAGGTGCCGCCGGAGAGCTTGTAGGGAATCTGGTAGTGCTGCAGCTTGAGCTCCAACAGCCGGGCCTGGAAGTTGCCGCGGTAGAGCACCGCGAAGTCGCGCCACTCGGCCCGCTCCTTGATGCGCCGGGTCAGGATCTCGCTGGCCACCCGCTCCGCCTCGGCCTCCTCGTGGCGGTTGACCACCACGCGGACCGGCGCCCCCTCGCCCATCTCCGACCACAGGGTCTTCTCGTAGATATGGGGGTTGTGGCGAATCAGCGTGTTGGCGGCGCGCAGGATGGTACCGGTGGAGCGGTAGTTCTGCTCCAGCTTGACCACCCGCAGGCGCGGGAAGTCTTCGCCCAGCGTCACCAGGTTCTCGGGACGCGCCCCGCGCCAGGCGTAGATCGACTGGTCGTCGTCGCCCACTACCGTGAAGGTCGCCCGCTCGTCCATCAGCAGCTTGACCAGCTGGTACTGGCTGACGTTGGTGTCCTGGTATTCATCCACCAGCAGGTAGTGAATGCGCTTGCGCCAGCGAGCCAGCGCCTCGGGGTCGTCACGCAGCAGCACCACCGGCAACAGGATCAGATCATCGAAGTCCACCGCGTTGTAGGCCTTGAGATGACGGTTATAGGCCTCGTAGACCCGCGCGGCGAACAGTTCATCATCGCTGGCGGCGTGGGAGAGGGCCTGGCCCGGCAGGATCAGGTCGTTCTTCCACTCGGAGATCTGGTGCTGCACCGAGTTGATCGCCTCGGCATCGACCTGGGCATCCTTCTGCATCAGATCACGCAGCAGCGCCTTGGCGTCCTCGGGGTCGAAGAGCGAGAAACCCGGCTTGTAGCCCAGCACCTTGAGTTCGCGGCGGATGATGTTGAGCCCCAGGGTGTGGAAGGTGGAGACGGTAAGGCCGTGACCCTCGCGCCCCTTGAGCATCTGCCCCACCCGCTCCTTCATCTCCCGGGCGGCCTTGTTGGTGAAGGTCACCGCGGCAATGCGTCGGGCGCTCATGCCGCAGGCCTGCACCAGGTAGGCGATCTTGGTGGTGATCACGCTGGTCTTGCCCGAGCCGGCCCCGGCCAGCACCAGGCAAGGACCATCGATGTAGCGCACCGCCTCCTGCTGGCGGGGATTCAAGCCGGCAATGCGCCGCTGGATGGACATGGCAAGGATTCCTTCGCGATCGTGCGGTTATCGCGCTGCAAGCAGATGGCTGCCGATGGTTCGCAGCAGCGCAAGCGCTACCGCGCTTCCTGAGTTGAGTCTGCGGCCCCCGGAAGGCCGGCCCCCGGATGGCCGGCCCCAACGAAGTCCAGCTGCCGCCAGGCCTCGTAGACCAGCACCGCCGCGGCGTTGGAGAGGTTCAGGCTACGGCTGTCGGGCCGCATGGGGATTCGCAGCCGCTGCTCTTCGGGCAGGGCCTCAATCATCGCCTGGGGCAGGCCACGCGTCTCGGGGCCGAACACCAGGGCATCCCCGTGGCGGTAGGACGGCTCATGGTAACCGGTGCGTCCGCGCGTCGATACCGCGAAGACTCGCTCGGGTGCGGCCGCCTCGAGGTAGGCCAACCAGTTCACGTGCACCCGCACCGCTGCCCACTCGTGGTAGTCCAGTCCGGCACGCCGCAGCCGTTTGTCGTCCAGCACGAAGCCCAGCGGCTCGATCAGGTGCAGCCGAAAACCGGTATTGGCGCAGAGCCGGATCAGGTTGCCGGTATTGGGGGGAATCTCGGGCTGGTAGAGCACCACATCAAGCATGGCGTATCCCGTAAAGGGCCTGGCATAACGCAGACGGGCCCCAAGACGGGGCCCGCGGCGAAAACGCGATGGAGAGGGCGTCAGAAGCGCAGGCGCACGCCCACCTGGGCGCCGCGATCCAGGGTGCGGGTGCCTCTGTCGTTGTCGTCATCGAAATCGGCACCCAACTGACGCAGACCCAGGTAGCCATCCACGTTGGGGGCGAAGGCGTAGCGGGCGCGCAGGCCGATCTCGTATCCGTCGTCCAGGTCGCGGGTGGCGACCACCCCCGGCGTGTAGTACCCATAGCCACCCAGCGAGACCTCGGGCAGGTTGGGCAGGTAGACATAGCCGTAGCCGCCCAGCCCCAGGCCACCGCCCTTGCCGTAGTCGGTGTCATACTGGGTCCAGCGAGCGCCCACCCCGATCTCGCGGTCGCGGGTGTGCTGGGTGCCCATCAGCTGGGCATGGAAGACGGTGGCGTCCTCTCGATACTCGCTGTCGACCACCCCGCCTCCCAGGCGAATACCGTCGGTCATCTCACCGACCGCTTCGAACTGGACGGCGTCCGGGCTAAGGTTGAGATCCAGGCTGCCGGCCTGAACCAGCCCGGCGCTGACCAGCAGTGTGGTCCCGGCAAGGGCGGTGAGGATGGTTTTCATCAAAGCTCTCCTTGTCCTGCTCGCCCCGGGTCGCTGTCACGGGGCGATGGCCCTTGGCCAATATCAGTCGGACTGCACGCCATAGCGTTCGCGGTAGTCACGGATCGCTGCGGCATGTTGGCGCAGTTCCTCTCCGGCCTGACCCTCAAGATAGGCCAGAACCATGTCCAACGTCACGATGCTTACCACCGGCATGCCGTAGCGGGCCTCGACTTCCTGGATGGCGCTCAAGCCCTTGCCTTCCACGTCAGCGCTACCGCGCTCCTGGCGATCCAGGGCGATCACCACCCCGGCGGCCCGTGCCCCTGCGCTTCCGATCAGGCCCATGACCTCGCGGATGGCGGTGCCGGCGGTAATCACATCATCGATGATCAGGATATCACCGTCGAGGGCCGAGCCGACGATGTTGCCACCCTCCCCGTGATCCTTGGCCTCCTTGCGGTTGAAGGCGTAGGGGAGGTCGCGGCCGTGGTGGTCGGCCAGCGCCACGGCCGCGGAGGCGGCCAGAGGAATGCCCTTGTAGGCGGGACCGAAGAGCACGTCGAAGCCGGGGGCACGATCGACGATGGTGCGAGCATAGAAACGCCCCAGGCGCGCCAGGGCGCCGCCGGTGCGAAACAGCCCGGCATTGAAGAAGTAGGGACTGACCCGGCCCGACTTCAGGGTAAATTCGCCGAAGCGCAGCACCCCTTGCTCGATGGCAAAT
Source organism: uncultured Halomonas sp. (assembly GCA_964456005.1). Taxonomy (GTDB): domain Bacteria; phylum Pseudomonadota; class Gammaproteobacteria; order Pseudomonadales; family Halomonadaceae; genus Halomonas. Next base: position 3,089 of record CAYWBG010000139.1, read on the forward strand.
TCAATGAACTCTCGCTGGTAGGCCTGCAGCGCAGGCGTGCCGGAATGCTCCACCTCAAGGCTCCCTATCACCTTTATTGGCCGCAGCCATTTACCTAAACGTCGTAACGTCGGGTATCATACACGCGCGACGCAAAAGGGACCATGTATGAAAATCGCCACCATCAATGTCAACGGCATCCGGGAGGCGGTCGGAAGAGGCTTTCTCGACTGGCTGGCCGATCAGGACGCCGACGTCGTCTGCGTACAGAACCTCAAGGCCAAGAGCTTTGAGCTGGACGATAGCATCCTCTATCCGGAAGGTTACGAGGGCTACTTTCTCGACGCCGATCAGGACGGCTTCTCGGGAGTCGGGCTTTACTGCCGCAAGATCCCCAAGGCGATCATGTACGGGCTGGGGTTTCCCCAGTGCGACCACGAGGCGCGCTTCCTGCAGGCCGACTACGACCGCTTCAGCATCGCCAGCTTCCTGATGCCAGACGGCAGTGACCCGGCCGCGAAGCAGACCTTCATGGCTCAGTATCAGGAATACCTGAGCAAGATGGCCCGCAAGCGCCGCGAATACATCATCTGCGGCACCTGGCATATCGCCCACAAGACCCTCGACCTGGAGAACTGGGCCGACAACCAGGCAACTCCCGGCTTCAAGCCCGAGGAGCGCGCCTGGATGGACCAGGTGTTCGGCCCTACCGGCTTCATCGACTGCTTCCGCGAGATCAACCGTGACGCTGGCGAATATACCTGGTGGCCCAAGCTCGACCAGGAGCTGCCGCGCTCCCGCCAGGAAGGCTGGCGTATCGACTATCAGATCGTCGGCCCCAACTTCCGTCGCCATGTCGTCGACGCCTGGATCGACTACGATGCCACCTTCTCGGAGTTCGCACCGCTGATCGTGGAATATGACCTGACGCTTTGAATCCTTGCCCTTCGTCGCCGTTCCGGCCCACCGGAATGCAGAGCGCCGGCCCTTTTGGCCGGCGCTCTGCGTTTGGGAATCTCGCCAAGTGGCTCGGAGCTGATCCGGCAACAGGCCTGCGCCCTTTGTTCTTTACTTACCGCGGAATGCCCAGCGACTCCCGCTGGTGGTCGAACAGCTGCACCCCGGCGTTCTCGGCCAGCTCGAGCATGGCATTCAGCTCGGCGCGGCTGAAGCTGCCCTTCTCGGCGGTACCCTGCACCTCGATGAAGCTGCTGTCCTCGGCCATCACCACGTTCATGTCGGTGTCAGCGCCACTGTCCTCCGGGTAGTCCAGGTCGACCACCGGCACCCCCTTGAACAGGCCCACCGACACCGAGCTCACCAGCTGCTTGAAGGGGTCGCCCTTGATCAGCTTGTTGCGCTGCAGGTAGCGGATGGCGTCCACCAGCGCCACGCAGCCGCCGGTGATCGAGGCGGTCCGGGTACCGCCGTCGGCCTGGATCACATCGCAATCCACGGTGATGGTGAACTCGCCGAGCTTCTTGAGGTTCACCGACGCACGCAGGGAGCGGCCGATCAGGCGCTGGATCTCCAGGGTGCGACCGCCCTGCTTGCCGCGGGTTGCCTCGCGACCGCCGCGAGTGTGGGTGGCCCGGGGCAGCATCCCGTACTCGGCGGTCACCCAGCCCTGGCCCTTGCCGCGCAACCAGCGCGGGACGCCGGGCTCAACGCTGGCGTTGCACAGCACCTTGGTGTCACCGAACTCCACCAGCACCGAGCCTTCGGCGTGGCGGGTGTAGTCGCGGGTCAGGCGGATCTCGCGGGGTTGATCGGGCATACGCCCGCTGGGGCGTCGAAACGGAGTGGACATAGCACCTCTATGTGGGTCGAACAGGAATCGTGACGGTCGGCCATTCTACACCCTTCCACGAGTTGCGCCGGGGAATCGGGTACACTGCGGCGCAGTCCAATGCCCGCTCGCGCCACGCCAGGAGCCTTCATCATGGTCCACAGCATGACCGCCTTCGCCCGTCAGGAGCACGCCGCCGACTGGGGCAGCCTGCAGCTCGAGCTGCGCTCGGTGAACCAGCGCTACCTGGAGCCCCACTTCCGCCTGCCGGAGTGCCTGCGTGACCTGGAGCCTGCCTTCCGTGAGGCGATGCGCCAGCGCCTGGCCCGCGGCAAGGTGGAATGCAGCCTGCGCTACGAGCCCGCCGGCGCAGCCGAAGGCCTTGCCGTGAATCAGCCCCGACTCGCCGAGCTCGAACGCGCCCTGGGGGAGGTGCGCCAGGCGGTGGAAGGTGCCACACCGCCGGATGCGCTGGCGCTGCTCGACTATCCCGGCGTGCTGGAGCGCCGCGGCCCGAACCTCGAGGTCATCAAGGGCGAGGCGCTAAAGCTATTCAAGCAGGCCCTGGATGACCTGGTGGCCGGCCGCGCCCGCGAGGGCGAGAAGCTCGCTACCCTGATCCGCGAGCGGCTGGTCGGCATCCATGCCCAGGTGGCAGAGGTCCGCGACCTGCTCCCGGCGATCCTCCAGCGCCAGCGTGCCCAGCTGCTCGAGCGCCTGGAGACGGTCCAGGCCGAGCTGGACCCCCAGCGTCTCGAGGCCGAACTGACTCTCTTGGCCCAGAAGGCCGATGTGGACGAGGAGCTCGACCGGCTGGCCACCCATGTGGCCGAGGTCGAGCGCCAGCTGACCCAGAAGGGTCCCGTGGGCCGGCGCCTGGACTTCCTGATGCAGGAGCTCAACCGCGAGGCCAACACCCTCTCCTCCAAGTCGGTGGTCGCCAGCACCACCCGCTGCGCCGTGGAGCTCAAGGTGCTGATCGAACAGATGCGCGAGCAGATCCAGAA
>CAYWBG010000140.1:0-5813 GCA_964456005.1 uncultured Halomonas sp.
GCGCCTGCCAGGATCTGCGCCATGAGCTGCCGGGCATGGCCGAGATGGGCGTCGGGATCGCCCGCCTGAGCCCGCGCCCCGAGGGCATGGCCGAGGTGGTGACCGCCTTCGATGCGGCCCGCCGCGGCGAGCTCCCCGCCCCGGACCCGCTCGCCCTGGTCGAGGCCGAGATCTGCGACGGTTACTGGCACGGACGCCCCGGCATGGACCACAGCCGGGCGTCCCTCACGGGATGATTACTGCCATGATGCCGCGACTCCCCGCTTTCGACGCCGAGATTTGCCTGCCCATCGCCGGCTTCGACGCCCGGGATGATCACGCCTTCCCGGGTAGACGCGCCGCGGTGGTCCATCTTCAGGGCTGCCCGCTGCAGTGCGGCTACTGCGAGACCGCCAGCCGCATGGGGTCGGCGCGGCGCCCCATGCCGGGAGAGTGGGAAGCCATCGAAGCGCTGCTCGCTGCCCGGGGCGGCGAGATCGATGCCGTGGTGTTCAGCGGCGGCGAGCCCACCCTGCACGCCGACCTGCCGGCCGCCGCCGACGCCTGCCGGGCTCTGGGTCTTGCGGTGGGGCTGCACACCGCCGGCTCCTACCCGGAGCGCCTGGAGGCGCTGCTGCCGCGGCTCGACTGGGTGGCGCTGGACGCCAAGGGGCGCGGCGCCGACTTCGACCGCATCGGCGGGCGACGCGGCATCTGGCAGCGCCATGCCCGCAGCCTGTCGCTGCTGCTGGAGGGCGACGTCCCTTTCGAGTGCCGCACCACGGTGCACTGGCGAGACTTCACCCTGGAGACGCTGGAACAGCTGGCCATGACCCTGGCCGACTGCGGCGTGCGCCGCTACGCCATCCAGTTGGCCCGGCTCGAGCGCTGTCGCGACCCCGGCTACTGCCGGCCGGTGGAAGATGCTCCGTCGCGTGAGGTCCTGGAGACCCTGGTACGCCGACTCAGGCGACATTTCGAGTCCGTCGAGCTGCGCGGCTGACACGGTACCCTTGAAACACCACCGCCCCGGGCCACTCTCGTGACACGGGGCGGTGTGCCTTTGGCAACAGGCTGTCAGCTCGCTACGGTTAACCGCACTTGGACCAGCCGCAGCCCGCATAGCAGGTCGGGCAGCCGTCCATCATGATCAGTTCGCCACGACACTCCGGGCAGTGGCCGACCACGGCAGGGCCGTCGGCCTTGGCATGCGCGACCTCCTGGGCCTTGCGCTCGGCCTGCTCGATCTCTTCCGCGGTGGGCGGCTGCCAGGGGTGGCCACTGGCCTGGCGCTGGATATAGCGGGCCACCAGCTCCTCCACCGGCACCTGGTTGCCATCCTGGTCGAGGAAACCGCGGCGAAAGAGGATCTGCTGGATCGACCAGGCGATGGCCGCCACCTCGGAGTCGTGGAACATCGGCTTGCCCCAGCGATTCATGCCGCAGCGCACCAGGCCCTTGTCCCAGGCCACCTTGCGCAGGTCGGCCACCGCCTGGGTGACGTAGCCGCCGCGGGCGGCCAGCGACAGGCTGCGCATGGTGGCGGTGATCCACTGGTGCTCGCTGGAGAGCTGGCCGGAGGGGAAGAAGAACTCCACCGGGCGCTCGACCACCACCCGCTTGCCCGCCAGCACGCCCTCCACGGGCATGAACGACACCAGCAGGTAGACCTTCTTGCGCCCCTCGGCGCCGACGTAGGAGATCTTCTCCGACACGGCCTCCAGGGTGCCCTCGGGGCGCGAGGGAATGCGCACCGTCAGCGGGTTCTCCTCGGCGAGCGGCGGCTCTTCCACCGCCTTCTTGACGCTGTAGGAAACGATCTTGGATGTGATCTCGACGGCCATCAGGAGGCTCCTCCGGAAAGTTGTTGGGTGGCACTGGGCATCCATCGCTCGGGGCTGATCCGGCAAGTGCCGTTATTACCACTTGCCATAGGTGCCTTCCTTCAGCGCGTCATAGAGGTTGGCCGCGTTGTGCTCCTCGCCGTCGTAGATGATCTTCTCGTCACCGGCCAGCTCGACGGTCTCGCCGTTCTCGAGTTCGAACACATAGGTGGTGTTCTTGAGGTCGTCCTCGCGGACCAGCACGCCCTGGAAGGCCTCCGGATTGAAGCGGAAGGTGGTGCAGCCCTTGAGCTGGCTCCGGTAGGCGTCCAGGTACAGATCCTTGAACTCCTCGAAGGGGAACTCGGTGGGCACGTTCACCGTCTTGGAGATCGCCGAATCGACCCAGGCCTGGGCGGCGGCCTGCACCGCCACGTGCTGCTTCGGGCTCACCGAATCGGCGGTGATGAAGTAGTCCGGCAGGTCGCTGTCCACGGCGGCGGCGGCGATGAAGTGGCGATAGGCCGCCAGCTCGAAGGAGACCACCTCCACCTGCTCCTTGGTCTTCTTGCCCGCCTGGATCACGTTGCGGAAGTAGCGGTGCGAGAACGACGGCTCGATGCCGTTGGAGGCATTGTTGCCCAGCGACAGCGAGATGGTGCCGGTGGGGGCGATGGAGCTGTGGTGGGTGAAGCGTGCACCGTGCTCGGCGAGCGCCGCGACCAGCTCCGGCTCCAACTCGGCGATCTTCTGCATGTAGCGGCTGTAGCGGGCATGCAGGATGCGGCCGGGCACCTTGTCGCCGATCTCGTAGCCGTCCTGCTTGAGTTCGGGCCGTTCGCGCAGCATCTTCGGGGTGATCTCGTAGTCCTCGTCCAGCGCCGGGGCCACGCCCTTCTCCCGGGAGAGTTCCAGCGCCTGCCTCCAGCCCTCGACGGCCAGGTTGCGGCTCACCTCCTCGGTGAAGGCCAGCGACTCGGGGGAACCGTAGGGAATCTTGAGCATGGTCAGGGTCGAGCCCAGGCCCAAAAAGCCCATGCCGTGGCGGCGCTTGGCCTCGATCTCGCGGCGCTGACCCTCCAGAGGCAGGCCGCTGATCTCCACCACGTTGTCGAGCATCCGGGTGAAGACCGCGACGACCTGGCGATAGCGCTCCCAGTCGAAGCGCGGCTGCTTGCCGAAAGGGTCAATCACGAAGCGGGTCAGGTTGACCGAGCCCAGCAGGCAGGCACCTTCCGGGGGCAGCGGCTGCTCGCCGCAGGGGTTGGTGGCGCGGATCTCCTCGCAGAACCAGTTGTTGTTCATGCGGTTGACCTGGTCGATCAGGATGAAACCCGGCTCGGCGAAGTCGTAGGTGGAACTCATGATGGTGTCCCACAGCTCGCGGGCCTTGATCACCTCGACGATGCGGCAGGCCACGCGGCCCTCGGCATCGACGGTGTAGCCCTCTTCCACCACCGGCCAGTCGCGGTAGATCAGCTCGTTCTGCTCGACGTCGTCCTTCTCGCCGGCGTGCAGCGGGAAGGCCAGCGGCCAGTCGGCGTCCTGCTTCACCGCCTCCATGAACTCGTCGGTGATCAGCAGGCTGAGGTTGAACTGGCGCAGGCGGCCCGCCTCGCGCTTGGCCTCGATGAACTGGCGCACGTCGGGGTGGCCGACATCGAAGGTGCCCATCTGGGCGCCACGGCGCCCACCGGCGGAAGCCACCGTGAAGCACATCTTGTCGTAGATATCCATGAACGCCAGGGGGCCGTTGGTGCCGGCACCGGCGCCGAACACGAAGGCGCCCTTGTGACGAAGGGTAGAGAAATCATAGCCGATGCCGCAGCCCGCCTTGAGGGTCATGCCGGCGTCCACCACGGAGTCGAGGATATCGTGCATGGAGTCGCGGATGGTGCGCGACACCGTGCAGTTGATCAGGCTCACCGCCGGCTTATAGGCCTCGGCGCCGGCATTGGACATGATCCGCCCGGCGGGGATGGCGCCATTCTCCAGGGCCCAGCGAAACTTCGGCAGCCACTCGTCGGCCTTGTCGCCTTCCACCGCGGCCAGGGCCCGTGCCACCCGCTCCCAGGTGGCACCCACGTCCTTGTCCACGGGCTTGCCGTGACGGTCCTTGAGGCGATACTTGGAGTCCCAGATATCGCGAGAGGGCACCTGCAGAGGGACCTCGCTGGATGACTTCACGGCCTTGGTGGAAGTGCTCATGCGGATGGCTCCGTAAAAAACGTTAATCGAAATAGGGCTCAGGTCGTGCGTCTCGACAGCCGCTCCAGGTGAACCAGCAGTTCACCGAAGGGCCCCTGTGCCAGGCCCTCCTCGCGACCGTCGAGGAGATTCTTGACCATCAGGCCCAGCTCGGTATCGCCCTCGATCAGCAGCCGGCGCTGAAAGAACAGGGCGTCGGGATCCTCGCGGCGGGTGGCCAGGCAAAGAAACTCGCGCCAGCCCCCGCGGATGGTGGCCTCACCGGACTGGGCGCACACCCTCAGGCGCTCGTTCTCGAGGGTAAGGGTCAGCGCCATGCCGAGATCCTCGATGGCCAGGGTGATCCGACGCCCCTCCAGGGCGTCGAACTCCCCCTCGGCCAGGGGCTCGGCGAAGGTACGGTTGAGCAGCGGCTCCACCAGACAGCGCTTAATGCCGACGGGCACGCGCGGATCGACGGCGCGGATCAGGCGGGCGGGGGCGGGAAGGCGCGGCAGTGACAGTAACGGCAGGGACATGACAGCTCTCCTGAGGATAACCATGCGGCCGAGGCCGCCGAACCGTTCATCCTAGGCCGGTGTACCCGGGGCTGCACTGACATGCATCATGTCGCCGGACAGCCTTCGATCCGCATCGGCCCGCCTACCATATATAGACCATATCGCCACGGCAAGCCCCATATCTGGTGTAGGCGAGCAACATCATGACCCATTTTCATTTGACAGCGAAGACGCCGGCCTAGCGTGGCGTAACGCAGGAACGCCGCTCGCGTCGATGACGAAGCGGCGTCCGATAGAGGCCCGCGGCGGTGCCGCGAGAGGTCGCTAGACGGTGCGAGAATAGCGCCCCTGGCTCTTCGCCAGGTAGGCGTCGAAGGCCATGGCGGCGTTGCGCATCATCAGTCGGCCGGTCGGCAGCACCTCGATCTCGTTCTCGCGGATCACCAGCAGGCCGTCGTCGGCCATCTCCTCGAGCTCCTCGAGGGCATCGGCGAAATAGTCCCGGAAAACGATGTCGTGGGCGGACTCGATAGCGGCGAAGTCGATGCGCCCGTGGCACATCAGGGCGTTGATCACATCGCGGCGCAGGCGGTCGTCGTCGCTCAACCGGTAGCCGCGAAAAACCGCCAGGCGCCCCTCTCCCAGGCGATGCTGGTACTGGGCGGTCTCCTTGACGTTCTGGCTGTAGGTGTCGCCGACCTTGCCGATGGAGGTGATGCCCAGGCCGATGAGGTCGCAATCGGCGTGGGTGGAGTAGCCCTGGAAGTTGCGCTGCAGGGTGCCATTCTCGCGGGCCAAGGCCAGCTCATCGTCGGGCAGGGCGAAGTGGTCCATGCCGATATAAACGTAGCCGGCCTCGGTGAGGCGGCGGATCGTCAGCTCGAGCAGTTCCAGCTTGCGCTCCGGCGGTGGCATGTCCTCGGGACGGATCAGCCGCTGGGCCTTGAACAGCTCCGGCAGGTGGGCATAGCTGTAGGAGGCGATGCGGTCCGGGCGCAGGGCGATGATCTTGGTCAGGGTGGTGTCGAAACTGGCCACCGTCTGCAACGGCAGGCCGTAGATCAGGTCGACGCTCACCGACTGGAAGCCGGCATCGCGGGCCGCCTGGACCAGCTCCACCACCTGCTCCTCACTCTGCAGGCGGTTGACCGCCTCCTGAACCTGGCGGTCGAAGTCCTGCACACCGAAGCTGAGCCGGTTGAAGCCCAGGGCGTGGAGCTCGTGAATCTGCTCGGGAGTCACGGTGCGCGGGTCCACCTCCAGGGAGAACTCGCGCTCGGCGGGCGGCGCAAAGTGAAAGGCC
>CAYWBG010000141.1:0-5775 GCA_964456005.1 uncultured Halomonas sp.
TCGATGGTCTCGCCGGCGCCGATCAGCAGCGCCCGGGCGCGACCGAAATCGTCGAAGATTCGACTGGCAAGACTCACCGCCGCATAGGCCACCGAGACCGGATTGCGGCCGATACCGGTCTCGGTGCGCACCTGCTTGGCCACCGCGAAGGTATGCTGAAAAAGACACTCCAGCTCCTTGCCGAGTCCCTTGGCATGACGACTCGTCTGGTAGGCCTCCTTGAGCTGACCGAGTATCTGCGGCTCACCCAGCACCATGGAGTCGAGGCCCACGGCCACCCGCATCAGGTGGCGGGCCGCTTCATTGTCCAGGTAATGGTAGGCGCAGTGAGACAGGTCCTCGACCGCCAGCCCGTGGAAGCGCCCCAACCAGTCAAGCACCGCTCGCTCGCCACTCTCGTCGGTGATGCAATAGAGCTCGGTGCGGTTACAGGTAGAGAGAACCGCCGCTTCCTTCACCGCAGGCAAGCCACACAGCTCACCCAAGGCCAACTCCAGCTGGGTAGGCGTGAAGGCAACCTGCTCGCGAACCTCCACGGTCGCGGTCCGATGATTGATTCCAAGGGCAAGCAGCGTCATGCGTCGGAGGTCTTCGTTGGTGGCATCCGGCAACGGCCGAGTCATAAAAGAAAGGGAACGAGTCTACCACAGCGCAACCCCCTTGGGCGTCCTCCGCGGGCTATCAACACCGAACATGACGCGGCGCAACGGAGATGACCTTTGCCCTTACCGGCCGAGCCGTTATGCTGGCGGCTCGGCCTCCTGAACGAGACGCTCATGCCTTCCGGACTCGACATCCTTCGTCGCGCCACGCGCGCCGGCCTTGCGCCCCTGGCGCTGGCGACCCTGGCCGCTGGTTGCCAGGCCTTGCCGTCCGGCGACGCCCCCGTGGGGGCAGACGCCGACCCCATGGTCGATGCCCCGCCGATCACCCGCGGCCTCGATGCCGAGGGACTGGCCGGGCTCCTCACCGCCGAACTCGCCGGTCAGCGGGGCGACTATCGGCGAGCCGCCATGGGCTACCTGGCGGGCACCGAGCGCTATGCGTCGCCGGCCCTGGCCGAGCGTGCCGCCCTTGCGGCAAGCTTCTCCAGCGACGCCGACCTGCTCGCCCGCGCCGCCGGCGAATGGCAGCGACTGGCCCCGGACAGCGAGGCGCCATCGCAACTGCTAGCCGGCCTTGCCGTTCAGCGCGGCGACTGGCCTGAGGCCCTGGAGCAGCGCTTACGACTCATCGAGCGGGGCGGCGACAGCGACCTGAGCGCCTTCATCGAACAGGCCCTGGCCGAGAATGCCGACCCGCGGCCATTGCTGGATCGGCTGAGAGACCACCTGGCGCGCACCGGTCCCGGCGCACGCCGTCATGATGCCGAGCTGGCCACCGCCCTGCTTGAGGTAGCTAGCGGTGACACCGCCTCCGCTCGACACCGCCTGGATCGCCTCGGCGAGAGCGCTCCCGAGTTGCCGGCCCTGTGGCTGACCCGCGCCAGGCTGGCCCAGGAGAGTGGCGACCACCGGGCTGCCCGGGAGGCCGCCCGCCGCGGCCTGGCCGTCTCGCCGGGAGATGCACGCTTCATCCTGCTGCTGGCCCAGAGCGAGCTGCGCCTGGGCAACCCGGCCGCCGCCGAGGCCCGCACCGATGCCCTCCTCAATGACCACACCGGCAACCAGGAGCTGCGCCTGGCCCTGGCGGGCCTCTACCTGGAAGAGGGCTACCCTGAACCTGGCCGACGCCTGCTGCTGCCGCTGGTAGACGCACCCGACACGCCGCCCATGGCCTTCTACCTGCTCGGCGCCATCGCCGAAGCGGAAGACGAAGTGGACAACGCCCTCCTCTACTTCCGTCAGGTCGAGCCGGGCAACGAGTTCCTCGCGGCGCGGCTGCGTGCCGCCGAGATGCTGATTGCCGACGACCGTCTGCTGGACGCCCGCGCCTTCCTGCGCATTGAGCGGCTTCGCCACGAGAGCCACTTCGCCGACCTGGTCTCGCTGGAAGTCGAGCTACTTGACCGAGAGGGGCTCGGCGAGGACGCCGACGCCCTGCTCGACCGAGAGCTCGAGCGCACCCCCAACGACGAACAGCTTCTCTACCTGCGCGCCATGCGCGCCTGGGAATCGGGTGATCTCGAGGCCATGGAGCGAGACCTGGGGCGTATCATCGAGCGCAACCCGGAGAGCGCCATGGCCCTCAACGCCTTGGGGTATACCCTTGCCGACCTCGACATCGGCGAGCGTCTCGACGAAGCCCGCGAGATGATCGAGAAGGCCCATGCGCTGGAGCCCGATAACCCGGCCATTCTCGACAGCCTGGGCTGGGTCTATTATCGCCTGGGCGACCCCGAGCGCGCCCTGCCCTGGCTGGAGCGCGCCTATGCGGCCATGCCCGACCCGGAGATCGCCGCCCACCTGGCCGAGGTGCTCTGGGCACTGGAGCGACACGACGACGCCCGCGCCCTGGTGCGTGAGGCCGTGGAGCGGTTCGACGACCGCCCGGTGCTCGACGCCCTGCTGGAACGCATTCCCGAGCTGGCACCCTGATGCCGGCCAGCCGCCACCCCCGAGGAAGACGCTATGAGACCCCGACACACCCTGCGACTGCTTAGCCTGCTGCTGGCCCTGGCGCTGCTGGCCGGCTGTGCCGGCCGGGGACCTGTCCCGGATGGTGAACGCACCGCCGGCCAGTGGCAGGACCAGGCCGAGCGCCTGGAGGCCCTGGACACCTGGATGCTGGCCGGCAAGGCCGGTCTGCGCACCCCCGAGGAGTCGACCAGCGCTAATCTGGACTGGAGTCAGCACCCCCACTATTACCGTCTGCTGATCAGCGGTCCCTTCGGCAGCGGCCGCAGCACCCTCGAGGGTCGCGAAGGACGCTTTTCGCTGACCACCTCCGAGGGACGCTTCGAAGCCGAGACGCCCGAGGCACTGATGGAGGAACGACTCGGCTGGTCGCTACCGCTGGGCGCCCTGTCCGACTGGGTTCGGGGCCTGCCGGCCGATGACAGCGGCTACCATCTGGAGGAGGACAGCCTGGGCTTTCCGCAACGCCTGGAGCAGGACGGCTGGGAGGTCGAGTACCGCGACTGGACTCAGGTGGAGGCACTGTGGCTGCCGCGCCGAATGGTCATGCACTACGGCGACCTGCGCGTCACCCTAGTGGTCACCGACTGGCGACCCGTGGTGGATGAATAACCGGATGAATGAGTCGACCCTGACCCTGCCCGCCCCGGCCAAGCTCAACCGGCTGCTGCATATCATCGGCCGCCGGCCCGACGACTTCCATGAGCTGCAGACCCTGTTTCAGTTTCTCGATCATGGCGACACCCTGCACTTCAGCTGCCGCGAGGATGGCGAGATCCACCTCACCCCCGAGCTGGCCGGTGTGACAGCGAGGGAAAACCTCATACTCGCCGCAGCGCAGGCACTGCAGGCCGAGACCGGCTGTTCGCTGGGCGCCGAGATCCGCATGGAGAAGCGTCTCCCCCTGGGCGGCGGCCTGGGCGGCGGCAGCAGCGACGCCGCCACCGCACTGCTCGGCCTCGACGCCCTCTGGGGCCTGGGGCTGTCGCTGGACCGGCTGGCCGAGCTGGGTCTCACTCTAGGAGCCGACGTGCCGGTGTTCGTGCGCGGCCACGCCGCCTGGGGTGAGGGAGTCGGTGAACGCCTCACAACGGTGACACTCGATACGCCCTGGTTCGTGGTGGTACATCCCGGCGTGGCGGTTTCCACCCCGGCGGTGTTCGGGGCGAGTGAATTGACACGCGACACCCCCCCGATTACCATGGCGCGCGCACTGCAGGGGGGAGCGTCGAGCTGGCGCAACGACTGCGAGGCCACCGTCAGGGCTCTCTATCCCGAGGTGGCAAGAGTGATCGACTGGCTGTCGGAACAGGCGCCCGCCATGCTGACCGGAACCGGCGCCTGTGTGTTTGCCTGGTTGGACGATGAGGCCCGGGCCGATGAACTGGTTTCCGACGCCAGCAGACACTGGAAAGCTTTCAAGGCGCGCGGCCTCAACCGCTCTCCTCTCCACGTCGCTCTGGGCCGCTGACAGGCTACAGCGCCACGTCTCGGTACACGGCCAGGCGACATGTTCCCACAGAGACCCCCAACACTGCATAGGTGGCTGCGCGTGTCAAAATTGATGGTTTTCGCCGGGAATGCCAATCCCGAACTCGCCAGGAAGATCGCCGAGAGTCTGGACACTCGCCAGGGCAATGCCACGGTCGGACAGTTCAGCGACGGAGAGATCGCCGTCGAGATCAACGAGAACGTGCGCGGTAAGGATGTCTTCGTCCTGCAGTCCACCTGTGCACCGACGAATGATAACCTGATGGAACTGATCCTGATGATAGACGCCCTGCGCCGGGCCTCTGCCACCAGGATCACCGCCGTAGTGCCCTATTACGGCTACGCGCGTCAGGATCGCCGGGTTCGCTCTGCGCGGGTGCCGATCTCCGCCAAGATCGTCGCCGACATGATGGTCAAGGCCGGAGTCGACCGGGTGATGACCATGGACCTACACGCCGACCAGATCCAAGGCTTCTTCGACGTGCCGGTGGACAACGTCTACGGTTCACCGATCCTGCTCGACGATATCGAGCGCCAGAACTACGAGAACCTGGTAGTGGTCTCCCCCGACGTGGGCGGGGTGGTACGCGCCCGAGCCATCGCCAAGCAGCTCAACGCTGACCTGGCGATCATCGACAAGCGTCGCCCCTCGGCCAACCAGGCCCAGGTCATGCATATTATCGGCGAGATCGAGGGTCGCAACTGCGTGGTGGTGGATGACATGATCGATACCGCCGGCACCCTGTGCAAGGCCGGCGAGGCGCTCAAGGAGCATGGCGCTCAGCGCGTCGTGGCCTACGCTACTCACCCGATACTTTCGGGTCCGGCGGTGGACAACATCACCGGCTCGGTGCTCGACGAGGTCGTGGTCACCGATACCATACCGCTGTCCGACACCGCGCGGCGCAGTGGCAAGATCCGCCAGTTGAGCGTGGCCGGCCTGATCGCCGAGGCAATCCGCCGGGTCAGCAACGAGCAATCCGTCAGTGCGATGTTCCACTAACATCGCGTCGGAAAACGCCCCAAGGGGCTCCTGGAAACGTCACGGTCAGGTCGCGGGCCGCGACGCTTTCCCTACTCCAAGCAAGAGGCAACATCATGTCAGATTTCACCCTTACAGCCAGCGTTCGTCACGACCTGGGGAAAGGTGCGAGCCGCCGCCTGCGTCGTGCGAACCTCGAGGTGCCGGCCATCGTCTACGGCGGCGAGTCTGCCCCGCAGCCGGTCTCCCTCGAGAAGTCCGCCTTCTACAAGGCAATCGAGGATGAGTCATTCTTCTCCTCGGTGATCGATCTGGTCGTCGATGGCAAGAGCGAGCAGGTAGTGGTGCGCGATCTTCAACGCCACCCCTACAAGCCGCTGGTTACCCACGCCGACTTCCTTCGCGTGGACGCCACCCACGAGATCACCATGAACGTGCCGCTGCACGTGGTGGGCGAAGAGAACTGCAAGGGCATCAAGGATCAGGACGGCGAGCTGCACGTGCTCTCCAACGAGATCCAGATCAGCTGCCTGCCGAAGAATCTGCCCGACTTCCTCGAAGTCGACATCTCCGAGGTCGAACTGGGCACCACCCTCCACCTCTCCGACCTCAAGGTACCCGCCGGCGTCACCCTGGTCGACCTGACCCATGGCGAGGACCACGATAACGCTATCCTGAGCATTTCCAAGCCCAAGGTCCGCGTGGAAGAAGACGAGGAAGGCGAGT
>CAYWBG010000142.1:0-3937 GCA_964456005.1 uncultured Halomonas sp.
TGGCCGACTCCTGCATCACCTCGCCGAGCTTGCCGGTGAGCTTGAAGCCGCGGGTGAGCGAATGCACCTTGCCGGCCTCGATGGGCAGGGTAACGCCGCCCATGGAGGTCCAGGCCAGGCCGGTGACCACGCCCTCCCCCTCGAGCACCCGCTCCTTGCGGAAGATCGGCGCGCCGAGGAAGGACTCGAGATTCTTCACCGAGACCTTCACCGACTGTTGGTCCTGCTCGAGCATCCTGACCGCCGCCTTGCGCACGATGCGGTGCAGCTGCTTCTCGAGCTGGCGCACCCCCGCCTCACGGGCATAGCCCTCGATCACCTGCTTGAGCGCCGCCTCGGTGAGGTTGATGCGCTTCTTGGGGATCTTGTCTCGCTCGAGCAGCTTGGGCCACAGGTGATGCCTGGCAATCGCCATCTTCTCCTCGGCGATGTAGCCCGAGAGGCGAATCTGCTCCATGCGATCGAGCAGCGCCCCCGGGATCGAGTCGAGGGTGTTGGCGGTGCACACGAACAGCACCTTGGAGAGGTCCAGGCGCACGTCCAGGTAGTGGTCGAGGAAGTCGACGTTCTGCTCCGGGTCGAGCACCTCCAGCAGCGCCGAGGCCGGGTCGCCCTGGAAGGACTGGCCGAGCTTGTCGATCTCGTCGAGCATGATCACCGGGTTCTCGACTTCCACTTCCTTGAGCGCCTGGACCAGCTTGCCGGGCATGGCGCCGATATAGGTGCGCCGGTGGCCCTTGATCTCCGCCTCGTCGCGCATGCCGCCCACCGAGAAGCGGTAGAACTCGCGCCCCAGCGCCTCGGCGATGGAACGGCCCACGGAGGTCTTGCCCACCCCGGGCGGGCCCACCAGCAGCAGGATGGAGCCACCCACGTCGCCCTTGAAGGTGCCCTCGGCGAGGAACTCGATGATGCGCTCCTTCACGTCGGCCAGGCCGTCGTGGTCGCGATCGAGCACCTGGCGGGCATGGGCCAGGTCGAGCTGGTCCTGGCTGCGTACCCCCCAGGGCAGGGAGGTCAGCCAGTCCAGGTAGTTGCGGGTGGTGCCGTACTCCGGAGAGCCGGTCTCGAGCACCGAGAGCTTGTCGAGCTCCTCTTCGATGCGGGTGAGCACCTTGGGCGGCACCACCAGGCTCTCCAGGCGGTCGCGGAAGGTGTCGACGTCGTTCTCGCGGTCGTCCTTGGAGATGCCCAGCTCACGCTGGATCACCTTGAGCTGCTCGCGCAGGAAGAACTCCCGCTGGCGCTCCTGCATCTGGGCGTTGACCTGGTCGCTGATCTCGCTCTGCAGCTGGGCGACCTCGATCTCCTTGCGCAGCAGCGGCAGCACCTTCTGCATGCGGGCCAGCACCGGCAGGGTCGTCAGCACGTCCTGCAGCTCGCGGCCCTTGGCCGAGGTGATCGCCGCGGCGAAGTCGGTGAGCGGCCCGGGCTCGTGGGGACTGAAGCGATTGAGATAGTGCTTGAGCTCTTCGCCATAGAGCGGATTGATCGGCAGCAGCTCCTTGATGCCGTTGATCAGCGACATGGCGTAGGCCCGCGTCTCGTCGGCCTCGGCATCCACCGGCTCGCGGGGATAGCTCACCTCCACCAGGTAGGGTGGCTCCCGGGAGATCCAGCGCTCGATACGAAAGCGTCGCAGTCCCTGGGCGATGAACTGGATCTGGTTGTCCTCGCCTTGCAGCTTGTGCACCTTGACCGCGGTGCCGATCGGCGGGAAGTCCTCGTGGCCGAGACCCTCGACCGCGGCTTCGTCGACGAAGGCCAGGCCCACGATATGGTGGGGCGTCTTGCCCACGCGACGGATGCTCTCCTCCCAGCGCTCGCGGTTGATCACCAATGGCTGGACCTGGGCGGGAAAGAAGGGGCGGTTGTGGATGGGCAGCAGGTAGATGCGTTCCGGCAAGGCGTCGCTGGCCGGCACGACAGCATGGTGGTGGTCTGGGCTCTCGTCTTCCAAGGAGGAAGCCTCGCCGTCCGGGTCGGGCTCGTGGAGCCAGTCCGGAGCCTCCGGCTCCTGGCTGTGATCCTGATCATCGCTCATGAAAGTGTCGTCCTGATCCTGGGTGACTGCGGTAATGGCATACCCATGGAATGCGGGCGCTGCAGGCCAACTTCAAGGTGTTACGCAAGGCTTACCTCAGCGCCATAGCGGCGGCAGCGGCCTCCCGTTGACCCTCACTCGGCCGCGGATCACGTCGATCTCGAGCTCCCGGGTATCCAGCCCCAGCCCCAGCCACAGCGCCACTACGGTGGGCACCTCGCGCCAGATGAAGTCGCCGTCCAGTCGCGCCCGCCAGCGCGCCTGCTGCGCCTCCTCGTCCAGGCGGGCCAGGCTGAGCTCGTCGAGGCGGCGCGCATCGAAGAAGAGTGCCCCGTGCCCGCGGGCCTTCAGGCCCAGCATGGGGCTCTCCAGGTCGATGGTGGAGACATCCAGGCGCGGCGAATCCTGGAGGGTGGCGATCAGCTCGGGCTCAAGGCGCGCGAGCAGTTCGCGCCCCCGCAGGTTGCGTACCTGAGCCGCCTCGACCCTCAGTCGCTCCAGCGCCTCGCGCAGCGCATCGGCGTTGATGCGTGACAGCTGCAGGGCCACTCGCCCGGCCAGCAGCACCTGCTCGGCGGCCCGGACCTCGGCCAGGTTCAACTCGCCGTCGATACTCAGCTCGCGGTCGTCGAGCTGCATCAGGCTGCGGTAGACCAGCTCGCGCGCTTCCAGATCCAGGTTGGGCTGCTGCCAGGCCAGACGATCGATACGCAGCAGGTCATGCTGGGTGAAGTGGACGGCGCCGGCAGTATAGGCATAGCGGCTTTCCAGGGAGACGGGACCCACCTCCAGGCTCGCCACACCATCGGTGAGGCGAGATGGCTGCAGGTTCATGCGCAGGTACCAGTCACCATACTGGCCGCCGAAGGCGATTCGGCCGCCACGAAAGTCGAGCTCTCGAGGGCCCTGGCTGGCGATGAAGGGGGCCAGCTGAATGCTGCCCTCCAGGGTGCCGCCAATGGTCTGGTAGCGGGCGTGCCAGCGGGGCGGGGTCGAGGGCAGCGCATCACCGAAAAGATGCACCTGCCGGGGGCCCACGAAAGGTCTCGCTTCACCGGACACCCGGGTACTGAAGACCCCGTGGCGCGCCTTATAGGGGAGCGCGAGCTGCCAGGCGTCACCCAGCAGCGGTGACACGCGAATAATACCCGTGGAAGTGAGCCAGCCCGGCTCGACCTCGCTGCGCTCCACCACCAGTTCGCCACGAGCCTCCAGATCCTCCAGGGAGCGGCCCAACTCCCGCTCGAACAGCAGCGAGGCGACCAGCTGCGCCAGCGCCCAAACTAACGCCAGCCCCACCACCACCGGGGCGATCAGACGTTCCTTGCGCATGGCGACTGCCCTCCCTGTGACGCGCCCGGCCGGTGGCGCCCTCGAGACACCCCGGCGGGCGCCACGCCGCAGCCCGTCAGTTTAGCCAGAACCAGAGATGCATGACACTCCAGGCGTAGATGCCCGCCATCACGTCATCGATCATGATGCCGAAGCCCCCGGCCACGTGGCGGTCCATCCAGCGGATCGGCCAGGGCTTGATGACATCGAACACCCGGAAGATGATGAACCCCCAGAGTGCCGCCTCCCAGGAGAAGGGCACCGCGGCCATGGTGATCCAGTAGCCCACGAACTCGTCCCAGACGATACCCGAGTGGTCGTGCACCCCCAGGTCCCGGGAGGTCTTCTCGCAGATCCAGACGCCCCAGACGAAGGCCACCAGGACCACCCCCATGTACCAGCCCAGGGGCAGCTCGGAGAGCAGCCAGTAGAAGGGGATGGCGGCCAGGGTACCGAAGGTACCCGGGGCCCAGGGCGCCGCGCCGCTGCCCAGGCCGAAGGCCAGGAAATGGGTAGGACGATGCCAGACGCTGGACGGGGCACGGTTCATCTACCACCTCC
>CAYWBG010000142.1:4037-5641 GCA_964456005.1 uncultured Halomonas sp.
GATGACGCCACGCCGGCGATGCCGAGCCGGGTCGTGAAGCGCCCGATCACCGTGAGCGGCAGGCCCAGGGCGGCCAGGCGAGCCTGTGCCGCCGCGACATGGTCGGCCGGAATGGCCACCAGCAACTCGTAGTCATCCCCGCCGGAGAGCGCCGCCTGCCGGGCCTCGGCCTCGCCCAGCGCGTCCACCAGACCGGCGGCCAGGGGCAGCGTCCCGGGCTCGAGGTCGGCGCCGACGCCCGAGCGCTCGAGGATATGCCCCAGGTCGGCGAGCAGGCCGTCGGAGATGTCGATGGCCGCCGTGGCCAGCCCGCGCAGCGCCTCGCCGGCGGCCAGCCGCGGCTCGGGAAGCAGGTAGCGCTGCAACAGCGGGTGGTCAAGATCACGCTCCCCGCGCTGCCAAAGCGCCAGGCCACCGGCGCCGCCCCCCAGCGCCCCGGTCACCGCGACCAGGTCGCCGGCCCGGGCAGCGCCGCGGGTCAGGGCCTCGCCGGGGGGCACTTCGCCCATCACGGTCACACCAATGGCGGGGGCGCCACGGGTCACGTCGCCGCCCACCAGGGCCGTGCCGGTGGTATCCGCCAGCGCCCGGAAGCCGCGTGAGAACCCCGCCAGCCAGGCGTCATCGGCCTCGGCCAGGATCAGGGCCATCAGGCACCAGCGGGACGTCGCGCCCATGCCGGCCAGGTCGCTGAGACTGACCGCCAGGGCACGGTGGCCAACCGCCTCGGCGGGGGCGTCCTCGGGATAATGGATGCCGGCCACCGAGGTGTCGACGCTCACCACCAGCTCACGGCCCGGGGTGGGGACCAGCAGCGTGGCATCGTCGCCCACGCCGAGCGCCACCCCGGCCTCACGCCCCGGCGCTGCCGGGGTGAAGTGGCGGGCGATCAATTCGAATTCGCTGTGCCGGATGTCATGGGACACGGTATCACGGGTCATGGGGCGAGTCCCCTTCAACGGCGGCGGGCGGCCACCTCGGCGGGGCGCAGGCGTCCGGCGAGCTTGTCGAGAATGCCATTGACGTACTTGTGGCCGTCGGTGGCACCGAAGGACTTGGCCAGCTCGACCCCTTCGTTGATCACCGCCCGATAGGGCACTTCCAGGCGGCGAGAGAGCTCGTAGGCCCCCAGGCGCAGGATGGCCAGCTCGATGGCGTCGAGCTCCTCGAGCTTGCGGTCGAGCAGCGGCGCGATGGAGGCGTCGAGGTCGGCCCTGAAACGTACCACGTTGTGCAGCAGCTCGTGGAACAGCGCCAGATCGGCGATCTCCATGACCTTCAGCCAATTCTCATGGTCCTCGAGGTCATCGTCGGCAAGCTGACTGCGGAACTCCGCCTCTACGGCGGTGATCGACTTGCCGGTCATCTGCCACTGGTACAGGCCCTGCACCGCCAACTCCCGGGCGGCATGCCGCGACTGCTGGGCCTTCGAAGGCTCCCGGCTCATGCCTCACCCCCGTCGTCGCCGTCGTCGCCGAAGCAACGCAGCAGCGAGACCATCTCCATGGCGGCCATGGCGGCCTCGGCACCCTTGTTGCCCGCCTTGGTACCGGAGCGCTCGATGGCCTGCTCGATGGAGTTGACGGTGAGCACGCCGTTGGCGA
>CAYWBG010000143.1:0-5587 GCA_964456005.1 uncultured Halomonas sp.
GGAAGCAGGCCGGCACGCGACCCGAGCCGGCGGTATCGGTGCCCAGGGCGAAGCTTGCCTGACCGGCGGCGGTCACTACCGCGGAGCCGCTGCTCGAGCCACCGGGAATGTAGTCGGCATCGAAGGCGTTGGCCGGCACGCCGAATTCCGCCGGGGCACGCTCGCCGACCAGTCCGGTGGCGAACTGGTCGAGGTTGGTCTTGCCCAGGGGAATGGCGCCGGCGTCGATGAGCCGCTGCACCACGAAGGCACTCTCGCTGGGCGTGTAGGCGAAAGCGGGACACCCCGCGGTGGTCGGTACGCCCGCCAGATCGATATTGTCCTTGAGGGCGAAGGGCACCCCGAAAAGCGGCAGGCTGTCCGGAGAGTGTCCCTCCAGGCGCTCGAGGTAGGGCGCGAGCTGCTCGCGGTTGAGGCGAGTGATCCATGCCGGGTCGTCCCCGCGCTGCGTCGCCTCCGCGAGCAGGCGGTCGATCAGGGCGTAGGGCGTGAGCTCGCCACTCCGGTAGGCGGTATGCAGGGAGTCGATATCGAGTCGGGGTGTCGTCATGGCATCAAGTCTCCATGGGCAGCAGAATGGTCGGTGAAGGGAACCTCGGCAGTCGTGCGGCTCATCGGTTCTCCTCGTCATTGGCGAGAATCACCAACGGCTGGCCCGACTGGACGGCGGCGCCTTCCTGAAGGGGAAGCCGCGTCACCCGGCCCGCACGGAAGGTGGTAATCTCGACCTCCATCTTCATCGACTCCACCAGGGCCAGGGTCTGCCCGGCGTCGACGTTGTCGCCTTCGCGAACCAGCAGCTTCCAGAGGCTGCCGGTCACCGGGCTGTCGATGCCGGTTTCGTCTTCGGCGAGTTCGGTGGTGTCGGGGGCTGCCGGGGCCTGGTCCTCGAAGGTGAACTGGCCGTTGGCGCGCCACTCGGCCATTTCCGCCTGGAAGGCGGCTTCGCGGCGCTCGCGGAACTCGGCGATCCGTTCCGCGCGTGCCGCGATGTCGGCCTGGTAGTCGGCGAGCTTGAAGCGCGCGGTCTCGACCTGGAGCGGATAGCGCCCATGGGGAAAGTCGCGGCGGATCTGTGCCAATTCCTCGTGGCTGACCTCGAAGAAACGCAATTGATCGAAGAAGCGCAGCAGCCAGGGAGTCTCGAAGTCTTCGGTCTGACGGTAGCGGTTCCACATCTGCAGGGTGCGGCCGACGAACTGGTAGCCGCCCGGACCTTCCATGCCGTAGACACACAAATAGGCGCCGCCGATACCCACCGAGTTCTCGGCGGTCCAGGTGCGAGCCGGGTTGTACTTGGTGGTGACCAGCCGCTGGGTGGGGTCGAGGGGGGTGGCCACGGGCGCACCGAGATACACATCCCCCAGCCCCATCACCAGGTAGCTGGCATTGAAGACGATATCGCGCACCTGCTCGGTGCTCTCGAGTCCGTTGATGCGGCGAATGAAGTCCAGGTTGCTGGGGCACCAGGGAGCGTCCGGGCGCACGCTGCGCTGGTATTTCTCGATGGCTTCATGGCAGGCCGGATCGTCCCAGGACAGCGGGAGATGCACGACCCGGGACTCGACTTCCAGGGTCTCGACATCGCACAGCTCACGCTCGGCCTGCTCCAGGTGGGCGAGCAGGGCGTCGAGCGCGAGCGCCTCGGGCTCGTAATGGAGTTGCAGCGAGCGGATGCCGGGTGTCAGCTCGCGCAGGCCGGGCAGGCGATTGTCCCTGAGCCACAGCATCCAGGCATGGACCCGGAAGCGCAGGGCAATATCCAGCTCCATGGCGCCGAACTCGATGAGCAGGAAGTCGTCGCCGGCGCGGCGATAGACGATTCTTTCTCCGGCGATGTCGGGGGGCACGTCGCGCAGCACCGGGCTGCCACGGTGCTCCTCCACCTGCACGGTGGGGGCCTCGTTCAGGGTCGCGAGCATGGCCTGCTGGCGTGTCTCCAACCGGCGAGCGGTAGCGAGGTCCACCGGGACGAAGCGGATGCGGTCTCCGGCGGTGAGCTGGCCGAGCTTCCAGCGCTCGGCACGTACCACCGTCGCGGGACACACGAACCCGCCCAGCGAAGGCCCGTCGGGTCCCAGGATGACCGGCATGTCACCGGTGAAGTCGATGGTCCCGAAGGCGTAGGCGTTGTCGTGGAGGTTCGACGGGTGCAGGCCCGCTTCGCCGCCGTCGGCGCGGGCCCACTCCGGGCGAGGACCGATCAGGCGTACGCCGGTTCGGCTGGAGTTATAATGAACCTCCCATTCGTGGGCGAAGAAGGTGTCGATGTCCTGTTCGGTGAAGAAGTCCGGCGCGCCATGGGGGCCATAGAGGACGGCGATCTCCCAGGTGCAGCCTTTGTCCTGATGGCTCTCGCCGGGATGCCCAAACCGGGGGACCAGCGATGATGGCAGCGTGCGCGGCTTGACGGGGTCGAGGTCGGGCAGCGCGAGCATGTCGCCGGTGCGCAGGGCGCGCCCACCATGGCCGCCGAACTGGCCGAGGGTGAAGGTACTGCGCGAACCCAGATATTCCGGGCAGTCGATGCCGCCGCGAACCAGCAGATAGGCGCGCGCCCCGACGGTCGCCTTGCCCAGCGACAGGGTGGCGCCAGCGGGGATGTCCAGGATCCGCCAGAACGCCACGCTCTGCCCGTCGAGCTCGGCGGGCAACTCGCTGCCGGCGAGTACGATCTGCGTCGCGCGGTGAAAGCGCAGGGTGGGGCCGGTCAGGGTGATCTCGAGGCCGGCGGCCTGCGGCGCATTGTCGAGCAGGCGATTGCCGAGACGAAACGACCAGTCGTCGAAGGGGCCGGAGGGGGGCACCCCGACGTCCCAGTGGCCCTGGCGACCGGGGTAATCCTGCAGGGTGGTCAGGGTGCCGGCGTTGATCAACTCGATGGCGGGGGGCGACCAGGCGAGATCGTTCAACCAGCGGGTGTGAATCTGTGCCTGGTGGAAACGGTCGTCGCGCAGCACATGGGAGAGCCAGGTGCGGTTGGTCTCGAAGCCGTAGACGCTGGACCGCTCGAGGACGTCGGCGAGCCGCTCGATGGCGCTCTGGCGGTCATCGGCGTGTACGATCACCTTGGCCAGCATGGGGTCGAACAGCGCCGACACCTCGAGCCCCGCCTCGATGGCGTGATCGATACGCAGCCCTTTGCCCAGGTCAGAGCCGACCTCGGGGAATGCCACCTCGCTGAGCAGCCCGGCGCTGGGGCGGAAATCGTGGCTGGGGTCTTCGGCATACAGGCGAGCCTGGATGGCATGGCCCCGGGGGGCCAGGTCGCGGGTGAGTTCGGCCAGGGGAGTGAGTTCACCGGCCCCCAGGCGCACCATCCATTCGACGATATCCACGCCCCACACCATTTCCGTGACGCCGTGTTCCACCTGCAGGCGGGTGTTGACCTCCAGGAAATAGAACGCTTCGCGGTCGGCGTCATAGATGAACTCGACGGTGCCGGCACTGCGGTAGGCCACCGATTCGCCCAGGCGCACGGCGGTGGCATGCAGGTCGCGCCTGACCTGTTCGGGCAGGGCGGGGGCGGGGCTCTCTTCCAGCACCTTCTGATGGCGACGCTGGGTCGTACAGTCACGCTCTCCCAGGGCGACGACCTTCCCCCGGCCATCGCCGAACAGTTGTACCTCGAGGTGGCGGGCGTGGCCGATGTAGGCCTCGACGAACACCCCGCCGTCACCGAAGTTGCGCTCACCCAGGCCGCGCACCGACTCGAAGGTGCGCCTGAGCGTCTCCTCGTCCGCGCAGACCTGCATGCCGATCCCGCCGCCACCCGCGGTGGACTTGAGCATGACCGGGTAGCCGATGCGACGCCCCTGGGTGGCGGCCTGTTCCACATCATCGAGCAGGCCGGAGCCGGGCACCAGCGGTACGCCGGCTCGTTCGGCCAGGTCGCGTGCCGTGTGCTTGAGACCGAATTCACGCACCTGGGCGGCGGTGGGCCCCAGGAAGACCAGCCCGGCGGCTTCACAGGCCTCGATGAAGCGGGTGTTCTCGGAAAGGAACCCGTAGCCGGGGTGAATGGCCTGGGCGCCGCTGCGCCGGGCGATGTCGATCAGCCGGTCGATGGCCAGATAGGTGTCGGCCGCGCCACCTTCCCCGAGCGAGTAGGCCTCGTCGGCGTCGAAGACATAGGGGGCATCCCGGTCGGCCTCGGCGTAGACCACCACCGAGCCGATGCCCAGTTGCTTGAGGGTGCGCAGGATGCGTGCCGCGATGGCGCCGCGGTTGGCGATCAGGACCTTGGTGAACATCATCGTTGTCCGTTGACGGTGCGGGTCGTCCCGCGTCCGTGACATGCGCTTCCGGGGTCGTCCCCGGTACGCCTTCGTTATTCCCAGATCAGAAGCTCGATGGGTGTCGGGTGGTAGCCGTTGCAGGGATTGTTGAGCTGCGGGCAGTTGGAAATCAGCACCACGACATCCATGGCGGCGAGCATCTCGACATACTTGCCCGGTGCCGAGATGCCATCCTCGAAGGTCAGCTCGCCGGCGGCGGTGACCGGCACATTCATGAAGAAGTTGATGTTATGGGTGATGTCGCGCTTGGTGATGCCGTATTCCGGGTAGTTGGCGATGGCCTGCATCCAGTTGTCGCGACAGGAGTGCATATGGCGCTTCTCCAGGTCGTAGCGCACGGTGTTGCTTTCGCTGGCGCAGGCGCCGCCCAGGGTGTCGTGGCGGCCACAGGTGTCGGCGGTGATGGTGAGCATCAGGTTGCCCTCGCTGGAGACCAGCGGCGAACCGGCGGTAAGGTAGAGCGCGCCCTGCTCGCGCACGGTATCCATGGCGCTGTAGCGCTCGGCGGTATCCCGGGCGCTGTAGAACAGGGTGTCGGCGGCCTGATTGCCTTCCAGGTCGAGGATGCGCAGGGTCTGGCCGGCTTTCAGGGTGCCGATAAAGTGATCGCCGGCGTCCACGGTGGTGCGGCTCACGGCGTTTTCGGGGCGCAGGGTGCTTTCGATGATCATGCGGTGCATCCTCCCTCAGAGGCCCAGGTGGTAGAGGCGGTTATTCTCGAAGCCGCGCGCGTTTTCGGGTCGCGAGCGGTAGCAGGCGTCGTTCTCGTCCGGGGGCGGGGCGACCCCCAGTTGGATATCCACGCCGCGGCGCGGGTAGTTGGGGCTGGGGTCGAGGGGGTGCGGGCAAGTGTGCAGCACCACCAGCGTATCCATCTCGAAGCGCAGGGTGACGCTGTCGTCTGGCTTGCCATGGCCGGGCACATAGTGCAGGCGGCCGGCGTCGTCGGTCTCGACCCGGGAGAAGAGGTTGAGGTTGGCGGCGAGATCCCGTCGGCCCAGCCCGTATTTCGCCAGCTCCACGAGGAAGGCTTCATGGCCGGTGAGCGTCCAGTCGTTGTGGGCCTGTTGGTAGCTCACCGGCTGCCAGCCCTTGGCGAGCAGGTGGTGACGCATCAGGTTGCCGCCCACGCTGTCGTGCCAGCCGAGGTCATCCTGGATGATCGAGGCGAAGATGCGCCCCATGTCGGAGTAGAGGCAGTGGCCCTGGGTCAGTTTGAAGGTGTGCTGGCATTTCAGGGTGTCGGGCAGGTTCAGGCGCTCGAGCAGGTTCTCCGGGTTGTAGCAGAG
>CAYWBG010000144.1:0-5561 GCA_964456005.1 uncultured Halomonas sp.
CATCGCCATCCTGCTCTCGGTGGTGGCCGCCGCCCTGCACTGGTTCATCAGCGAACGGCCAGTCCACCGCCCCGCCCCCTCGGAGGTCGAGGCATGACCCGCACGCACCTGATGCCCGCCGCTGCCGCGCTGCTCACCGCCACCGCGTTGTCGCTTGTGTGGTGGGGCTGGCAGAGCCTTGACGCCGCCCAGCTGCTGCTCGGCAGCCGACTGTGTTGAACGCCATCCGGCAGGCGACAACTGCCACCCTGACGCCTACACTGCACTGCAGCATTTACGCTGACACGGGAGCCGGCATGGCAATGGACACCATTATCAGGACCGTGCGGGCAACTCACCACACGAGGAGCGCCCGATGATCGGTATCTCGGCGATCGCCGTCGCACTGCTGCTGTTGATGTATCTGGCCTACCGCGGACTCAGCCTGTTGATCCTGGCGCCGGTGCTCGCCGTGCTGGTAGCGCTGGTCTCGGTCGACACCCCCTTGCTGGCCAGCTATACCCAGGTCTTCATGGGGGCCGCCGGCGACTTCATCGTGCGCTACTTCCCCTTGTTCCTGCTGGGCGCGGTGTTCGGCAAGCTCATGGAGGATTCGGGCAGCGCCGAGGTATTGGCCAGCGCCATCGTCGAGCGCCTGGGTGACACCCGCGCCATCCTGGCGGTGGTGCTCTCCTGCGCGGTGATGACCTACGGGGGCGTCTCGCTGTTCGTGGTGGCCTTCGCGGTGTACCCCATCGCCGCGGCGCTGTTCCGCAAGGCCAACCTGCCCAAGCGGCTGATTCCCGGCACCATCGCCCTGGGGGCCTTCACCTTCACCATGACGGCGCTGCCGGGCACGCCGGCCATCCAGAATGCCATTCCCATGCCCTACTTCGGCACCTCGCCGTTTGCCGCGCCGGGGCTCGGCATCCTCACCGGCCTGGTCATGCTGGGGCTTGGGCAAGTCTGGCTGAGCCGTCGGGCGAACCAGGCGCGTGAGGCCGGTGAAGGCTACGGCAACCACAACGACGCCCCGCCGGCCGATCACCTGCGAGAACACGCGGCCGGCGAAGGCTTCGACCTTGCCGAGGTCAAGCCTCAGGCGCCCCTCCGCGATCTGCCCCCCATGATGCTGGCGCTTTTGCCCATCGTGCTGGTCATTGCCTTGAACCTGCTGTTCACGGCGGTGGTGATCCCGGCCATGGACACCGGGTATCTCGCCGAACCGACCTATGGCGCCACCAGCATCGACTCGGTGCGCGGCGTCTGGTCGGTGATCGCCGCCCTGGTGATCGCTATCGTGGTCATCATCGCCACCAATCTGAAGCGCCTAAAGGCCCTCACCACTACTCTCGACAGTGGCGCCAATGCCTCGCTGCTGCCGATCTTCAACACCGCCAGCCTGGTCGGCTTCGGTTCGGTGATCGCGTCGCTTGCGGCCTTCGAGACGATCAGCCTCTGGGTGACCTCGGTAGGCGGCGACAACCCGCTCATCTCGCTGGCCATCGCGGTCAACCTGCTGGCCGGCATGACCGGCTCGGCCTCCGGCGGCATGAGTATCGCCCTCGCCACACTGGGCGACACCTACCTGGCCATGGGCGAGGCCAAAGGCATCGCCCCGGAACTGATGCACCGGGTCACGGCAGTGGCCACCGGCGGGCTGGATGCCCTGCCCCATAACGGTGCGGTGATCACGCTGCTCTCCATCTGCGGCCTGACGCATCGCCAGGCCTATCTCGATATCGCGGTGGTGGCCTTGCTGGTCCCGATCATTTCGCTGGTGCTGCTGATCACCCTGGGCACTCTGGTAGGATCGTTCTAACGCTACCAGTGGGGAGTCTCCACCCAATGGGCATCACACCTGTGACACGGGTTATCACCCTCCTGCTGGCCATGGGACTGACCGTCACCTTGCTGGCAGGATGCGGCAGCATCGGCCGTGGCTACGAAGCCATGCTGGCCCTGGGGGATATCGCCGCGGGCAGCGAGACGAGTCGGCTGAAACGCCGCACCCCGGAGCCCACTCGGGAGCCCCTCCCCTATACGGTCGAGGGGCGTGACTATCAGGCGGATCTCTACCGCCCGGAAGAGCAGCGTCGAGGGGCCTTGATCCTGGTCCACGGACTCACCGAAGCGGGTCGCCGCGATACGCGCCTGGTCGAGTTCGCGATGACGATGTCCCGCCTGGGTTTCACGGTAATGGTGCCGGACCTGGAAGGCTTGAAGGATTTTTCACTCGACACCCGCGACGTGGAGGCCATCGCCGATGCCATTCGCCATGTCACCGAGCAGGAGGCATTGGGGACATCCCGCACCGCCCTGGCCGCCATCAGCCTGGCAGTGGGACCGACCCTGATCGCCGCCATGCAGGACGATACGGCCGATCGGGTAAGCTTTCTGGTTGCCCTGGGGGGTTACTACGACCTGACGGACATGCTGCGCTATGTCACCACCGGGGATGACCGCGGCGGAGCCGGCGAGGGAGCCCCACCGCCACGGCGGGAGATGCGCTGGCTGGTACTACTGAGCCAGCTTCACTGGCTTGACGAGGACGATCGCGCCTTGCTCACGTCCATCGCCCGGCGCAAGCTGGACGATCCTTCCGCCTCGGTTCAGGCGGATTCGCGTCGGCTGGGGCCCCAGGGAAAAGCGGCTTACGAGCTGATGACCAACGAGGATCCCGACCGGGTGGAGGCGCTGATGACGCAACTGCCAACGCCGCTGCTGGAAGAGCTCGAAGCGCTCGACCTCTCGGCACGGGATCTCGGCAAGCTGCACGCACAGCTGGTGCTGATTCATGGTCCGGATGATCGGGTGATCCCGGTCAGCCACAGCCGGCGGCTGCGGGATGCCTTACCAGACCATCAGGCTCGGCTGTTCGAAGCCGGGGGCCTCGAGCATGTAGAGGTATCCCCGAGTTGGCGGGACGGCTGGGACCTTTGGCGAGCGATGACCCATGTGCTGGCCCTGGGCGAGAATGAGTGAGGGCTCGGCGTCTACCTCCACCATTGCGCCAGACACACTGCATGGGAGCGACGCAACGGCCATGCTGCCATGCGACGACTGACTGGAGAACGTGATGCCCACTGACGCCAATGCCTTCCAGACCGCCCTTGCCCTGATACTGGGCATGGACCCGGTGCTGCTCGGCATCGTGGCGCTCTCCCTGCAGGTCTCGCTGACGGCCGTGATCATCGCCTCCCTGCTCGCCCTGCCGCTGGGGGCGGCGCTGGCCCTGTGGCACTTCCCCGGCCGCGGCGCCGTTATCGTGGCACTCAATGCCCTGATGGGCCTGCCGCCGGTAGTGGCGGGGCTCACCGTCTACCTGCTCCTCTCCAGGGCCGGCCCCCTGGGTCAGCTCGGGCTGCTCTTCACCCCCACCGCCATGGTCATCGCCCAGGTGATCCTGATCCTGCCGATCATCGCCGCCCTGACCCGCCAGCAGATCGAGGAACTGCATGGCGAGTACCGCGACCAGCTCCGCTCGCTGGGGGTCTCTCGGCCACGCATGATGCCCACCCTGCTCTGGGACGCCCGCTTCACACTGCTCACGGTGCTACTCGCCGGCTTCGGCCGCGCCAGCGCCGAGGTGGGTGCGGTGATGATCGTCGGCGGCAACATCGACGGGGTCACCCGGGTCATGACCACTGCCATCGTGCTGGAGACCAGCAAGGGCAACCTGCCCCTGGCCCTGGGCCTGGGCCTGGTGCTGCTCGGGCTGGTGCTGCTGATCAACGCCACCGCCTACCTGGTTGGCGAAACAGCACGCCGGAGGCTGGGATGAACGACATGCTCCACCCCGCTACCGTCTCCATGACGGCGACCGGAGATATCGCCCCCCTGGCCTTCGAGGCCGCGAGCGTGACCCACCGCGGCCAGACGCTGTTGCACCCGCTGAACCTGCGGCTGGCGGGCTGCCACCGCACCCTGGTGATGGGGCCCAACGGCGCCGGCAAGAGCCTGCTGCTGCGCCTGGCCCACGGTCTGCTCGAGCCCAGCGCGGGCAGGGTGAACTGGGAGGGCGTCATTCCCAACCAGGCCATGGTCTTTCAGCGCCCGGTACTCCTGCGACGCACGGCCCTGGACAACCTGACCTACGCCCTGGCCGTTACCGGTACGCCGCGCGGCGAGCGCCATAAACGAGCCCGGGAGGCACTCTCGCGGTTCGGCCTGGCAACGCTGGAGAAGCGACCGGCCCGGGTGCTCTCCGGCGGCGAGCAGCAGCGCCTGGCCCTGGCCCGGGCCTGGCTGACCCGTCCCCGGGTGCTGTTCCTGGATGAGCCCACCTCAGCGCTGGACCCGGCGGCAATCCGCGCCGTGGAGGATGCCGTCCTCGACTTCCATCGGCGCGGCACCCGCATCGTCATGACCACCCACGATCTGAACCAGGCCCGCCGCCTCGCCGACGACGTCGTGCTGCTCTACGGGGGACGGCTCGTCGAGCATACCTCCGCTGACCGCTTCTTCGCCGAGCCACACACATCGGAAGGCCGCGCCTTCCTGCGCGGCGAGCTGGTCTGGTAGCCGCCGAGGGTCTTCGACAGGAAGGAATCACCGCTGATGAAACGCCGCCCTCCCCTCGCTGCTGCTGCCCTCGCCACCCTCGCGCTGGTGGGACTCTCCGCTCCGGTCAGCATGTCAGCGGCCCAGGCCAGCGACGACTACATCGTCCTGGCCTCCACCACTTCCACCGACAACTCGGGCCTCTTCGACGCCATCATCCCACAATTCACCGAGACCACCGGCATCGAGGTGCGCGTGGTGGCGGTGGGCACCGGCCAGGCCTTCGAGATCGCCCGCCGCGGCGACGCCGACAGCCTCCTGGTCCACGACAGCGCCGGTGAGGAGCGCTTCCTCGAGGAGGGCTACGGCACCGAGCGGGCCGACGTCATGGTCAACGACTTCGTGCTGATCGGCCCCGCCGGGGACCCCGCCGGCGTCGCCGAGGCCGAGACCGTCTCCGAGGCCATGCGCCTGATCGCCGAGGCCGAGGCGCCCTTCGCGTCCCGCGGCGACGACAGCGGCACCCACCGCGCCGAACAGCGGCTGTGGGAGGCCGCCGGGGTCGAGGCCAGCGGTGCCTGGTACCGTGAGCTGGGCAGCGGCATGGGCCCGACGCTCAACACCGCCGCCGGCATGGACGCCTACGTGATGAGCGACCGCGCCACCTGGGTCGCCTTCGAGAATCCCCAGGCCCTCACCCTGCTCTTCGAGGGCGACGAGGCGCTGTTCAACCAGTACGCCAGCCTGCGGATCGACCCCCAGCGACACCCCCACCTCAAGCATGACCTGGCCGAGCAGTGGCACGGCTGGCTGCTCTCCAAGGAGGGCCAGCAGGCCATCGCCGACTTCGAGGTCCAGGGCCAGCAACTGTTCTTTCCCAATGCCCACGCCGACTGATCTTGTCAGCCGGACAAGCGGTCGGGCCGCTCCCCCAACCGGCAGCCGCCGTGCGGCTTTCGGGATTTGGTACAATAGGGGGCAGTATTGCCCTCTGAGCCGACTCTGACCGGAAAGCAGGAGCCGTCCATGCCGCTGCTCAGGCACTTCTCGGTGACCGGCCTGCTGGTCGGCACCCTCTT
>CAYWBG010000145.1:0-2498 GCA_964456005.1 uncultured Halomonas sp.
CTAGGCGCTTGTAGCTGGGCGCTGCCCGAAGGGCCTAAGTTCTCGGCAGCGTCACTCCCCTCTGCCCCATATACTTGCCGCCGCGATCCTTGTAGGAGGTTTCGCAAACCTCGTCTGATTCCAGAAAGAGCATCTGGGCCACGCCCTCGTTGGCATAGATCTTGGCCGGCAGGTTAGTCGTGTTGGAGAACTCCAGGGTCACGTGCCCCTCCCACTCCGGCTCCAGCGGCGTGACGTTGACGATGATCCCGCAGCGCGCATAGGTAGACTTGCCCAGGCAGATCGTCAGCACACTGCGCGGGATACGAAAGTACTCCACGGTACGCGCCAGGGCGAAGGAGTTGGGCGGAATCACGCAGACGTCACCCTTGACGTCGACGAAGCTCTTCTCGTCGAAGGCCTTGGGATCGACCACCGCGGAGTGGATATTGGTGAACACCTTGAAGTCGTCGGCACAGCGTACATCGTAGCCGTAGCTGGACGTACCGTAAGAGATCACCCGGCGATCGTTCACATAACGCACCTGGTCGGCCTCGAAGGGTTCGATCATGCCTTCCCGCTCGGCCATGCGGCGGATCCAGTTGTCGGACTTGATGCTCATCGGGACATCCTGATGGGTTGATAAAAGGGTCAGAGCGAAAAACCGGGGCCGCCATGATAGCGACCCCGGCTACGAGCGTCACGGCCGACCGGCCAGGGCCCTCAGTCGCTGAAGGAGATGCTCGGCCCCTGATCGGCGGCCTCACCCTTGAGCTGCTGGGCCACCTGGCGAGCCATGTCGCGGAAACTGGCAGTGACGTCGCCCTCGGGCTCGGCGACGACCGTGGGGCTCCCGCCGTCGGCCTGCTCACGAATGGCCATCGTCAGTGGCAGGCGTCCCAGTACCCGGGTCTCGTACTCCTGAGCGATACGCTCACCGCCGCCCTCACCGAAGATCGGCTCACCGTGACCGCAGTTCGAGCAGATGTGCAGACTCATATTCTCGACCACACCCAAGACTGGCACATTGACCTTGCGAAACATCTCGATGCCCTTGCGGGCGTCCAGCAGGGCGATGTCCTGGGGCGTGGTCACGATCACCGCACCATCCACCGGCACTTTCTGGGCCAGGGTCAGCTGAATGTCGCCGGTCCCCGGCGGCATATCGATGAACAGCACATCCAGGTCGTCCCAGACGGTCTGGGTCAGTAGTTGCTGAAAGGCCCCGGCCACCATGGGGCCCCGCCACACCATGGGCTCGCGGACATCGACCATGAAGGCCATGGACATGGCCTGAATACCATGGGCGCGCAGTGGCAAAAAGCCATTTTCGCCGGCCGACTGAGGCCGCACGCCCTCGCCGACTCCCAGCATCTGGGCTTGGCTGGGTCCGTAGATATCGGCATCCAGAATGCCGACACGGTACCCCTCGGCGGCCATGGCCAGCGCCAGGTTGACGGTGACGGTGGACTTGCCCACCCCACCCTTGCCGGATGCCACGGCGACGATATGCTTGACCCCTTCGATCACATGCTTCTCCTTCGCTTGTCCTGCGGTCGCACCATCACGATGCGCTGTCTCGCCAGCGGCGAATCATTCCAGTATACCCGCCAGGATCGCCACCGACACAGGCCGCGCCCCACGCTTCGGGCACTCTTCACGACAACGGCGGGCCGAAGCCCGCCGTTGTCGTGGGGTCATCTCGAAGGATGATTACTCCTCGTCGGCCTCCTCGGGGGAAACGCTGGCATCGAGGTCCTCGAGCTCACTGCGCCAGCTTGCCAACTGGGCCTCAAGGCGCTCGAGCTGGCCCTCGCGGCGTTCGACCTCGCTTTCAGTGCTGGCAAGCTCGTCGCGGCCAATGCCGATGGCAATCTTCAGGTCATCAAGCTCGCCACGAGCCGCCTGCACCTCGGCCTGAGCCTCGTCGCGGGCCTGTCGAGCGGCATCGACTTCCTCCTGGACCTCGTCACGCGTGGCTTCCAGGGCTTGGATATCATTTGCCAGGGCATCGGAGGTGGATTCACGCTCGGCGATGTCGGCGTTCAGGGCTGCCAGCCGCTCGTCTGCCTCCTGGATGCTATCTTCGATCGCGGCCAGCTCGTTGTCGGCCAGGTCACGGGCTACAATGGCCTCTTGGCGCTCATCGACGGCAATCTGACGTAGCTCCTCGGCTTCCTGACGAGCCGCCTCGGCTTCCTGACGAGCCTCCTCGGCTTCGAGACGGGCGGCCTCTGCATCACTGCGCGCCTGATCCACTGCCTCATAGTCGCCTTTCAGCACTACCAGAGCCTCCTCGACCTCGGACTTTTCGGCCTGGAGGGCCTCGATGTCGGCCTCGAGAGCCGCACGCTCCTCCTGCAGCTCACCAAGACGGGCTTCGGTATCTGCCACCTCGGCACGGATCTGGTCCAGCTCGGCTTGCGCGGCTTCCTGCTCCTCGGCCATGGCGGCTTCGGCGGCCTGACGCTCCTCTTCGAGCTCGGCTAAGCGGGCCTCCAGGACCTCGATCTCTTCGT
>CAYWBG010000145.1:2598-5549 GCA_964456005.1 uncultured Halomonas sp.
TGACGCTCCTCTTCGAGCTCGGCT
Organism: uncultured Halomonas sp.; assembly: GCA_964456005.1. Taxonomy (GTDB): domain Bacteria; phylum Pseudomonadota; class Gammaproteobacteria; order Pseudomonadales; family Halomonadaceae; genus Halomonas. Next base: position 2,623 of record CAYWBG010000145.1, read on the forward strand.
AAGCGGGCCTCCAGGACCTCGATCTCTTCGTTGGCCTCATCGCGCTCATCCAACTGGCTGACAAGTGCCTGGTTGCGCGACTCCAGCGCGGCGACTTCGGCCTCGGCGGCCTCACGCGCTTCCTGATGGCTGCTGGAGCTGGACTGGGCCACGATCGCCCAGATCAAGGCGACAGCAGCAATGGCGGCCAGTCCCCTGACCCGGTTATCCTTGAATGGTGACATCTGCGAGGTTTCCGACATGGGGCATTTCCTCTCTGATTCAGGCGGGATGGGGTGCCGGCCGGTCAAGCCCGACAGGCTACAAAACCAGCATACATAGAGGAAACGTGGAGGGAAAGGCAAGCGACAAGCTTGGGTTCAGAGATCAAGTCGTCACCTTCCCGCGCAGCGCCTTGTGCTGGCCGCGCTTTTTCTTGCTCTCCAGCCGGCGCTTCTTGGCCCCCCGACTCGGCCGGGTGGCCACACGCTTCTTGGGCGCGTACATGACCCCCTTGATCAGCGACTTGAGTCGCGCCAGCGCCTCCGCCCGATTTCGCTCCTGGGTACGGTGATTCTGGGCCTTGATGATCACCACCCCGTCCTGGCTGATCCGCTTGTCGCCCAGCGACAGCAGCTTCTCCTTGAAGCCCTCGGGCAGGCTGGACGCATTGATATCAAAGCGCAGATGGATCGCCGAGGAGACCTTGTTGACGTTCTGTCCGCCGGCCCCCTGGGCGCGCACCGCCTGCATCTCGATCTCGTGGTCGGGGATAACCACCTGGCGGGAAAGTTCCAGCATGCTGTCTGCCTTATGTTGAAGGATGAATGTGGGTTCTTAGGTAGCAACAGGGCTCGGAACGCCGCCAAGAGGGCTCCCAGGCGCTAGCGCGAAAACCACGTGAGCGCTTTATTCATCAGGGAGCGCCGTATCTAGAGCAGGTCAAGAGGCCAGCCAGATGCAGTGCCTGGCCCCTTTGCCGGGCCGATGGGCGCGCACCGTGGCCGTCTCGACCAGGAACCCGACACGCCGCAGGCGTTCGGAGAAGGCCGGATCCTGGCCGGCCGACCATACCGCCAGCACCCCGTCCGGCCGCAGCGCCCCTTGGGCGGCGGCCAGCCCGTCGGGCGAGTAGAGCCAGTCATTCTCGCGCCGCGTCAGTCCTTCGGGGCCGTTGTCCACATCGAGCATGATGGCATCGAAACCGCCAGGCTCGCTGCGCAGCAGCTCGCCCACATCGCCCAGGCTGACCCGAGTGCGTGGATCGTTCAGCGGGTAACCGGCAGCGGCGCCCAACGGGCCGCGGTTCCACTCCACTACGCCCGGCACCAGTTCGGCGACGACCACCTCGGCCTCCTCTTTCAGGGAGGCAAGCGCCGCCGCCAGGGTGAAGCCCATGCCCAGGCCACCGACCAGCACCCGGGCACCGCGGCGACCGGCGATTCGCTGGCAGGCCAACTCGGCCAGCGCGTCCTCGGAGCCGTGAAGGCGGGTGTTCATCAGCTCCCCGGGGGCCCCGGCGATGCGGATGGAGAACTCGTCATTACGCTGCAGCAGCCGCAGCTCGCTGCCCTTGCCGGGAATGCTCGCGGTGCCGATCAGTTCGAACTTGGCCATGGTCTCTCACTGGCATTGGAAAAAATGGGGGAACCCAACGGTCGCTGCTGCCTCGAATGATGGGCTGCCGCGATTGCCCACACCCTCAAGGAGCCATGATGACGATGCTGCCACCTAACGAGGCCATTCGCGCCTTGGTTCTCCTTGTTATTATGCTGTCTGTTGCGGTGTCATACCATGCGCAGGCCGACGACGCGTCGCGTCTGGTCCCCCTTTCCACCAACGCGCTGGAGCGCCTCGACGCCCAGGCCGCAGGGCTCGACCGCCTACACGCTGTGGTGGTCGCTGAGCATGGCGACATTCGCTTCGAGGGGGTCTATGGCGGGCCAGGGCTCGATCGACCGACCAATATCAAGTCGTTGTCCAAGACGGTACTGGCCGCCCTGGTCGGCGCCGCCATCGAGGAAGGGGTGATCGATTCTGCCGATCAAACCGTCACCGAGCTGCTGGGTGACCGGGTGCCGGCCGAGGCCGACCCGCGCGTGCGGGAGATCACCATCGGCCATCTGCTGTCGCTGCAGGCCGGTCTGGAGCGCACCTCCGGCGGCAACTATGGTGCCTGGGTGGCCAGTTCGGACTGGGTGCAGGATGCGCTGTCGCGCCCCTTCGTCGATGAGCCGGGCGGACGCATGCTCTACTCCACGGGCTCCAGCCATCTGCTCTCGGCAGCACTAACCCGGGCCAGCGGCGAGAGCACCCTGGCGCTGGCTCGAAGGCTGCTGGGTGACCCCCTTGGTATTACCATTCCCGCCTGGCCCCGGGACCCCCAGGGGATCTATTTCGGCGGCAACGACATGCGACTCTCGCCGCTGGCGCTGATCCGGATCGGCGAGCTATATCGCCAAGATGGCGTCATCGACGGCCGGCGGGTGTTGCCCGAGGGCTGGGTCGAGGCCTCCTGGCAGCCCCGCGGCACCTCGGCCTGGACTGGCGACGGCTATGGGTACGGCTGGTTCGTTACCGAACTCGCTGGTGAGCGCGCCTACTATGGGCGCGGCTACGGGGGGCAGGCGCTCTTCGTGGTGCCTGACAGGGCAGTGACGGTGGCGATCACCGCCAACCCCCAGCCCCCCTCCCCAGGCGGGGCCTTTCAGGGCAAGCTCAACGCCCTGGTGGCGGCGCTGCTGGGCAAAGACGGCTGATCACTGCCCCCACTGGCCGGAGCGCTTCATGGCCCCCCACTGGTGCTTGCGCCGCGCAAACCACTGCCACATACCGCGGCAGCGCCAGAGGGTGTTGAGCCAAGCGGTCGCGCACGGAGAGTAAAATCGGCTTTTCAACTTCCCGGCGTCTGGCCTCCTCGTTCTTGCTTTCGCACATGTTTCCTTCAC
>CAYWBG010000146.1:0-5501 GCA_964456005.1 uncultured Halomonas sp.
TCTGGCAGTAGAAGAGCTGGTCCTCGCCGATCTTGGAGGTGGTGGCCTCGTGCTCCACGGTGGCGGTGCTGTTACCGATCTCTTGATAGGGGAAGGTGTGAGCGCCGCAGGTTTCGCCGATCAGCAGCGAATCGCACTGGGTGAAATTGCGCGCCCCCTTGGCCCGCGGGCCGATTTTCACCAGGCCGCGATAGGACTGGTTGCTGCGCCCGGCGGAGATCCCCTTGGAGATGATGCTGGAGCGGGTGCCCTCGCCGATGTGAATCATCTTGGTGCCGGTATCGGCCTGCTGGCGGCCGTTGGTCACCGCCACGGAGTAGAACTCGCCAATGCTGTCCTTGCCGCGCAGCACACAGGAGGGATACTTCCAGGTGATGGCGGAGCCGGTCTCGACTTGGGTCCAGCTAATGCGCGAACGATCGCCCCGGCAGTCGCCGCGCTTGGTGACGAAGTTGTAGATGCCGCCCTTGCCATCCTCATCGCCGGGGTACCAGTTCTGCACCGTGGAGTACTTGATGTAGGCATCTTCCAGAGCGACCAATTCGACCACCGCGGCGTGAAGCTGATTCTCGTCACGCATCGGTGCGGTGCAGCCCTCGAGGTAGGAGACCTGGGCCTGTTTCTCACAGATGATCAGGGTGCGCTCGAACTGGCCGGTGTTGGCTTCATTGATGCGGAAATAGGTGGAGAGCTCCATGGGGCAGGTAACGCCCTCAGGGACGAAGACGAAGGAGCCATCGGTAAACACCGCCGAATTCAGTGCCGCGAAGTAGTTGTCCGACTGGGGCACCACGGTTCCCAGATACTGCTTGATCAGTTCCGGATAGTCGCGGATAGCCTCGGACATGGAGCAGAAGATCACGCCCGCCTCATGCAGCTTGTCCTTGAAGGTGGTGGTCACCGACACGGAGTCAAATACTGCATCCACCGCCACGCCAGCCAGGGCCGCCCGCTCGTGCAGCGGGATGCCCAGCTTCTCGTAGGTCTCGAGCAGCTTGGGGTCCACCTCGTCGAGGCTCTGAGGGCGATCCTCGTCACGCTTGGGCGCGCTGTAATAGGAGATCGCCTGATAGTCGATGGGCGGGTAGTCCAGGTGCGCCCAGGAAGGGGGCGTCATCTTCAGCCACTGATGGTAGGCCTTCAAGCGCCACTCGAGCATCCACTCGGGCTCGCCCTTCTTGTTCGAGATGAAGGCGATGGTGCTCTCATCGAGGCCGGGCGGTACCGTATCGCTCTCGATGTCGGTCACGAAGCCTTCTTTGTAGTCGCGACGGACAAGCTGTTCCATTTCCTGAGTTGCCATGCTGTTTCCCCTCCCGGGCGGTTGGGCCGGCGAGCCAGGCTCGCCGCTTTGAATTCGGTAAGGGCGACTCAGGCCGTGTCGGCGGCCAGGGTCACGCTCTGAATAGGAAGCTGCACCGGCAGCTTAATCGGCGAAGTATCGGCCAGGTGGGCCAGGGTCACGCTGTCGAGCAGGGCACGAACCGCCAGCGACACCCGCTGCCAGTTATCGGCCACGCCGCAAGTGGCGGCGAGGTCGCAGTCGCCCTCGGCAAGACTGCACTCGGTCATTGCCACCGGTCCCTCGATGGCAGTGATGATGTCAATGGCGGTGATGCGCGAGGCCGGCCGTGCCAGGGAGTAACCTCCCTGGACACCTCGACGGGACTCGAGGAGCCCCGCCTTTACGAGCATCTTCAGGGTCTTTGAAACCGTGGGATGCGGCAGTTGCACCGCATCAGCAAGCTCGGCTGCCGCCTGGGGCTGGTCAGGGTGGCGCGCGATCTGTGCCATCACCACCGCGGCATAGTCGGTCAGCCTTGAAAGCTTGAGCATGCCTGCCCTCCTGAAAGTTGCGCGGCCAAGGAAGGCTCCGCGCTCAATTGGGGACCATTTTAGTCCTGTATAGATTCGATGTGAAGCCCTTCCACTCTTGCCGTTCCGTGAGACCAGGTTAGCCGCACGTTAGCGGCCGATCGCCTCACAAACGCTAAATATTCTCATTTTCATAAATCCCGAGTCACTGGCATTATCCAAGCGCCACGCCCTTCCGCCTGCAGACTGCTAGACTTGCTAATACAGAACTGCAGGTCAGCACTCAATGACCCGATGTCGTAGCCAGGCACCGGAATCGCCTAGCGGGAGAAGCCGATGAGCCACTCAAGCAACACGTCCCACCCGTCCCCCATTGGACGCCTCGCTGGCGGCCTGGCCCTCACCATGCTGGCACTGCCACTGCTTCCCGCCGCCCAGGCCGACACCCAGATCGTCATTGCCACGGCCAGCCCAACCGGCGTCTACCATCTCACTGGACAGTCGATCTGCCGCCTACTGGAGGTGCCCTGCCAGGCACGCGCCTCTGAAGGCTCAGAGGCCAACCTGCGCGCCGTGCGCTCCGGCGAGGTACCCATCGCCCTGGCCCAGTCGGACCTGCAGTACTATGCCGTGAAGGGGCTGGAAAGCTTCGACGAAGCCGGCCCCGATACGTCGCTGCGCGCGCTGTTCTCGGTGCACAGCGAGCCCTTTACCGTGGTGGTGCGCCGTGACGCCGGTATCCAGAGCTTCGATGACCTGGAGCAACGACCGGTGAACATCGGCAACCCCGGCTCCGGGCAGCGCGGCACCATGCTCCAACTGATGGCCGCCAAGGGCTGGACACTGGATGATTTCGCGATGGTCAATCAGCTGCCTGCCGATCAGCAATCACTGGAACTCTGCCATGGCAACATCGACGCCATGGTCTATACCGTAGGCCATCCGGACCTCTCCATCCGCCAGGCCATTGACCTGTGCAATGCTGCCATCGTCGGAGTAGAGGGCGCCTATTTGGACAGGATGCTGGAAGACGCCTCCTATTACACCCCTGCGGAGATACCGGCCGGGATATACGCAAGCGACCAGCCCGCGGTAAAGACCTTCGGCGTACGCGCCACCTTGGTTGCCAGCGAGTCCAGCGACCCGGATGAGGTCTATGCCGTGGTCGCCAGCGTCTTCGAGAACTTCGACCGCTTTACCGATTTCCACCCGGCCTATTCGCTGCTCGAACCCGAGACGATGATCCGCGAAGGGCTTTCCGCGCCGCTCCACGAGGGCGCGCTGCGCTATTACCAGGAACAGGGCTGGATCGACCCGCCCGCCGAGAACGACTCCAAGGAAGAGGAAGAGACCTAGGAGCCTCCGGTGACCGGGCGCCAGTGACAGGACGTGAACCGCCGGCGCATGACGAACCGTCTCACGCCTGGCAGGATATTCCCTACCACGCTCCTGGAGACCCTTCATGCCCGACGGCCTTACCACGGTATTCGGCGGCACCGGCTTTCTCGGCCGAGCCATCGTACGCGAACTGGTGGAGGCCGGTCGGCCGGTACGAATCGCGGCGAGGCGTCCACACCTGCCGGACTGGCTGGAAACGGACGACCCCGTGGAGGCCGCGACCTGCGACCTCAGGGACGAGCGGCAGGTCGCCGCTGCGCTGAAGGGCAGTCACGCGGTAATCAACGCCGTTAGCCTCTACGTGGAGCAGCGTCGAGCAGGGCTGACCTTTGAAGAGATCCACGTCACAGGAGCCGACCGGTTGGCCAGGCTGGCGCGGGAAGCCGGTGTCATTCGGCTGGTGCATGTCTCCGGTATCGGCGTCAGCGATGCCTCGCCTTCCGCCTATGTCCGCGCCCGCCACGCCGGCGAGCGCGCCGTGATCGACGCGCTATCCAAGGCGGTCATCCTGAGGCCCAGCGTTCTGTTCGGCCCGCAGGATGCGTTCCTCACCGCTTTGGTCAGGCTGGCAGGGCTGCCGGTGATCCCCCTGTTCGGCCGCGGCGACACAAGGCTGCAGCCGGTGCATGTCGCCGATGTGGCCAGAGCCGCGGTCATTCTGAGCGGCGCCACCCCCCTGCAGCGCCGACTATTCGAGTTAGGCGGCCCTGAGGTGCTTCGCTACCGCCAGGTGATCGAACAGGTGCTGGCTCATCTCGAATGTCAGCGCCGCCTGCTGCCGCTCCCCTTCCCGGCCTGGCGCCTACTGGCCGCCCTGCTGGCGCCCATGCCTTCGCCACCCTTGACCCGTGACCAGGTGATCCTGATGGAGCAGGACACCATCGTGGGAGAAGACGTGGGCACCTTCGCCGACCTGGGCATACTGCCCCGCACCCTCCACGACAGCCTGCCCAACTGCCTCGCCGCCGGCTAACTCTTACCATTAAGCCCAACGACCCTGGCTTAGCGGCTATGCTGGGAATGGCAGGCCCACCTTGGATGGGGCCTCAACGACCAGGGAGTTTAAGCCGTGAACCACCAGAACCGTGTGATCGTCTTCTACGACGAGCGCATGCTGGCCCATGAACCGAACATTGAGGTGCCGTTCCTCCCGGGGCGCATGGACAATCGCATCCGCTCGCTGCTGTCGGGGCTGGGCGTGCCCTGGAAGTATCCGGAACATCCCGCCAGGCTCAGCGCCATCCGTCACGCCCTCGAACACGAGCCGGTGCCTGGCGTGACCTTCGAAGGTGGCGTGGTCGCGACGCGCGAGCAACTGGCCCGTGTCCACACCCTCTCCTACCTGGACAGCATCTACGACCTCCGCGGCAAGAACGCCTGGCTGGATGTGGACACCACGGCGGTGTCCCCCGGCAGCGTGGAGGCCGCCGAGGTGGCCGCTGGCACGTCGATCGCCGCAGTGGAAGCGGTAGTCAGGGGGCAAGCGGAGAGCAGCTTCGCGCTGGTAAGGCCGCCGGGGCATCATGCCGAGCCGGTTCGCGCCCAGGGCTTCTGCCTGTTCAACAATGTGGCGGTGGCCGCCGCCCACGCCCGCCAGGAGCTGGGCTGCGAGAGGGTAATGATCATCGACTGGGACGCCCACCACGGCAACGGCACCCAGGACATCTTCTGGGCCGACCCGGACGTGCTGCTCTTCGATATCCACCGCGCCTCGCCCTTCTATCCAGGCACGGGCAAGCTGGAGGAGATCGGGGTGGGCCTGGGCGACGGCACCACGGTCAATGTCCCGCTGCCTGGCGATGCCGGTGACGCCGCTTACCTAAAGGCGTTCAACGAGATCCTGGTCCCGGCGGCGGAGTGGTTCCAGCCCGACCTGATCCTGGTCTCGGCAGGGTTCGACCCTCACAGCCATGACCTGGCCCTGAACGTCTCCTATGATGGCTTCGCCGCCATGACCGGCATTCTGCAGGCGCTGGCCCGTCGGCAGTGTGGGGGACGACTGGTTTTCGTTCTGGAAGGCGGCTACAACCTCATCTCCCTGTCGCGCGGCGTGAGGTCAGTGCTGTGCGTGCTGGCCGGAGAAGCACCACCGGAACCTGGCCGGCGCGGCTTGGCGGAGGTGGAGGCCGCCGCCGCCTTCCATCGCAGTGCCTTCGTCAATGAGTCGGATGGTTCAGCCACTTCCCCCGATGCAAGTCATCACAAGCTATAACGCCTCGCCCGTGAGAGCCTCACCCCTGCCCGATCGGTGACCACCAACCTGGGCGTTCTCTCACCCAAGGCAAGCC
>CAYWBG010000147.1:0-5469 GCA_964456005.1 uncultured Halomonas sp.
TCTTCCCAGGGCGGCACTCCTTCATCACGGGCAAGTTCATCACGGGCAAGTTCATGTTGATCGCCGGCAAGCTCCGCCCCGGAGGGCTGAGAGGCGGGCGTGGGATCGAGCTCGGGCGACACCGCCCCCCGGGGAGCCTCATCCGGCGTCGGCATTGGCGCCTCATCGACCTGAGCCTCCCGGGCGGCCGGCTGGGGAGTGCCGCCGGGCGCGGAGGCATCAGGCACCGACCCCTTACCGCCATCGTCGGCAGGCGCCTGGCCGGCGTCACCGCGCAGCGGCAGCGGAGTAGCCGCCGGCTTCGGCACGCCCTGGGGGCGGAAGGCCAGCATGCGCAGCAGGGTCATCTCCAGGGCGGTGCGCAGATCCGGGGCGTGCTCCATGTCGCCGCGCCCCTGGATGCCAATCTGGTAATAGAGCTGAACGTCCTCGGCGGTGAACCGCCCCGCAAGCACAAGCAGCGCCTCGCGATCGCCATGGCCGTTGTCCAGGGCATCGGGCACCATCTGGGCAATGGCCAGGCGGTGCAGAACGGCGGTCACCTCGTCGAGCACCCCGGCAAAGTCGGGCGCGCGCTCGGCCAGGCCGGCCACCTCGGCCAGCAGGCGCGCGGCGTCCACCTCGGCCAGGGCCTCGATCAGCGCCAGCACGTAGCGCTGATCCAGGGTACCCAGCATAGCGGCCACGTCGGCATGATCGATGCGCCCCTGGCCGAAGGCGATGGCCTGGTCGGCAAGGCTCATGGCGTCGCGCATGGAGCCCTCGGCGGCGCGGCCGAGCAACCACAGGGCGCTCTCCTCCCAGGGTACCGACTCGGCCTCGAGCACCTTCGCCAGGTGCTCGACGATGCGTTCAGGCGGCATGTGCTTGAGGGTGAACTGCAAACAGCGCGACAGCACCGTAGGAGGCAGCTTCTGCGGATCGGTGGTGGCCAGCAAAAACTTCACGTGGGGCGGCGGCTCTTCCAGGGTCTTGAGCAGCGCATTGAAGCTGCTCGTAGAGAGCATGTGCACCTCGTCGATGAGGTACACCTTGTAACGTCCCTGGGTCGGCGCGTACTGCACGTTATCGAGCAGCTCGCGGGTATCCTCCACCTTGGTCCGCGAGGCGGCGTCCACCTCGATCAGATCGACGAAGCGCCCCTCATCGATGGCCACGCAGCTGGGGCACTCGCCGCAGGGCGTCGAGGTGACACCATCGTCGCCGTCCCCTTTGGCCGTGCAGTTGAGGCACTTGGCCAGAATCCGCGCCAGGGTGGTCTTGCCGACACCGCGCGTGCCGGTGAACAGGTAGGCGTGATGCAGCCGGCCCTGATCAAGGGCATTGACCAGCGCGCGCTGGACATGCTCCTGACCGACCAGTTCATGAAAGGTACGCGGCCGCCACTTGCGGGCCAGAACCTGATAGCTCATGCAGCGCGGAATCCTTGCGGTGATGCGAGGCCGGGCGACCCGGCAAAGAAGATCATTCTAGCCTCCGAGACCTGCGCCGGGAAGCGAAGCCTCGGGATCGGTGCCAGGCACCGCCTCGACCCATTGCGCCCAGTGACGGTCGCCTAACGCTGAAGCGCCCTCCATAATGGTCTCCTCGTGGCCAACATGATGACCTGCCCCAGCCAGTGTGAAGGCCGAGGCGAAAACGCGCCAAGAACACTCGCTGCAGGTGCACCTGCTGTCGACTCAGGCCAGTATGTTAGGCTGAGTCGGCTTCGCCAGCCGCCATTACAGGGATGACGCATGAGTCAACCAGAGCCTCACGAAAGCACGACATCGCTTACTTATGAACAGGTGGCTGCCGCCGCCGAAAACCTGGTCCACCGCGGCGCCGAGCCCAGCCTGCAGCGGGTCTGCGAACACCTGGGCGGCGGCTCCCCCAGCCGTATCCAGCGCCACCTATCCGCCTGGCGTGCCGCACGCCCCGAGCCGGTGCCACCCACTCCCAGGCTGCCGGAGGATTTGATCCAGGCACTGGAACGCGAGCTGGCCGAGCAGGTCGCCAGCGCCCGTGGCCCGGGCGAGCAGGCGGCCGAAGAGGCCCGAGGCGACGCCACCACCCTCGCCGAGGTCGGCGAGGCGCTGGAGCGCCGCTTGGCCGAACTGGAGAAGCGCCTTCAGGACAGCGAGGCAGCGCGCGACGCGGCCGTTTCCCGTCGCGATGCCCTGAAGGCCGAGGTGGAACAGCTCACCACCGAACTGGGCAGCGAAAGGCGCAGTGGCCGGGAACACCATGCTTCACTGATCGAGACTCGCCAGCAGGTGACGATGCTGAAGGAGCAGCTGGAGAGCGCCCAACAGGCTCGCCTGGATGCCGAACGCCAGGTGCGCGCCGCCGATGAGGAGCGAGTCAAGGCCCTGCGCAGCCAGGCCGTGGCCGAGACCCAGCGGGACAGTGCCCTCGGCCAGGCGGCCGAGAAGACCGACCAGTTGGCTCAGCTGCAGCGGGAACTGCAGGGTGAGCGCACCCGCCAGCGTCAGGAGGTCGCCGAGCTGCGTGCCGAGCACAAGGAGCGCCTGGATGCCGCCGAACGCGCCCGCCAGGATGCCCTGAAGCAGGCCCAGGAAGCCACCCAGCGCGCCACCAAGGCGGAAATACGCGCCGAGGCGCTGCAGGCCACCCAGACTGCCCTGAAGAGCCGCATGGATGCACTTCAGGTGCAACAGCGCCAGCGCAGTGCCAAGAGGTAAGGCTCACAAGGCTCAGCTGGAATAATCGGCGAGCAGCACTCGTCCTCGCTCGCGGAGAAACTCCAAGGCTCTGGACTCCTTCCACTCTCCTCGATAGACCAGTCCGAAGCTGAAGCTCATGGCCGGCGTGAAAGGCAGCACCTTGACCCTCTCGTGCCGCCCCAGCTGGTCGTGGGCGGTGATCGGGTTGATCGCCGTGATGCCGACCTCGTTAGCCACCAGCGCCGTGATCGTGCCGATGTTGGCCTCAGTCTTGCCCGCGATTCTCACCCCGTGCCTGGCGGCCAGTTCCAGAAGCGGATTGGTACTAATGCTCGGTTGATTGCTGATCACCAGCTGCTGGTCCCGCAGGTCCTTGATATCCACCACCTCCTGGGAGGCCAGGGGATGGGACTCAGGCAACAGGCACACCGCTTGGGTCGTCAGCAGCGTCTCAGTGTGCAGCTGGGGCGAGGTTGACGGCAGGGTGACGAAACCGATATCGGCGTGACTCGACTCTACCGCACTCTGCACTTCGTGGCTGGACATCATATCCAGGCTAACACTGAAATGGCGGTTCTCCGCCAGCAGCGCTGCCACCAACCGCGGCACGAAGCCGAAGGAGAGCCCAGGAATCGAGGCGATCCGTAGCCGCGAGGCACCAAACTCCTTGAGCGCCAGCACGCTGTGGCGCAGCTCCTCGATGTTGCCCATCAACCGCAGGATCTCGTCGTAGAGCTCAGCGGCCTCGGGCGTGGCCACCAGCCGATTCTTCTCGCGCAGGAACAGCTGGATGCCCAGGTTCTCCTCCAACTGAGCCAGTGAGCGGCTAACGCCGGACTGAGTGATGCCCAGATGGCGTGCCGCCCCGGAGGCGCTTCCCACCTCGAACAGGGTCTTGAAGATCGCCAGCGCCTTGAGGGAGTGGATGTTGACATCAGGCATGATTAAAACTCATCGAATCCGATAAAAACATCATATATTGAAATATGTTGCCGGCGCTACCTAGACTGAATCGAGCCTCCCTTCATCACCACAACGACAAACGGAAGCCTCGATGACCGACTCTCCGCTGTTCTACCAGGCCGGCCCCGCCCTGCCGGAAGTCAGCCATGCCGATGGGGTCACCCTATGGGATACCCGGGGCAAGGCTTATCTGGACGGCTGCTCCGGCGCCATCTCCTGCAACCTCGGCCACGGCCGGCAGGATATCCGCAACGCCATGCTGGCCCAGCTCGATCGCGTCGCCTTCACCTACCGCACCCAGTTCGAGAGCGCCCCCGCCCTGGCCCTGGGCCGTGCCCTGGTCGAGTTGACCGACGGCGCCCTGGAGAAAGTGTTCTTCGTCTGTAGCGGCTCGGAGGCCGTGGAGTCGGCCCTCAAGCTGGCACGGCAGTACGTCGTCGCCACCGGCGAGCCGCAGCGACGCCGCTTCGTTTCCCTGCGCCCCTCCTACCACGGCAGCACCCTGGGGGCGCTGGGCGTCACCGGCTATCACCCCCTGGAGGCGCCCTTCACCGAGCTCACCCACGCCTCGCTCAAGGTGCCGGGCCCCGACTTCTATCGCCACCGGGACGCCGACGACGACGCCCACGTTGACCGGTTGCTGGCCGAGACCCGTGCGGCCATCGAGGCCGCCGGCCCCGAGTCGATCATCGCCTTCATACTGGAACCGGTGGGCGGCGCCAGCAGCGGCGCCCGACTGCTGGGCGAGCGCTATCTGAAGGGCATCCGCGCGCTGTGCGACGAATTCGGCTGCCTGCTGATCCTCGACGAGGTGCTCACCGGCGTGGGCCGCACCGGCACCTGGTTCGCCTGGCAGCACTACGGCGTCATCCCCGACCTGCTGGTCACTGCCAAGGGGCTGGGCGCCGGTTACTACCCCGTAGGAGCGCTGCTGGCTCGCGACGACATCGTCACCAAGGTGATGGCCAGCGGCGGCTTTCAGCACGGCCACACCTACGCCGGCAACCCGCTGGCCTGCGCCACTGGCCTCGCCGTAGTCGAGGCGATCCGCCGTGAGCGGCTGCTGGACAACACCCGGGAGCGTGGAAAGCAGCTTGAGACCGGCCTGCGGGCGCTGGCTGAACGCTACGCCTGGGTCGGCCACGTACGCGGCCTCGGTCTGCTGTGGGGTGTGGAACTGGTCGCCGACCCCGACACGCGCCGACCCTTTCCCGCCGAGCAGAACCGTTTCGCCCAGATCACCGCCCTGGCCAGGGAGGAGGGGCTGCTGATCTACCCTCGCCGCTGCCTAGACGGCGTGGCCGGCGACCACTTCCTGGTCACCCCGCCGCTGACCATCCGCGCCGACGAGGTGGAGACGCTGCTCGAGCGTCTAGATCGGGCCATGGCCCGCTTCGACCGAGCCCTGGCCGACGAGGCGGGTGCCGCTGCCCCGACCGAACCGCCCAAGGAGGCACCGACATCATGACGCTGCTCACCCAGAAGGTCCGCGACCTCGAGGCGGCGGTAGCCGCCATCCCGGAGGGGTCCACCATCATGGTCGGCGGCTTCGGCTCGCCGGGCACCCCCTTCGCCCTGCTCGACGCCCTGCTGGCCTGTGGCCAGGGTGAGCTCACCCTGATCAAGAACGATGCCAACGAGCCCGGCATCGGCATCAGCAGGCTGATCGAAGCCGGGCGCGTCCGGCGGCTGATCACATCGCACCTGGGGCTCAACCGCACCGCCATCGAAGCGATGAATGCCGGCAGCTTGGCGGTGGAGTTCTACCCCCAGGGGCTGCTCGCCGAGAAGATCCGCTGCGCCGGCGCCGGTCATGGCGGCTTTCTCACCGACATCGGCC
>CAYWBG010000148.1:0-5366 GCA_964456005.1 uncultured Halomonas sp.
AGGCGATCACCAAGCATCCGCACTGCGTGCTGCTGCTCGACGAGATCGAGAAGGCACATCCCGAGGTCTTCAACCTGCTGCTGCAGGTCATGGACCATGGCCGCCTCACCGACAACAATGGCCGCGAGGCCGATTTCCGCCACGTGATACTGATCATGACCTCTAACGCCGGGGTCGAGTTGGCCACGCGTCGCTCCATCGGTTTCCAGCATCAGGACCACTCGACGGATGCCCTGGAGGCGATCCGCAAGACCTTTTCTCCGGAGTTCCGCAATCGCCTGGATGGCATCATCCAGTTTCATTCCTTGCCCACGTCGGTGGTTCGCAGCGTGGTGGACAAGTTCCTGGTGGAGCTGCAGGCTCAACTCGACGAGAAGCGGGTTCAGCTGGACGTGGACATGGAGGCGCGGGACTGGCTGGCCGAGAAGGGCTACGACCCCGACATGGGGGCACGCCCCATGGCGCGCCTGATTCAGGACAAGCTCAAGAAGCCGTTGGCAGAGATGATCCTGTTCGGCGAGCTGTCGGAACACGGCGGCGTGGTGCACGTCAGCGTCGAGGAGGGAGAGTTGCACCTCTCCACGGAGGCTGAGCTGGCCGACGCGCCCTGAGGGGCTCAGGCTAGCGGCAATTCACAGCGCCCTGTCTTTGGACGGGGCGTTGTCTTGTGTGCGGCAGGCATCGGAGGGCGGGTCGGGAAGGTGGCAGCCTATCAGCGAGAGCGGTAGACGATGCGTCCCTTGGTGAGGTCGTACGGCGTCAGCTCGACCTTGACCTTGTCGCCAGTCAGGATGCGGATGTAGTTCTTGCGCATCTTGCCCGAGATGTGGGCGGTCACTACGTGGCCGTTCTCCAGCTCGACGCGAAAGGTGGTATTGGGAAGGGTATCGACGACGACGCCTTCCATTTCGATATGGTCTTCACGTGCCATATAGGCGGTTCCTCGCTGATGTGATGACAATGCGGCAGCGCGACATACGAAATGTCCGTGCCAGAAGAATAGCGAGATATTGTGCCGCATGCCGACGCTCAAGGCAAAGAAACGCCGCTTTCAGGGGGTGATGAGGCGCCGCCAGTGGCGGCCATCGAGCATCTCCAGGGGCTGGAAGGCCCGCTTGTAGTTCATCTTGCGGCATTCGCGGATCCAGTAGCCCAGGTAGACGTGGGGCAGGCCGCGGCGGCGGGACTGCGCCACCAGGGTCAGCACCGCGAAGGTGCCCAGCGAGCGCCGCTCCAGGGCCGGGTCGGGGTCGAAGAAGGTATAGATCGCCGAGAGCCCGTGCTCGAGCTGGTCGTAGGCCGTCACCGCCATCAACTGCCCGTCCAAACGGAACTCCAGCAGGCGAGCGTAATCCTGGTCCAGGGTCAGGAAGGTGCGGTACTGCTCGTGGCTGGGTGGATACATATCACCGTCAGCGTGACGGGTGCGGATGTAGCGGGCGTAGAGTGCGTAATGCTCGGGGTCGAAGATTGCTGGACGCAGGTGCAGGGTCAGGTCGGCATTGCGCCGTGCCAGGCGACGCTGGCTCCGGCTGGGAGTGAAGTCGGCCACCGGGATGCGTACCGAGATGCAGGCGCTGCAGCCCTCGCAATGGGGGCGATAGAGGTGGCGGCCACTGCGCCGGAAACCGAGGAGCGCCAGGGCATCGTAGACACCCTGCCCGGGCGACTCCTGGGGATCGAGGAACAGGGTGGTGGCTTCGCGCCCCTCCAGATAGCTGCATGGATGGGGCACGGTGAGGAAGAAGCGCAGATCCCGCACGGGTTGTCGGGGGGCGTTGCTGCTCACGGCGGCTCTCTCGGATCGGATGGGGAAATGGCCTCGAAGGACCAGGTGGCGGGCGTGAAATGGCCGTCATCGGGTTCCATGTCGTTCGCCCTGCCCAGCCACTTCTCAAGATAGCTGATGAAGGCGTCCCGGGCGATATCTCTAGCGCCCAGGCTGGCCAGATGAGCGGTGTGCATCTGGCAGTCGATCAGGCGTCCACCGCCCGCGGCCATGGCCCGGGCCAGGTGCACCAGGGCCACCTTGGAGGCGTCTGGCACGCGGGAGAACATCGATTCGCCGAAGAAGACCGGGCCCAGCGCCACGCCGTAGAGCCCCCCCACCAGCCGGGTGTCGCGCCATACCTCGAGGGAGTGGGCCGCCCCAAGGGCATGCAGCCGGCCGTAGGCTCGGCGCATCTCCTCGGTGATCCAGGTGCCCGGCTGGCCGTCACGTGTCTGGGCACAAGCCTCGACCACTTCGTCGAAGGCACGGTCGGCGGTGACCCGGAAACCGGCGTTGCGAAGTCGCTTGGCTAGGCTGCGGCGAACCCTGAGCTCCTGGGGGAGAAGCACCATGCGCGGATCCGGGCTCCACCACAGGATCGGCTGGTCGTCGCTGAACCAGGGGAAGATGCCGCGACGATAGGCGGCCAGCAGCCAGCCGGGGGAGAGGTCGCCACCGGCGGCAAGCAAGCCGTCGGGGTCACGTAGCGCATGCGCGACGGGGGGGAACCGGACCGGATGGTCGGCAAGCCAGGGCAGCATCGGGAAGGGCATCCATGCGAGTCGTTGGCGTCAGTGTGACGCCCGTGGCGATGCGGCTCAAGGGGAGACGCCACTGTGATGGCAAGCACTTGCTCGGTATGATTGGTGCGAAGGAACCGGATGGCGCCACCTTCGGCGCAAGGGGGATGACCGCTTGAGTGTCAACAAGAAGTCCTCGCCGCGCGGTGTGAGCGCGGCGAGTGCCAAGGAGACGGCGAAGCGCTTCGGCCTGAGGCTGCAGGGATCGGCGCGCGAGGGCGTGGCGATCGTGCTGCTGGCGGCCTGTGTCTTCCTGCTGCTAGCGCTGTTCAGTTTCCAGCCGGGCGATCCCGGCTGGTCTCGCAGTGGGCCTGAGACGGATGTGGCCAACTGGATGGGGCCCGTGGGGGCCTGGCTGTCGGATGTTCTCTACTCCATGTTTGGCGCCAGTGCCCTGTGGTGGCCGGGCATGCTGGGCTTTGCCGCCTGGCGCTTACTGCGTGCCCGTCAGGTCCACCTGGCGTGGGATCCCACGGCGCTGGCGGTGCGCGGCGGTGGCCTGGTGCTGTTGCTGCTGGGCACGACAACCCTGGGCGCTCTGCACTTCTATCAGCCACCCGCCGAGACGCCTCTGCCCTACTCCTCGGGGGGCATCCTCGGCGAGGGGCTGGTGGGGGCCCTGCTGCCTATGGTGGGTTCGGGAGGCACCGGCCTGATCGCCCTGGCCGCCATGCTCTGCGGTTTCCCGCTCTTCACGGGACTCTCCTGGTTGACCGTAATGGATGAGTTGGGCCATCGGGCCCTGCGGCTGTGGGGATGGATCAAAGAGCGCTTTGCCTTTACCCGCGCCGAAACGGAAGAGCGCAGCGAGCCCGATGTGGCGGAGCGCAGTGTGCCGACTCCCGAGGCCCCGGAGCCGCCCGCCGGTGCGGCCGAGGGTGCCACTGGCAAGGTGGCGCCTCGGCCTTCCCGGCCGAACTGGTGGCAGCGGCTGCGGTCCGGCCGGTCTGGGAGGCCGTCTGCTCTTGGCGTTGGTGAGCGACAGGAGCCGGCCTTCGGCAACGATGGCGAGACCCAGATTCCCTGGGAGGTACCCGAAAAGACGCCCTCTGCCAAGCAGCCCGGGGCCGCCTATACCGCCCGCCAACGCGAACCTTCGCTGGGTGGGGACCCTGGGGCCGCAGCACCCGAGGCATCGGCGCAGTCGGTGCCCGAGCCTGTTGCTCCCGAGCCCGCCGCGGAGTCGACTCAGCAGGAGCGCACCGCAGCGCCAGCGCCCCGCCCCGAGCAAGGCCGCGCGCCGGAAACAGTTCCCGACCCGGTGCTGCCCGATGACGATGACGTGATCTCCGCCTGGACGCCCCCCTCGCTGCGTGCCGGTCGTGATGACGCGCCTTCCGCTGCTCCGGTGCCTGAGTCGGGAGCCGACGGCGACAAGGCCCGGAAGAACCCTGCGGCACCCGACGACATGCCGCGTCCGACCGGCGCTAGCGGGCCCCGGTCGTCGACGCTAAGCGAGCGCCAGGAACCTGGCCTGGCCGGCCGGCAGGGGCTGGACTGGAACGAGACGGACAGCGACGAACCCGGGCTGACCTGGGAGGCGCCCGTCGAGTCATCCATCGAGCCCCGGGTGCCTCGCCAGGCACCGGATGTCACCTCGTCTGCCCGGGAGGACGGCAAGGCGGCGCTGCTGCAGCCGCCGGAGCCGGAGGAGGCGCCTGGCGACGACCTGGACGACGAGCCGCATGTCGCCACTGCCGAGCAAGCCCGCGAGGCCACTGAGGAAGAGGGGATGCGGCTGTGGACCGTTGAGCACCTGCAGAGCCAGCGGCCGGTGTTCGATAACATGCCCGAACCTGACGGCAAGCTGCCCAGCCTGCGGCTGTTGAGCGTGCCCGAGCCGCAGAAGCAGAACTACTCCACCGAGAAGCTGGCCGAGATGGCCGAGTTGCTGGAGGTGCGCCTGCGTGAGTATGGCGTCAAGGCCGAGGTGGTGGAGACCTGGCCGGGACCGGTCATCACGCGTTTCGAGATCAAACCTGCCGCCGGTGTTAAGGTTTCCAAGATCAGCAACCTGGCCAAGGACCTGGCTCGCTCGCTGATGGTCAAGAGCGTGCGAGTGGTGGAGGTGATCCCGGGTAGGCCCACGGTGGGCATCGAGATCCCCAATCCCCATCGGGCGATGATTCGCTTGCGCGAGGTGATCGATTCCGACCGCTACCAGCAGGCCGACTCCGCCCTGACCCTGGCCCTGGGCCAGGATATCGGCGGTGGCCCGGTGGTGGCCAACCTGGGCAAGATGCCCCATCTTCTGGTGGCGGGTACCACCGGCTCGGGCAAGTCGGTGGGGGTCAATGCCATGCTGATCTCCATGTTGCTCAAGGCGACGCCCGACGAGCTGCGCATGATCATGGTCGACCCCAAGATGCTGGAGCTCTCCGTCTACGACGGCATACCCCACCTGCTGGCCCCGGTGGTCACCGATATGAAGGAGGCCGCCAACGCCCTGCGCTGGTGCGTGGCCGAGATGGAGCGACGCTACAAGCTGATGGCCTCCATGGGCGTGCGCAACATCGCCGGCTTCAACGCCAAGCTTGACGAGGCGGAGCGGGCCGGCGCCCAGGTGGCCGACCCGCTCTGGGAGCCCCAGCCCTGGGAGATGCACCAGTCCCCGCCGGTGCTGGAGAAGCTGCCCTACATCGTGGTGGTGATCGACGAGTTCGCCGACATGTTCATGATCGTCGGCAAGAAGGTCGAGGAGCTGATCGCTCGGCTGGCCCAGAAGGCCCGGGCCGCCGGTATCCACCTGATACTCGCCACCCAGCGTCCCTCGGTGGACGTGGTCACCGGTCTGA
>CAYWBG010000149.1:0-5230 GCA_964456005.1 uncultured Halomonas sp.
CCTTCTTTCCCTGGAGCAGCGACGACGGCTTCTCGGTGATCCACTACCGCGAGGTCTCCCCCGACCTCGGCGACTGGGCCCATGTCCGTGCCCTGGCCGAGCGGCACGCCCTGGCCGTGGACCTGGTGCTCAACCATGTGTCGCGGGAGTCGCTGTGGTTCGTCGACTACCTGACCGGAAGCCGGCCGGGCCGCGACTTCTTCATCGAGATGGACCCGGAGACCGACCTCTCGGCGGTGGTGCGACCGCGCAGTGCACCGCTGCTGGTGCCGGTGCCCACCCGCCGGGGCACCCGCCATCTCTGGGCGACCTTCTCCGAGGACCAGGTCGACCTGAATTTCGCCAATCCCGATGTGCTGCTGGAGTTCATTGGTATCTTGCTCTTCTACCTGAGCCAGGGCGCCCGAGTGATTCGCCTGGACGCCATCGCCTACTTGTGGAAGGAGGTCGGCACCCCCTGCATCCACCTGCCCCAGACCCACGAGGTCGTACGTCTGCTGCGCGCCATTGTCGACCATGTGGCACCGGGCACCCTGCTGCTCACCGAGACCAACGTGCCCCACCACGAGAACCTAAGCTACCTTGGCCTGGAACGTCTCTCAGACGAGGGGCTGGAGCATCTCCCTGGCCCGCCCGACGAGGCGCACCTGGTCTACCAGTTTCCGTTGCCGCCGCTGCTGCTGCACACCCTGACCAGCGGCGAGGCCGGCACCCTGGCCGCCTGGCTACGCAGCCTGCCTGGCTTGCCGCCTGGCTGCAGTTTCCTCAACTTCACTGCCAGCCATGACGGCATCGGCGTGCGTCCACTGGAGGGCTGGCTGCCCCAGCACGAGATCGAGGCGCTGCTGGAGCTGATGCACCGTTTCGGGGGCTTCGTGAGCATGCGCACCCACGACGACGGCAGCGACAGCCCCTATGAGATCAACATCACCTGGTTCGACGCCATGCAGGGCACCCGGCGTGGCCCCGACCCCTGGCAGATGCAGCGCTTCCTGTGCGGCCAGCAGCTGATGCTTGGCCTGCAGGGCATTCCCGCCCTCTACCTGCATGCGCTGACTGGCACCCAGAACGACCTGGAGGGCGTGGAGCGCAGTGGTCGCCTGCGCTCCATCAACCGCCGTCGCTGGCAGCTTGGAGCGCTAGAACTGCTGCTGGACAGCCCCGACACGCCCACCCGCATGGTCTTCGAGGGGCTGACTCGCCGACTGGCGGTGCGCCGTGAGGAGCCCTGCTTCCACCCCGATGTTCCCCAGCGAGTCGTGAAGACGCCTCCCGAACTGCTGGCACTGATGCGCGGGCCGCTGCCCGACGGGCGCCGCCTGCTGGCGATCCATAACGT
This sequence comes from uncultured Halomonas sp., assembly GCA_964456005.1. Taxonomy (GTDB): domain Bacteria; phylum Pseudomonadota; class Gammaproteobacteria; order Pseudomonadales; family Halomonadaceae; genus Halomonas. Next base: position 1,340 of record CAYWBG010000149.1, read on the forward strand.
CACCGACGCGCCTCAGCCACTGGCGCTGGAGGCCCTGGCCGACGGAAACTGGTTTGAACTGCTGGAGCAGGCCCCCTGGGTGGCCCAGGACAGTCTGGCGCCTTACCGCTGCCTGTGGCTGGTACAGAAGCCGTCGCAGGCCTCGCCGTAAGGGCGAAGCGGCGTCCTTCCCGCTTCAGGCTTAGGGCGTAGCCCGGGGGGCGTTGTCCGCCTCCACGGCGTCATGGAGGCGCTCAAGCAGCCCGGGGATCGCCGAGCGCACCCGGTTCCAGCTGGGGATGAAGGGACGCTCGCCGGGGTTGTCGAGGAAGGCATTGCCCGCCTCCAGCAAGTTGGCGGCGAACAGTTCCACGGCGCGCTCCTCGGCATGACGGTCCAGGCTGAGACCGTTCATTACCGCATCGTGGTCGTAGGCCTCGATCAGGTCCAGCGCCAGGCGGTAGTAGGTGGCCTTGAGGGTACGGAAGCCCTCGGCGCTGAAGGTCACGCCCTGGGTGGCCAGCTTGCGGTAGAGCGCCTTGGCGATGTCCAGGCTCATGCGGTTGAGCCCGGCGCTGGCGTCCTCCTCCGAGACAGGCTGGTGCTTATGATCGTAACGGTCGGCCAGGTCCACCTGGCAGAGTCGCTTGGTGGAATGGTTACGATGTACCTCGGAGAGCACGCCGATCTCCAGCCCCCAATCCGCCGGGATGCGGATGCCGTCGAGCACCTCGGCGCGCATGGCGAACTCTCCGGATAGCGGGTAGCGATAGCTGTCCAGGTACTCGAGATAGGGCAGCGGCCCGTGGATACGCTTGAGTGCACGCAATAGCGGCGTGACCATCAGCCGCGACACCCGTCCATTGAGCTTGCCGTCGGCGATGCGGGGGTAGTAGCCCTTGCAGAACTCATAGTTGAAGTGAGGGTGCGCCACCGGATAGAAGAGCCTTGCCAGCAGCCCACGGTCGTAGGTGAGGATATCGCAATCATGCAGCCCCACCACCGCACCACACCCGGAGGCCTGCACGAAGCCCGCGCAGAACCAGACATTGCGCCCCTTGCCGGGCTCCAAGGGCGAGAGCCCCTGAGCCTCCAGTTCGGCATCCAGGGCGCGTAGCCGCGGTCCGTCGTTCCACAAGATGCGATGCCGCTGGGGCAGGCGCGAGAAGAACTGACGGGCATGCAGGAACTGCTCGCTGTCGGCCCGGTCCAGTCCGATCACCACTTCGGACAGGTAGGGCACCTGGCGGATTTCCTCGACGATCGCCTCGAGGGCCGGCCCCTCCAGTTCGGAGTAGAGCGAGGGCAGGATCAGGCTCATCGGACGCCGACGCGAGAACGCCAAGAGCTCCGCTTCCAGGTCCGCCACCGGCCGGCGGGTCAGGTTGTGAAAGTCGGTGATGATGCCGTTCTGGTGAAAGTCGCTCATGCCGGCAGCGCCTTGGCCGGCTCTGGAGACCTCTTGCTGGCCTCGAGCGGTGTGTCACCCAGCGCCGCCGGTATTACCCGGCGGTCAGCTCGCCCCCACCAGTGGGCCACCCCCTCGACCCAGCCGGCCGGGCCGGTCGCCTCGCTGCAATAGAGCGCCGGCTGATCCGGTGCCACCGGCAGGCCGTGGCAGCCGCGAATCACCACCGCTTGATCCACCACCTCGAGCATGGAAATGTCATTGGGGCCATCCCCCAGCGCCAGGGTCTGTGGCTGGCGCCCGCGCAAGGATCGGAAACGCTCGACCAGCCAGGCGACCGCACTGCCCTTGTGGGTGGCACCGGTGGCGTGCCAGAAGCGTCCGCCGCGAACCAGCTGCAGGCCGTCGCCGGCCAGCCCCTCGCGGAAGCCCTCGAGCCGCGCCTCGTCATCCTCCCAGATCAACGGCTCACTGCCCTCGCGCATGCGGGCCAGGCGCGCCTCAGGTTCGGGCAAGCCGGTATAGGCCACGAGTTCATCGAGTCCCATCTCGCTCATGGTGGTGAAGCGAACCCCCAGCCGCTCCCGCCATACCGCCAGGCGCTTGCGAACGAAGCCGATATCTACCCCCAATGTCCTGATGCCCAGGCCATCGGGGCCAGGGCGCTCTAGCCGCGCATGGCACCAGGCCGGCGGCAGGCCCACCACGGCGCCGTTCTCGGCGATGAAGGGCGTGTCGGCAAGACCCAGGGCCTGGCGCAGCGGCACGATCTCGCTGCGGGTCTTGCTGGTCACCGGGATCACAGGCACGCCCAACTGCTTGAGGCGGGCCAGCCAGGGACCGGCCGGCGACCAGTCGTAACTGTGATGGTCGAGCAGAGAGCCATCCAGGTCGGTGAACAGCAGTCGCGGCGTGAGGGCCGCATCGAAGCCGGCATACGGCGTGGGGCGTGAATCGGTCATGTCAGCTCCCGGGAAGACAGTCGTGTCATATCAGCCCTTGCACAGACTGTGCCAGAGACTGAAAGACCCGCCATCACCTTGAAATCGGGCCCCGGTGGCGGCAGCTCCGCACGAGAAGCATTCCATTCGCCCCAGGTGGCTCGGCCAGGGCCTGCCCCCCAAGGGACGGGCCACGATACTGCACCACGAAAGCGCAACATCCATGCACCATCAGAGACAGGCGCACCAAAAAAAGGCGCCCCGCGGCGAGAAGCCGGGGGCGCCTGTTATCGCGGGGCGACGTCAAACGTCAGAAGCGGAAGCGCATGCCCACACTGGCCGCATCGAAGGTACCTTCGGACTTATCCAGGTAGCGCATGTAGTCGGCGCCCACCGCCAGGTTAGGCGCCACGTCGAACTCGGCGCCCGCACCATAGGAGAAGCCGCTCTCACGGTCGGCGTCGAAATCCACCTCGGTAAAGCCAGCCAGGCCGAACACCCGGAACTCAGGGGAGACGGGCAGAATGCCCTTGGCGTAGCCACCAACCAAGTAGTCCAGCTCGGCGGGGCCATCTGAGCCACCGCCGCCCAGATGGGCCTCCGCGGCGAAGTATTCATTGAACTGCATGCCACCGTCGAGGCGCAGGCCGACGCTGTCGCGGCTCGAGGCGCTGTCGGGGTTGACCTGCCAGAACATGGCACTGCCGCCAACGTAGGGCTGGGGGTAGAAGGCCTGCTGGGCCTGGGCGGAGGTGACCGCACCGGCGGCGAACAAGGCAGAGCTCAGAGCAACAATCGTCAGACGTTTCATGGCGTCCTCCTCATTAATGAACACCGTTTCCTAACAACATACAGTGTGGCCATCCCCCCACGAGAGATCAAGGGTGGAATGTGAAAATATGCGCCACTAGAGGTCGCCTGGACCCGACAGCCCCTGGCGACTCAGGCCCGCTTCGACACTCCCAACACCACGATTCCCGCGATCACGATGCCGCCGCCGAGCAGTTGCACCGGCGAAAGGGCCTGTCCCAGCACCACATAGCCCAGCACCAGGGCCGCCACCGGCTCCATGTTCATGGCCGGAGCATTGCGGGCCATGTTCAGGCGCGGGACGGTGATGAACAGCGTCGAGAAGGCCACCGCATAGAACAGCCCCAGGAGGGCGAGCCCCAACCAGCCGGGCGGCGAGGCCGGCAGGGCCATGCCTCCCGGCACCAGCCCCAGTCCGCCAGCCGCTAGCATGGCCACAATGACGGTGAGCATGGTCAGCAGCGTCCGCAGCGTGCTGCCCACCTCGGCGAGACGATGCTCGGTGATCCATAGCGCGCAGGAAAAGGCGCTGGCGGCGGCAAGGCCGAATGCCACCCCGGCGACCCAGCCCGGGCCCATGGCCTCGGGGTCGGCCAGCCAGGCCGGGACGTCCAGCACCACCACCAGGCCGACCAGGATGACGCCCATGATCAGCGCTGCCCGGGCGGTGGGTCGGGGCCCCCCGAGCGCCCAGCTGAGCAGCGCCAGCTGGATCGGCAGGGTATTCATCAGCAGCAGCGCCACCACCACCGG
>CAYWBG010000150.1:0-5227 GCA_964456005.1 uncultured Halomonas sp.
GGTCGTTGGCGGCGGCGAAGATGCCCCAGGCGCGGTAGCCGGTATCGAAGGCCGGTGCGGCAATCGACTTGCCGGCGAGGTCCGCCGGCGACTCGATGCCGCGGTCCTGGCGGGCGAAGACCGCGGCCGGGGAGCCGTCATAGACCACGTAGACGCCCTGGATGCCGGGCCCGTCGGGGTTCTCGGCCAGGAACTCCACCAGGGCATTGAGATCACCGAAGCCCATCTCGTAGGCACCCGAGGCCACCCGGTTGATGGCCCCCGCGGAGCCGCTGCCGGAGTCGACCTGGACGTCTAGCCCCTCCTCCGCGAAATAGCCGCGTTCCACGGCCATCAGGAAGGGCGCCGATGGCCCTTCGAAGCGCCAATCGAGCTGGAAGCGAACGCGGGTCTCGTCGGCCAGGGCGACACTGGAAAGCGTGACGCCGGCAAGCGACAGGCCGAGCATACCGGCAAGCAGGCCGGTGTGGCGGGGAAAGGAACGACTCATGGAAATGCCCTCGCGCTGATGGTTGGTCATTGTTGTAATGCAGGAAGCCTGCCAGATCGGCCGCTTGACCTGTTGGTCAGGGGTAGCGCACGTGCCGTGCCGGCCAATCCGACAAACCGGCACCATCGAGGTGCGAACCCCGGGCTCCACAAAGAGGCTATGCACCAGCGTAGAACATCGGCGGGAAACGGTCGCTCGGGATCCAGAAACAACACCGGCGCCACTAGGGCGCCGGTGTCTGCGAGATGATGGAGGGAAAGGCGGGCGGTTACTCCTCGCCGGCTTCCTGCATCTGCTTGAGCATGTAATTTTCGAGGCCGACCTTGTCGATCAAGCCGAGCTCAGTCTCGATATGGTCGATGTGATCTTCCTCGTCGGCGAGGATGTCGCGGAAGAGGTCACGGCTCACGTAGTCCTTGACCTGCTCGCAGTAGGTGATCGCCTCGATGTAATCCTCACGCCCCTCATGCTCGATCTTGAGGTCGCACTCCAGCATCTCGCGAACGTTCTCGCCGATGTGGAGCCTGCCCAGATCCTGGAGATTGGGCACCCCCTCGAGAAAGAGGATCCGCTCGATCAGCTTGTCGGCGTGCTGCATCTCCTCGATGGACTCGCCGTACTCCCACTTGGCCAGCTTCTGCAGGCCCCAATCCTTGTACATCTTGGCATGCAGGAAATACTGGTTGATCGCTACCAGCTCGTTGCCGAGAGCCTTGTTGAGATGCTCAATGACCTTGCTGTCGCCTTTCATGGATTCACCTTGTGACTGTCGTCAGGAAAATGTGGCATCAGCTTGGCATGCCAAAAGAGGCATTACCAGGCGCTGCCGAACAGTCTAACCGCTTGCCAGGAAAAGCCAATGGAATCATACGCCTGATAACGGTAGCGAGAATGATCATGATTTCGTTGCACAGCTCCGGTCATACCGCGTAGGCCAAGTCCTCGGCTCCGACCATCAACTCGGCCTTGACCGCCTCGCGGGTAAGACGCTTGCCCTCGCAAGCACATTTACCGCACTGGGTACCGCACCCGGTCTCACGCTGAACCTCGCGCCAGCTGCGCGCGCCGTTCTCGACGGTATGTCGGATCCGGTGGTCGGAGACCCCCTTGCAGAGACAGACGTACATCGGCATCACCTCGCTGCAGTTCACAAGGTTAAATGTAAATGATTCGCATGGCTTCCTGCAAGCGGGACGCAACCAATGTCTGATGCCGGTCACGCTATCCCGTCATTTGGCTGACTTGGGCACCACCACCACCCGGGTGCCGGAGACGATATCCCCCCAGCTGCGTCGCTCGGCGTCGAAGAGGATCCACAGGTAGCCGAGCCCCAGCACGGCGATGGAGACGATGGCCATCACGCAGCGCAGCAACGACTGGGCCGGCGTGATGGAGCGGCCGTCGAGGGTCTGGACGCGCAGTCGCCAGGCCTGCATCCCCAAGGTTGTGCCGCCGCGTACCCAGCAGAAGGTGAAGAAGGCGAAGGCCGAGCCCAGCAAGAGTATCTGAAGAGATAGTGCCCAGAGCGGACTGCTCCCTACCTGCTCGGCAGGAATTCCCAGAAGGTAGCGAGCCACCATAAGATGAAGGGCAGTGACCAGCAGCCAGATGGCCGCCACCAGGAAGCTGTCATAGATCATGGCGCCCAGCCGGCGGGCGAACCCCGCCGGCAAGACAGCGTCGAGACTGCCAAAGCGTTGTTGCATGAAGACTCCTTGAGTCAGCCGGTGCGCCTGAGCAAATAGAGGCCCAGCGCCGCACAGATCAGGGTCGGGGCCAGCACCGCCCAGGCCGGAGAGAAGCCGAAGACCATGGAGGCCGGCGCCAGCAGGTCCTGCAGGTACTTGAAGGCCAGGCCGGTGACCACCCCGTAGAAGACCCGCGTACCGGCGGCCACGGTGCGTAGCGGACCGAACACGAAGGAGGCCGCCACCAGCACCAGAGAGCCCATGGTCAGCGGCATCAGCAACTTTTGCCAGAAATGCAGCAGTGGCTGGGTCGCCTGTTGCCCCTGATCCTGCAGGTAGCGGGCGTAGGCCCATAGCTCGCTAGGGGCCTGGCTGTTGATCGGCCGCAGCAGCCGCGCCAGCTGGTCGGGGGTCAGGCTGGTCTCCCAGCCCAGGGTCGAGTGATGCTCGACCTCGGTGTGATCGTCCAGGAAGCGGGTTACCGCCACGTTCTCGAGTATCCAGGCGCCATCACGCCAGGCAGCTCGGTCGGCGCTCACGGCCTCGTGCAGGGCCTGCCCCTGGAAGCGGTAACGGGTCAGGTCCAGCACGGTGTCGTCGGCGCGAATGGCCCCGAAGCGATAGAAGGTGTCGCCCTCGCGCTGCCAACCGCCCCGCTCGGTGACCACGGCACCCGCGCCCTGTATCTGTTCCAGGCGCCAGGCGGCGGCAAACTGTTCAGTTCGGGGCGCGACATACTCGGCAATCAGCAGCACCACCACCACCACCAGAATGATGGGCTTCATCACCCCCCAGAGGATACGAGTCAGCGACCGGCCTGCGGCACGCATCACCGTCAGCTCGTTGCTGGACGCCATGCTGCCCAGGCCGATCAGGGCCCCGATCAGCACTCCCACGGGGGCGTACTGGTAGAAGCGCCACGGTAGGCGCAGCCCCAGGTGGACCAGCACCTGAAAGGCGCCATAGTCGCCCTCCACGTCGTCCAGGTCATTGATATAGGTGATCACCAGGTCGAGGCCCAGCAGCACCACCTGCACCACGATGATGGCGCCCAGCACGTTGCGCGCCAGGTAGCGGTCGAAGCGATCGGCGATCATCCGCTCATCCCCTTGCGTTGGGCGCGTACCATCATCAAGAGACCCAGGGCCAGGAAGCCCGCATGGACCGGCCACATCCCCACTCTTGCCGGCAGGCTGCCACGCCCGATGGCGTCCAGTGCCGCCAGCAGAAGGCTCAGGTACGCCACGTGCAGGAAGATCGCCGGCAGCAGCTTGGCGAAGCGACCCTGGCGGGGGTTGACCCGCGACAACGGCATGGCCAGCAGGGTCAGGATAAAGACCATCAGCGGCAGCCCCAACCGCCACTGCAGTTGGGCCTGGGCCTCGAGCGAGTCGTCGGCGAACAGCTCGCCGGTAGTGGCATACTCCGGCGAATCGAGCTCGCGCATGCCGTCGGCCTGGGAAAGGCGTACCGCATAGGTCTCGAAGGTCAGGCGCTCGGCCTGGTAGCGCCCGGGATCGACGCTGTAGCGCTCGCCATCGGCGAGCACCAGGAAGCGGCTGCCGGTATCCGGGTCCTGAGTCTGGTAGCCTCCCTCGGCACGGGTTACCACGCTCTCCGGGGTGCCATCTCGGCGCCGCTGACGCTCGCTGATGAAGACGCCGCGCATCTCCTCGCCGTCGTCGCTCATACCCAGGATATGGGCAGTGCGGCCGCTACCGAAGTCCTGGAAGCGACCCGGCGCCAGGGCCGAGAAGTCCAGCCGGCTGCGCTGCTCCTCGAGCATCACTGCATTGTGCAGGGCCCCTGCCGGCGTCAGCCACAGACTGCAAAGCCCCACCAGCACCGCCACCACCGTCGCCGGCACCAGGCTGACCTGTAGCAGCTTATTAGGGCTGATGCCGCAGGCTACCAGCACGGTGATCTCGCTGTTGAGGTAGAGCTGGCCGTAGGCGAGCAGGATCCCCAGGAAGAAGGCCAGGGGGAGGATCAGCTCCATAAAGCCCGGCAGGTGGAAGAGCATCAGGGTGCCGAGGATGGTGGCCGGGATATCGCCCTCGGCGGCATCGCTGAAGTAACGAATGAATCGGCTACCCATGATGACCAGCAGCAGCACCCCGGCGACGGCGGCCATGGTCAGCAGGATCTCACGGGTCAGGTAACGAAAGAGGATCATGCGGCGTCTGCCATGCAATGGAGCCATGCCTTGGGTACACTGGAACGACACGGCAAGGTGCCGGCATTATCCAGAATCCCCCTTCTCTTGTAACCCCAAAGCTTGTCTTGTGGAGACACCATGGAATTCCCAGTTCAGACGGGTAACCCCGCCAAGGTCGAGACCGCTTGCCTCGTCCTCCCGGTGTTCAAGGATGGCGACCTGCTACCCGCAGCCGCCCGCCTCGACGACGCCAGCGAGAAGCTGATAGGCCAGCTCATCGAGCGTGGCGACTTCGATGCCAAGCTGGGCAACGTGCAGCTGATTCCCTTCGCGCCCGGCCTCTCCACCGAGCGCCTGCTGCTGGTGGGCCTGGGCGAGCGCGACAAATGCCGGGAAGGGGCCTTCCGCAAGGCCCTGGACGGCGCCTTCAAGGCCCTGGCCGAGCTGCCCGTAGACGACTGTGCCGTCGCCTTCACCGACGTGCCGCTGCCGGATCGGAGCTGCGACTGGAAGGCCCGCATGGTGGCCGAGGCCGCCCAGCGTGCCATCTACCGCTTCGACGAGTTCAAGTCCGATAAGGCACCCACGCCGCAGCTGACTGCGGTGACCCTGCTGGTCAGCGAGGGCGGCGACGCCGAGTCCGCTCGCGAGGGCGCACGCGTGGGCAATGCAGTGGGGGAAGGGATCAACTTCACTCGCACCCTTGGCAATCTGCCGGGCAACGTCTGCACGCCGAGCTACCTGGCCGATCAGGCCGAGGCGCTGGGCAAGGCCTCTGGCGGCGCCCTGTCGGTGGAGATTCTCGACGAGGAGGCCCTTGAGGCACTCGGCGCCCGCAGCCTGCTCTCGGTGGGCCGCGGCAGCGAGCAGCCCTCGCGGCTGATCGTGATG
>CAYWBG010000151.1:0-5141 GCA_964456005.1 uncultured Halomonas sp.
ATCCGCACCTGCGAGGAGCTCTTCTCGGCGGCGCGCTCGGAGTTCAAGCACCTGGAGGCCTACTACTTCCACAACTGCGTCTATGAGGGTCTGTGGCGCCGCAATGCCGGGAACCAGACCCGTCGCCACGCCGAGCGTATCCCGACGATGGACGTGCTGCACACCTACGGCGACGACTACCAGGTGGTGATCGTCGGCGACGCCGCCATGTCGCCCTATGAAATCACTCACCCTGGCGGCAGCGTCGAGCACTTCAACGAAGAGCCCGGCGCCGCCTGGCTGGGGCGCCTGGTGGCCAGCTTCCCACGGCTGGTCTGGCTCAACCCCATGCCGAGACGCGCCTGGGACTTCACCCACTCCACCCAGTTGATCCGCCAACTGGTCGACGACCGCATGTATCCCATGACCCTGGAAGGGCTGGAGAGCGCCATGCGGGAGCTGGCCAGGTAGACTTTTATAGCCCCTTTAGGCTATATGTTTAAATTATAGCCTTCAAGGGCTATTAAAATGATGGATAGCCCTCCGAGGCTATCCTTGCGGCAAGAGTTCCGGAGGACCTGGCATGTCACAACGAATCGCCGTATTGACCGGCGACGTGATCGACTCGCGCAAGGTCGGCGACCGCCCGGGTCTCTATCGGCTGCTGGATGATCACCTGGCCGAACTGGCCTCCCTGCATGGCGGCTACGGCGAACGCTTCCGTGGCGACGGCTTCCAACTCGCCCTGCCCATGGCGGCACCGGCCATGGAGGCGGCCGTGTCCCTGCGGGCGGCGTTGATCGAGCACTCCGAGTCCGACCAACGCTGGGATGCCCGTATTGCCGTGGCGGTGGGGCCTGCGGAGCGGGGCATCGCAGAGGCCGACGGCGCCACCTTCGTCGCCTCGGGTCGCGCCCTGGATGCCCTGGCCGACACCGCCGCTCACCTGTCGCTGACCCGTCTGAACGCGCCCGAGGACCCCGGCCTCGACCTGCTGGTGCGCTTCATCGACGACCTGCTCGACGGCTGGTCACCCTACTCCGCCGAAATCATCGGCCTGAGCCTTCGCCATGACACCTCCCAGCAGGCCCTGGCCGAGCGTCTCGGTATCCGCCAGCCCAGCGTGCACAAGCGCCTGCGCGCCGCCCGCTGGGCCCTGCTTTCCGACACCCTAGGCTACTTGCGACAGCGCCTGGCCGACGAGGCCCACTTGCCATGAACGCCGATATTCTGCCGCTGCTCCTGGCCCTGGTGCTCATCCATCTGATCGGTGACTTCCTGCTACAGCCGGTGGCCTGGGTCGAGGAGAGATATCGCCTGCGACAGCGCTCGCCGCGGCTGGCACTGCATGCGCTGATCCACGGCCTGCTTGCCGGTGGCGTGTTGACGATCGCGGCGATCCAGGAGGCCGGCCGCGGGCCCGGAGCGGTGCTGCTCGGTGCCCTGGCGGTGGCGATGAGTCACTGGCTGATCGACCTGGCCAAGGCGGCTCTACCGACCGGGCGGCTACGCTGGTTCCTGCTCGACCAGGCGCTGCACCTGCTGGTGATGACCCTGCTGTGGCTGGCCTGGATCGGCAGCATACAGCCGATGGCCGACCTGCTGCGCTGGCTGGTGACCCCCGAGGTGCTGGGGGTAGCCACCGCCTACCTGCTGGTGTCGCGGCCGCTGTCCATCGTGATCGCCCTGGTGATGCAGCGCTGGAGCCATCAACTGGAAGAGACCGGGACTCTCGTTCAGGCCGGGGCGCGGATCGGCATGCTCGAGCGCTTCCTGGTGCTGACCCTAGTGTTACTGGACCAACTCATTGTGGTGGGCTTCCTGCTGGCGGCGAAGTCGGTGCTACGTTTCGGGGACCTGCGCGAAGCCCAGGACCGCAAGCTAACCGAATACGTGCTGCTGGGCACCCTGCTAAGCGTCTCGACGACACTGGCGCTGGGCCTGATCATCCGCCTGGTGCTGGCGAGCCCCCCCTGATGCGCCGAGTGATGGGCCAGCGGGCTCAAGCTCCGCCGCCGACCACCGCGCCCAGCCGCGCCTCGTCGTCGATGCCCGCCATGCGCAACAGCGCCATGGCCTCATCCAGGGAGCCGACCTCCTCGACCCTGAGCCGCTCGCTGTCCAGGCTGACCGGCTTGCCGCTCTTTTCCGAGAGCAGCCCTTCCAGTGAGGCCACGTCCATGCCCTCATCCAGGGGCATGGCATCCACCCCGGCAGCGTTGTGGCCGCTGGGCAGGTAGATGGTGCCGTTGGAAAAGTCGACGGCGTAGGCCACCACTCCCGGCACGATGAAGAACAGCAGGCCGACTCCGTTCGCAACGGCCACCACCGGGTCGATGCGTCCGCTCATCTGCCCCTTGCGCTCGGGATGGAAAACGGTGCCGCAGCCCACCAGGGCGGTGATCGATAGACCGAGGGCGAGGCCGGTGAGGCCACGACGCAGGTATGGGGACATGCAAGGATCTCCAGGGCATACGGGAGTGCGGCGCAGGTCATTATGTTGCGGACCTTCACCACCTGACACGGTAGCGGCGAGTCTACCACAGCTCCGCGAGACGCCTACTGCCCCCCGCATCCGATTGGCGACGGCCATTTCACGGCACGGCTTTTGCCGCGCCTGGCGCTTGGCCGTACAATGCGCCAACTGCCGCCCTTACTGGCGGCCCGACCCGTTTGACGAGCCCGAGGAAACGCCGGACCCATGCGCGCCACTCAACTGTTGATCGCCACCCTCAAGGAAACCCCCGCCGACGCCGAGATCATCAGCCACCAGCTGATGCTGCGTTCGGGCATGATCCGACGCCTCACCTCCGGCCTCTACACCTGGCTGCCGGTGGGCTTGCGCACCCTGCGCAAGGTCGAGCGTATCGTCCGCGAGGAGATGGATCGCGCCGGTGCCCAGGAGGTGCTGATGCCCGCCGTGCAGCCCGCCGAACTGTGGCAGGAGTCCGGCCGCTGGGAGCAGTACGGTCCCGAACTCCTGCGCCTCAAGGATCGCCACGACCGCGACTACTGCGTCGGCCCGACCCACGAGGAAGTCATCACCGATTTGGTCCGCAAGGAGATCGCCAGCTACAAGCAGCTACCGACCAACTTCTATCAGATCCAGACCAAGTTTCGCGATGAAATACGTCCGCGCTTCGGGGTGATGCGCTCCCGCGAATTCATCATGAAGGACGCCTACTCCTTCCACGTCGATGAGGCCTCGCTGAAGGCGACCTATCAGGCAATGTACGATGCCTATTCGCGCATCTTCACCCGCCTGGGCCTGGACTTCCGCCCGGTGCTGGCGGACACCGGCGCCATCGGCGGCGATAACTCCCACGAGTTCCACGTGCTGGCCGACTCCGGCGAGGACGCCATCGTCTTTTCCACCGAGTCCGACTACGCGGCCAACATCGAGAAGGCCGAGGCGCTGCCGGCGCCGCTGGGCTCCACCCTCGAGCGCCCTGCCCCGACCGAGGAGTTGCGCCTGGTCGACACCCCCGACGCTCGTACCATCGCCGCCCTGGTGGCACAGCACGGCCTGCCCATAGAGAAGACCCTCAAGACCCTGATGGTCCACGCCGCCGAGGGCGGCCTGATCGCCCTGCTGGTGCGCGGCGACCACGAGCTCAACGAGGTCAAGGCCGAGAACCTACCGGAGGTAGCGGAGCCCCTGACCATGGCCAGCGAAGAGGAGATCCGCGCCGCGGTGGGCGCCGGCCCGGGTTCGCTGGGCCCGGTGGGCCTCGAGATGCCGATCGTCATCGACCGCAGCGTGGCGCTGATGAACGACTTCGGCGCGGGCGCCAACGTCGACGGCAAGCACTACTTCGGCATCAACTGGGAGCGTGACGCGCCGCTGCCCGAGGTCAAGGACATCCGCAACGCGGTGGAGGGCGACCCCTCCCCGGACGGTTGCGGCACCCTCTCCATGAAGCGTGGCATCGAGGTGGGCCACGTCTTCCAGCTGGGCCGCAAGTACAGCGAGGCGATGAACGCCACCGTGCTGGGCGACGAAGGTCGTGCCATCCACCCCTGGATGGGGTGCTATGGTATCGGGGTGACCCGGGTCGTGGCCGCCGCCATCGAGCAGAATAACGATGCCTCGGGCATCATCTGGCCAGACGCCATTGCGCCCTTCCATATCGCGCTGGTGCCGATGAACGCCCACAAGTCGCAGCGGGTGCGTGAGGCGTCCGAGTCGCTCTACGCCCAGCTGACCGAAGCCGGATTCGAGGTGCTGATGGATGACCGCGACCTGCGCCCGGGGGTCAAGTTCGCCGACCACGAGCTGATGGGCCTGCCTCATCGCCTGGTGGTTGGCGATCGTGGCCTGGACAAGGGGGAGCTAGAGTACAAGGGACGCCGTGACAGTGATGCCACCATGGTACCGGCCGAGCAGATCCTCGACTTCCTGCGTGAGCGGATCATCCGCTGAGGCGCCCGGCCGCATGAAACGCCTCGCCGCTGGACTGGCGGCGAGCGGTCTGGCGGCGCTTGCCACGATGGCAAGCGCCGACGACAGTTTCCTGGCTTCCCTGGAGGCTGACCTACGCCCGCTGGTCGTTCAGGCACTCCCGGCCCCCTCCGCCTCCCTGCGCACCACCCTCGACGACAGCCTCTCCCGCCCACGCGCCCCGGCCGAGATCTGGGCCGCCCGCCAGTGGCACAACGCCATGGAGCCAACGCTTGCGCGCTTCGTGAAGGACGCGGACCTACGTAGCGAGCTGCTGCAGCGCATCTACCTGGAGGCGCGCCTGGCCAACCTACCGCCGGAGCTGGTGCTGGCAGTGATCCAGGTGGAAAGCGCCTTTCGCACCGACGCGGTCTCGTCTGCCGGGGCCGTGGGATTGATGCAGATCATGCCGTTCTGGATACGCGAACTGGGCCTGCCCGCCGACGATCTCAAGGACCCGTGGCGCAATCTGCGCTATGGCACCACGATACTGGCCCACTACCTGGCGGTGGAGCGCGGCGACTTCACCCGGGCACTCGCCCGCTACAATGGCAGCCTGGGTCAGACCTGGTATCCGGAGCGAGTGATGCGCGCCTGGCAGCGCCATTGGCGAGAACCGGCCGGTGGCAGCCGCGCCAACGTCCAGCGCTGAGACCGTGAGCCACGATAAAAAAAGCCGACCCAAGTGGGTCGGCTACAGGGGGGATGACTCCCCCCTCCC
>CAYWBG010000152.1:0-5129 GCA_964456005.1 uncultured Halomonas sp.
GCCGACCTCCACGATGTCAACGTGGCGCTCTAACCAACTGAGCTATGGTCCTGCTCCAGCGTCTATTGCCGACGCATATCGCCCCGGCAACGGATGCATATCATACCCATCGAGCCGGATTTTGCAAGCCTTCAGCGATCACTCTTGACCCGCTCCACCGCTTCCTTCCAACCGTCGTAGAGCCGCTCGCGCTCCTCTCCGGGCATCTGTGGCGTGAAGCGGCGCTCACACTGCCAGAGCTCGGCAATCTCGTCCAGGTCGCGATACCAGCCCAGTCGCAGGCCGGCCAGGTAGGCGGCCCCCAGGGCGGTGGTTTCCAGCACCACCGGGCGGTCCACCGGCACCCCCAGCATATCGGCCAGGAACTGCATCAACCAGCCGTTGGCCACCATGCCGCCATCCACGCGCAAGGTGCCTGGCGGGGCGGCCATGTCGTCACTCATGCAGGCCTGGAGGTCGCGAGTCTGGTAGCAGACCGCCTGGAGCCCTGCGGCGACGATCTCGGCAATGCCGGTGTCCCGGGTCAGGCCGAGAATCGCCCCGCGCGCCTTGGGATCCCAGTGAGGCGCGCCGAGCCCGGTGAAGGCTGGCACCAGATAGACGCTGTGTCCCGCGCGGGTCCGGCTCGCCAAGGCCTCGGTCTCGGCGGCATTCTCGAACAACTGCAGGCCATCACGCAGCCACTGCACGGTGGCCCCGGCCACGAAGATGCTGCCCTCCATGGCGTAGGTGGGCTTGCCGTTCAGCCGATAGGCCACGGTAGTAAGCAGACGGTTGCGGGAGACCTCGGCGGTATCACCGGTATTGACGATCATGAAGCAACCGGTGCCATAGGTGCTCTTGCCCATGCCAGGCGAGAAACAGGCCTGGCCAACCAGGGCCGCCTGCTGGTCGCCGGCCACCCCGGCGATTGGCAACTCACCGCCGAGCCACTCGGGGTCGAGCATGCCAAAGTCGTCGCTGGAGTCCCTCACCTCGGGCAGCAGCGACTCGGGAATCCCGAAAAGCTCAAGCAGCGCCGGGTCCCAACGCTGCTCGTGAATATTGAACAGGGCGGTGCGCGAGGCGTTAGTGGCATCGGTGGCGTGCACCCGGCCGCCGGTGAGGCGCCAGATCAGGAAGGTGTCCACGGTACCGAAGGCCAGCTCGCCCCGCTCGGCGCGCTCACGGGCCCCCTCGACATTGTCGAGCAGCCAGACCAGCTTGGTGGCCGAAAAGTAGGGGTCGATCAGCAGGCCGGTGCGTGCCTGCACACTTTCCAGGTGGCCGTCGTCGCGCAGGGCCTGGCAGGCATCGGCGGTGCGCCGGTCTTGCCAGACGATGGCGTGGTGGAGCACCTCGCCAGTCTCTCGATCCCATATCAGGGTGGTCTCACGCTGGTTGGTGATCCCCACCCCGATGACAGCGTCGAGCCCGACGCCGTTGCGATCGAGGACCTCCCGGCAGGTCGCGAGAACGCTCTCCCAGATCGCCTCGGGATCATGCTCCACCCAGCCATCATGGGGGAAGTGCTGGGGGAATTCGCGCTGAGCCGACGCCACGCTGGCGCCGTCCCGGTTAAACAGGATGGCACGCGAACTGGTCGTACCCTGATCGATAGTCAGCATCAGGTTGGCCTTGGGACCGGACTGTGGGGTCATTGCGGAATGCCCCCCCGGGTCAGCGCAGCCGGATCCAGCAGCCGCTCGAGCTCCTCTCGCGAGAGGTTGGTCTCTTCCTCGGCCACGTCGATGATGGGTCGGCCCGCCTGATAGGCGCGCTTGGCGATGGCCGCCGCAGCGTCGTAGCCAATCACTGCGTTGAGCGCCGTCACCAGGATGGGGTTACGCGATAGTGGCCCTGCCAGGTTCTCTTCTCGCACATTGAAAGTGGCAATGGCCCGGTTGCCAAGCAGCCAGGCGGTGTTGCTCATCAGGGTGATGGAGGTCAGCAGGTTGTGGGCCACCAGCGGCAGCATCACGTTGAGCTGGAAGTTGCCGCTCTGCCCTGCCACGGTGACCGCCGCGTCCAAGCCGATCACCTGGGCGGCGGCCTGGGCGGCGGACTCGGGAATCACCGGGTTGACCTTGCCCGGCATGATCGAGCTGCCCGGCTGGAGCGCCTCAAGCTCTATCTCGCCAAGCCCGGCCAGTGGGCCAGAATTCATCCAGCGCAGGTCGTTGGCGATCTTCATGATCACACAGGCCAGCCCTCTGAGCTGACCGGAGAGTTCCACGGCGGCATCCTGGGAGGCCAGGCTAGCGAAGAAGCTGTCGTTGGACTTCAATGCCAGGCCAGTCTGCTGCGACAGGTGCTCCGCCATGCGCGCGGCGAATTCGGGATGGGCATTGATACCGGTGCCCACCGCCGTGCCACCCTGGGCCAGACGGCAGAGCCGAACCAGAGCACTGTCCAGGCGTTCGATGGCCTGCCCCAGTTGGCTCGACCAACCGCCCAGTTCCTGGCTCATGCGCAGGGGCATGGCATCCATCAGGTGAGTGCGACCGGTCTTCACCACACCATCGAGCTCGACAGCTCGAGCGTCGATGGTATCGCACAGGTGCACCAGCGCCGGGCGCAGCCGACCGGTGACCTCCAGTGCTGCCGAAACGTGAATCGCTGTGGGGATCACGTCGTTGCTCGACTGCCCCATGTTGACGTGGTCGTTGGGTCCCACCTTAAGGCCCTGGCGGCTCGCCAAGTTCGCCAGCACCTCGTTGACGTTCATGTTGCTCGAGGTACCCGACCCCGTCTGGAAGACATCCACGGGGAACTGGTCGTCATGTTCGCCGCGGATCACCGCCTCGGCAGCGGCAACGATCGCCTCGGCACGGGGGGCATCGAGCAGCCCAAGCTCGGCATTGACCCTGGCCGCGGCCAGCTTGATGCGCACGATGGCGTGAATGAAGGCCGAAGGCATCGGCTGGCCGGACACCGGGAAATTATTGATGGCGCGCTGGGTCTGGACGCCATAGAGGGCGTCGGCCGGCACCCCCAGCTCGCCCATGCTGTCGCGTTCGATACGCTGGTCGCTCATGCTCAGTTCCTCGTTCTGGGCTATCTGGACACCATGGTGCCGGTCCGTCGATGCCGCAAGTTGTCTAATTTAGAACCTCTTGTGACGCCGGTCAGCAGCGATAGAGAAAAAGAAGCGTCAGCACATGTTGCACTGCACAAAACCCTCTGTTATTGTGCACTGCATTAGATCGGGTTCACCCCGTTCTCCGTCACCGCAAGACGTCAACCAATAGAACCTCGGAGGTTCCCGCCATGATGAACGCCTTCAACTTTGACACCAAGCAATTCGACACCAAGCAGTTCGAGTCAATGTTCTTCGGCCCGGCTCGCGCCTACGCAGCGATGACCGTGGACTACACCGAGAAGTTGACCAACGCGCAGCTGGAAGCCGCCAAGGCCTACACCGACTCCGGCCTGGCACAGGTTCGTACCCTGCTGAACGTCAAGGACGCAGAGGGCCTGCGCGCCTACATGGAAGACCAGCAGAAAGTTGCCAAGGACCTGGCCGAGCGCCTGAAGGGCGACGCCGAGAAAGTGGCTTCCCTGCAGCAGGACTTCGTCCAGCAGAGCCAGAAACTGACCGAAGAGAATGTCAAGCAGGCCCAGGCGACCGCCACCAAGGCCGCCAGCCAGAAGTAAGCCCCGCCGGGCAACCGGCCGCGCTGTACTTCACGAGAGCCGCTGCCCCTCCGGGCAGCGGCTTTTTCGTGCCTCTGGGCTCGAGCATCGGGGAAATGAGGCTCTCGCCAGGGTTCGCCTGCGCTATGCTGGGATTATCACAGGGCAGCGACGAACCCCTCAGGGAGTGAATATGATGAAATACCGGATAGTGATGGTCCTGTCGGGGCTACTCCTGGCGGGCTGCGAGATCACGCCCCCCGCCCCCACCGAACGCATTGAAGTGATCGACCGCACGCCAGAAGAACCTGCAGAGGTTGTCGATCGCGCCGAGGAGCGCGTCGAGGCACCTCGCGACGTCACCCCAGGCCGGGTCCAGCGCCAGGTGGCCTTCCCCGAGGCGCAATACGCCGCCCTGGAAAAGACCGGCAGTGCCGAGATCAGCGGGCGCCTGAGTCTGAACGGAATTCCATTGGCGAATCGTCCGGTCTCGGTCGCTCCGGTCACCACCTACTCTGCCGAGGCTGCCGAGCAGGCACTGGCCGGCAGGGCGGTAGAGCGCGCCGATCCACGTGCTCAGGAATACACCCATACGAGCTATACCAACAGCAACGGCCATTTCCGTATCGGCGGCCTGCCCTCGGGTGACTTCTATGTCTCGGGCAGTGGCCAGGACCCGACCACCGGCGAGACGAGGGTGATCATCCAACAGGTGCGCCTGGGCAACGGCCAGCAGATCAGCGTCGACCTCAGCCGCTGAGAAACCTACCAGCCCAGCGCCTGCTTGACGAAGGGGATGGTCAGCTTGCGCTGAGCTGTCAAAGAGGCGCGATCCAGCGCCTCGAGAATCTCGAACAGCTCATCAAGCCGCCGGGGGCCACGGTGCAGGATATAGCGCGCCACCTCGTCGGCGAGCAGCATACCGCGACCCCGTGCGCGCAACTGCAGGGCGGCCAGACGGCCCACATCGTCCAGGCCCTGCACGTGGAAAGTGGCCCCCCAGCTCAACCGAGAGGCCAGGTCGGGCAGCCTCACCGGCAACTGACGGGGCGGCGCCTGGGCCGCTACCAGCAGCCGCTTGCCCGCATCGCGCAGGCGATTGAAGGCGTGGAAGAGTGCCTCCTCCCAGCGCCTGCGCCCCACTACCCGGTCCAGGTCGTCGATAGCCACCAGGTCGAGGCGCTCGATCTCCTCGAGCATCAGCGGCGGGAAGTGACCCAGTTCGTCCAGAGGCAGATAGAGGGCACGCAGGTCGCGGTCCGACGCGGCATGGCAGGCTGCCTGCAGGAGGTGGCTACGACCGACTCCGGGCCCGCCCCACAGGTACAGGAAGGGCTCGCCATCATCGTCTAGCTGGTGGACCAGCCGGTCGACCAGGCTGGCGTTGGAACCGGGGTAGAAATTGACGAAGGTGGCATCGTCACGCAGCCCTACACCCAGCGGCAGCTGGGCCGGCGCACGGCTCATGTCGAATCCTCGTCACGTTGGCGGGAAAGGGTCTCGTCGTACAAGGT
>CAYWBG010000153.1:0-5058 GCA_964456005.1 uncultured Halomonas sp.
CGAGGTGGTCGAGCGTCGTCCGCTGCGACTTCAGGTGGCGTTTGCCAGCGAGGCCGAGGCCAGAGCCTGGCTGACCGAGCGCGACACCCCCGTGGAGCAGGCCGACTACGGCACCGATGGCGTGACCCTGCGCGTGGGCTGGCCCAGCGACACACCTCTCGACCTGAGCGAACTCGAATCACGGCTGCGCGGGCGGCTGAAGCGGCTCGACGACTGAGAACCGCGAACCGCCCACCGATACCCAGCCTCAGCCCAGATACTTGATCATCACCCCGGCGGCCACCGCCGAGCCGATCACCCCGGCCACGTTGGGCCCCATGGCGTGCATCAGCAGGAAGTTGTGGGGGTTGGATTCCAGCCCCACCTTGTTGGCCACCCTTGCGGCCATGGGCACCGCCGAGACCCCGGCGGCGCCGATCAGCGGGTTGATGGGCATCTTGCTCATCACGTTCATGATCTTGGCCATGATCACACCGGCAGCGGTGCCGATGGCGAAGGCCACCATGCCCAGGGCCATGATCCCCAGGGTCTCCAGGGCCAGGAAGCTCTCGGCCATCAGGCGCGAGCCCACGGCGAGACCCAGCACGATGGTGACGATGTTGATCAAGGCATTCTGGGCGGTGTCGGTCAGGCGCTCCACCACGCCGCACTCGCGCATCAGGTTGCCGAAGCAGAACATGCCCAGCAGGGGCGCAGCATCCGGCAGGAACAGCGCCACCAGCATCAGCAGGGCCAGCGGGAAGACGATCTTCTCGAGCTTCGACACCGGACGCAGCTGAGTCATGGTGATCTCGCGCTCCTTCTTGCTGGTCAGCAGCTTCATGATCGGCGGCTGGATCATCGGCACCAGCGCCATGTAGGCGTAGGCGGCCACGGCAATGGCCCCGAGCAGCTCCGGGGCCAGAACGCTCGACACATAGATCGAGGTGGGGCCGTCGGCGCCGCCGATGATGCCGATGGCGGCGGACTGCTCCAGCGAGAAGTCCATCCAGCCCATGGCCGACATGCCCACCGCGCCGAACAGGGTGGCGAAGATGCCGAACTGCGCCGCCGCGCCCAGGAAGAGGGTGCGGGGGTTGGCCAGCAGGGGCCCGAAGTCGGTCATCGCGCCCACGCCCATGAAGATCAGCAGCGGCGCGATACCCGAGGCGACGGCGACCTGGTAGAAGGTGTAGAGCAGCCCGTCGCCGTAGCCGACGTTGATGGCCACGTCCTTGGCAGCACGCAGCTGGTCCGGCGAGGCGCCGTTGTCGACCAGCGCCTTGAGGGTGGCCCGCCACGCCTCCTGGCCGGCCAGCGGGTCCAGGGTCGCGCCCAGCGCCGAGGCCATCTGGTGGAGCACCGCAGGGCGCGCCACCTCGATGGCCTGGTCCAGCGCCGAGATCGCCAGGCCCGCCTCGGGAATGTTGGCGAGTATCCCGCCGAAACCGATCGGCACCAGCAGCAGCGGCTCGAATTTCTTGGCAATGGCCAGGTAGAGCAGCACCAGGCCCACCACGATCATCAGCGCCTGGCCAAGGGTCAGGTTGTAGGCCCCTGAGCCCTCCCAGAGTGTCAGCAGATTCTCCATGGTCAGGGCCCTTAGAGCTCGATAAGCACGTCACCGACGGCGACGCTGTCGCCCTCGCTGACCTTGACGGCCGACACGCTACCGGCACTCGCGGCGCGCACCTCGGTCTCCATCTTCATGGCCTCGAGGATGATCACCACGTCGCCTTCCGCCACGCTGTCGCCCTCGCGCACATTGATTTTGAAGATGTTGCCGGCCAGTGGCGCGGTGATGGCCTCGCCGCTGGGCGCCGGGGCCGCCTCGGCCGCGGGTGCCGCCTGGGCGCCGCCGCCCTGCTCCTTGACGTCGGCGACCTCGCCACCCTCGGCGACCTCGACCACATAGGCCTTGCCATTGACCTTGACGGTGTAGGTCTCGGGACCGGCCGGGGCCGCGCCCTGGGTGGCCGGCACTTGGGCCTGGGCTCCGCCCTTCTGGGACGCGGCCGGGAGGTTGGCGCCGGCATCCGGCGTCTCTTTTCCGGGGGCCTGGGGGGCCGGCTCGAAGGCGTCGGGGTTGTCGCGATTCTTGAGGAACTTCAGGCCGATCTGCGGGAAGAGCGCATAGGTGAGCACATCATCGATCTCCCGCTCACCCTCGGCCAGGCGGATGCCTTCGGCCTTGGCCTTCTCCTTGAGCTCGGCGGCGAGCCTGTCCATCTCGGCCTCGAGCCTGTCCGCGGGGCGGCAGGTGATGGGTTCCTTGCCCTCCAGCACGCGGGCCTGGAGCTCCTTGTTGAACGGCGCCGGGGCGGCGCCGTACTCCCCCTTGAGCAGCGCCTGGACCTCCTTGGAGATCGACTTGTAGCGCTCGCCCATCATCACGTTCATCACCGCCTGGGTGCCGACGATCTGGGACGTCGGGGTGACCAGCGGGATGAAGCCCAGGTCTTCGCGCACCCTGGGGATCTCCTGCAGGACGTCGTCGAGCTTGTCGCCGGCGCCCTGCTCCTTGAGCTGGCCCTCCATGTTGGTCAGCATGCCGCCCGGCACCTGGGCGATCAGGATGCGCGAGTCGATACCCTTCAACGAGCCCTCGAAGGCGGCATACTTCTTACGCACCTCGCGGAAGTAGGCGGCGATCTCCTCGAGAAGCTCCAGGTCGAGACCCGTATCGCGCTCGGTGCCCTGAAGAATGGCCACCACCGACTCGGTGGGACTGTGGCCATAGGTCATGGACATCGAGGAGATGGCGGTATCGACGTTGTCGATACCGGCCTCGGCGGCCTTGAGGGCGGTGGCGGTGGACATACCCGTGGTGGCGTGGCACTGCATGTGGATGGGGATATCCAGCGCGGCCTTGAGCTTGCCGACCAGTTCATAGGCGTCATAGGGCTTGAGCAGGCCGGCCATGTCCTTGATGCATAGCGAGTCGGCGCCCATATCGGCGATGGTCTTGCCCAGTTCGACCCAGCCGTCCAGGGTGTGCACCGGGCTTACGGTGTAGGAGAGCGTGCCCTGGGCGTGGCCCTCGACGTTGCGCACCGCCTGGATGGCGCGCTCCAGGTTGCGCGGGTCGTTCATGGCATCGAAGACGCGGAAGACGTCGACGCCGTTGGTCTTGGCGCGCTCGACAAACTTGTCCACCACGTCGTCGCCATAGTGGCGATAGCCCAGCAGGTTCTGGCCGCGCAGCAGCATCTGCTGGGGGGTGTTGGGCATGACGGCCTTGAGCTCACGGATACGCTCCCAGGGATCCTCGCCCAGATAGCGGATGCAGGCGTCGAAGGTGGCCCCACCCCAGGACTCCAGCGACCAGAAGCCGACGCGATCGAGCTTCTCGGCGATGGGCAGCATGTCATCGAGGCGCATGCGCGTCGCGAACAGCGACTGGTGGGCGTCGCGCAGGACGACGTCGGTAATGCCCAGAGGGCGAACGTTGTCAGTCATTGGCTTGACCTTGTCATAATAGTGAAGGGAAAGCGGTAAGCGGGCGCGTCAGCGGTGATGGCGCTGACGGTAGCGATGCAGGGCGGCACCGATCACCGCCATCAGCTCGTCATCCTGCTGGGCAGACGCCGGGGGGCGGGGCGCATCGGCGGCCGGCTTGGCCGGCTCGGGAGCGAAGCGCCGGAGGATCAGCGACATCAGGGTAGTGGTGATCACCAGCACGGTAAGAAAAACAAAAACAAACCCCATGCCGAGGCCCATCAGGGCCAGACCCTCGTGTAACAGCTCGATATCCTGCATCCAGCGGCCTCCTGGTTCCTGCACCCACCTTGCGCCGATCGTTCAGCAACATGATGAATTGCGCATTTTTTTCGATGCTATAACCTGCCACAATCATGACAGATTGCAATGGGGGCATAGTGGAAGTCAGCGTTGTTAATTTACTACAAAGGCCCCCGGGTCGTATTGGCCTGGCCCCCATGGAAGGGGTCATCGACGCCCACACCCGCGCCCTGCTCACCCGCTTGCCGGGCTTCGACTGGACGGTTACCGAGTTCGTGCGCGTCGTTGATGCCCGCCTTCCACCCCGCGTCTTTCACCGGCACTGCCCGGAACTGACACTACCCGAGGTCACGACTCCCAGCGGCGTGCCGGTACACTTGCAATTGCTGGGTTCCGACCCCGAGGCGCTGGCCGCCAACGCCCGCCAGGCCCTGCACCTGGGCGCCGTGAGCCTCGACCTCAATTTCGGCTGCCCCGCCAAGCTCGTCAACCGACGCGATGGCGGTGCCTCGATGCTACGTGACCCCCGTCGCGTTCATGCGGCCGTGGCCGCCGTGCATGACGCCGTGGGTGACGCAATTCCCGTGACTGCCAAGATCCGCCTGGGCTTCGCCGACCGACGCCTGGCGCTGGCTTGCGCCCTGGCGGCCCAGGATGCCGGCGCCCGCCAACTGGTCGTGCATGGCCGCACCCGCAATGAGGGCTACCGCCCACCGGCCCACTGGGAGTGGATCGGACGGATCCGCCAGCGACTCTCGATTCCGGTTGTCGCCAATGGCGACATCTGGACCCTGCAAGACTACTGGCGGGCCCGCACTCTGTCGGGCTGCCGCGACGTCATGCTCGGCCGCGGGGCCCTGGCCGATCCCTGGCTCGCCCAGCGCATACATCACTGGCAGACCAGCGGCGAGACACTCCCGGAGACCCCCTGGTCGGCTCGGGCCGAGACGCTCATGCGCTTTGCTGCTTTGCAGCGTAGCACACTCCCCGAACGCGTGGTCGTCTCTCTCATCAAGCAGTGGCTCAACCATATGCGCGCCCGCGACGCCGAGGCGGCACAACGCTTCGCCTCGCTGAAGCGAATTACCCGGCTGGACGAGCTGCTCAACGGGCTTGCGGCATAAACATAAAAAAGAGGCGCACGTCGCAATTGCGACGGCGCCTCAAACGATCGCGGCATCGACACGTGCGCAGGCACGCCCTCGATCCGACCAGCGATATAGGAGGGGCTCGATTCGAACCCTCAAACAGAAGACCCGACCTCGCGAAGAGGCCGGGTCAATATCTGGCGCGCCCGGGAGGATTCGAACCTCCGACCCCCTGATTCGTAGTCAGGTA
>CAYWBG010000154.1:0-5054 GCA_964456005.1 uncultured Halomonas sp.
ATATCCAGGAAGTTGACGTTCCAGATCCCCGCCAGCGCCAGCAGCACCGGCAGGTTGTCGGCCAGGGGCGCCTCTCGGAAGTGGCGATCCATGGCATGAGCTCCCGCAAGGAACTCGCGGAAGCCGTCCATACCCACCACCAGGGCGATGGGGAGGCCGATGCCCCCCCAGAGTGAATAGCGCCCGCCGACCCACTCCCAGAACTCAAGCTGATGCGCACGTGCGATGCCCCACTCGTCCATCTTTTCGCGGTTCGCCGAGACGCCGATGAAGTGCTGACGCATCACCAGGTCGGCGTCGACGCCCTCCAGACCTGACAGGCGGGCCGTCAGCCAGTCCCGCGCGGTGCGGGCGTTGGAGAGGGTGTCGATGGTGGTGAAGGACTTCGAGGAAAGCACGAAGAGCGTGGTCTCCGGGTTGAGCCGCGCCAGATAATCGGCCAGCTGAGAGCCATCCATGGTGGAGGCGAAATGCACCTCGACGCCATGCACATCCCGCGGGCGATAATCGGCCAGGGCGTGGGTCACCATCAGCGGCCCCAGGTCGGATCCGCCGACCCCCAGGTTGACCACGTGGCGAATCGCCTTGCCGGTGGCGCCGCGCCACTGGCCGGCATGGAAGCGCTCGACCATGGTAGCCATATGGTCGAGGGTGCGGTGCACCGCCGGCACCAGGTCCTCGCCCTCCACCACCAGAGAAGCGTCCGCGGGCAGGCGCAGCGCGGTATGCAGTGCCGGGCGATCCTCGCTGCGATTGACCCGCTCGCCGTCGAGCAGGGCGACGATCGCCTCGGGCAGCCGCGCCTCCCGGGCCAGGTCCAGCAGTCTCGCAAGGGTCTCGGACGTCCAGCGCTGCTTGGAGAGGTCCAGAGTAAGGCCGGCGGCCTGCCGAGTATAGGCGGCGTGGCGGCCGTTCTCGCCGGCAAACAGCTCGCGCAGGTGGGTCTTGCGCATATCCTGCGCATGAGACGCCAGGGCCCGCCAGGCACCGCGCTGATCGATCGGTGATGGGTGCATGCTTCCTCCTTGATACCCTGTCGTGCAGCCGAGGCCGCTGAGGCGTAGAATGGCGGCCCTTTTCGAACGATTCCGGCTTGGCCATGAGTGACGCATCTTACCGTGACGCGATCTTTACCACACCCCTGGACCGGGTGGCCCGCTTCTCCTTCGACGAGAGGGTCGTCGCCTGCTTTCCCGACATGATCCGCCGCTCGGTGCCCGGCTACGGGCAGATACTCGGCATGCTGGGACTGATCGCCGCCCGCCACCTGCGCCACGGCGCCCGGGTCTATGACCTGGGCTGCTCACTGGGCGGCGCCGGCCTGGCCCTGGCCGGGCAGCTCTCCCCCGAGGCCTTCCGCTACGTCGGCGTGGACCTCTCGCCGGCCATGGTGGCCCGGGCCCGGGAGACCCTGGCCGCCGAGTGCCCCGACAACGCCATGCAGGTCATCGAGGGCGACATCCGCACCCTGCCCTATGAGCCGGCCGGCATGATCGTACTCAACTTCACTCTGCAGTTCCTCGCCCCCGAGGACCGCGACGCGCTGATGGAAAGGCTCTTCGAGACGCTGGAGCCCGGCGGCGTGCTGGTGCTTTCCGAGAAGGTGGTGGCCGACGACGAGCAGGAGAACGCCTGGCGGGTAGAGCGCTACCACGACTTCAAGCGTGCCAACGGCTACAGCGAGATGGAAATCAGCCAGAAGCGCACCGCACTTGAAAACGTGCTGGTGCCCGACACCCTGGCGGCACACCATGCGCGGCTGAGCCGGGCCGGTTTCTCGCGCTCCCACACCTGGTTTCAGTTTCTCAACTTCGCTTCGCTGATCGCCTTCAAGGATGCCCCGGCGCCCCATCATGACGGGGTGGCGTGACATGTCGATACCCACCGAACACCGCGATCTCTACCAGGCCTTCCTGGACCAGGGCCTCGACACCTGGCTGGCCCGGCTCCCCGAGCAGTTGGGCCGTGGGCTCGACCGACGGCGCTACGGCGACCTGCCCGCCTGGGAGAAGGCGGTGGCCAAGCTGCCCGCCCTGCCCGACGCGCGCCAGGTCAACCTGGATGCCGATACCGTCAGCGTCGAGGTGGAGCTCAACGACAGCCAGCGCCGCCAGGCCGAGAACCTGCTGAAGGCACTCGCTCCCTGGCGCAAGGGGCCCTTCTCGCTCGGCGGCATTCCTATCGACACCGAATGGCGCTCGGACTGGAAGTGGCAGCGGGTCGCACCACACCTGGCCAAGCTTTCCAGCAGGAAGATCCTCGACGTGGGCGGGGGCAGCGGCTATCACGGCTGGCGCATGGCCGGGGCCGGCGCCGCTTTCGTGCTGGTCATCGACCCCTCACCGCGCTTCTTCTGGCAGTTCCGCGCAGTGCGCCATTTCGTCGGCGACGCCGACGGCGGCCGCACCCATTTCCTGCCGGTGGGTATCGAAGACGTACCGGAAGATCTCGGCGTCTTCGACACGGTGTTCTCCATGGGGGTGCTCTACCATCGCCCCTCACCGCTTGAGCACCTACTGCAACTCAGGGCCGCCCTGCGTCCCGGCGGAGAACTGGTACTGGAGACCCTGGTGGTGAAGGGCGACGAGACCACGGTGCTGCTGCCCGGCGAGCGATACGCTGCCATGCCCAACGTCTACTTCCTGCCGTCCTCCATGGCGCTGTGCCACTGGCTAACACGCTGCGGCTTCACCAACGTGCGAGTGGTAGACGAGGCGGTGACCACCACCGACGAGCAGCGCGCCACCCAATGGATGACCTTCCAGTCGCTGGCCGACTTCCTCGACCCCGAGGACCCGACCCTGACCCGGGAGGGCTACCCCGCCCCGCGCCGCGCCGTGGTGATGGCAAACAGGCCGGGTTAAACGCCAAAAGGATACGTATCCGGCGTCTCTTCCGGCCGCCAGAGCTCCCCCTTGTCGAACGGCTCAACGGCGCGTGTCTCGTCGACATGGAAGACGGCGTCGAACTGCTCGGCCACCGATGCCTTGAAGTAGTGGCTCACCCGCTCCGATTCGGGACGATAGATCACGCCGATGGCACGTTCCCACAGAGGTCCCTTAAGCGGCGCAGCCTGATCGCCGAGCGGCAGGAAGAAGTCGCCCGGCCCACTGTCATGAAACAACCGCTCGACGCTGCCTTCCATGGATGGCCTGACCTTGCGGTACTCCACCGGACCATCCCAGTCATTGGCCGCCGAGACGAAACCGGTATGCGTGGTGAAGCCCACCAGCAGCGCCTGGTCGGCACCGAGGCGATGGCGCACCAGTTGGCCGACGTTATGCTGGCCACGATGCCAGCCCATGTCGGTGAACGATGCATCACCGAGATGGGAGTTGTGCGCCCAGACGACCACCTTGCCCTGACCGCCCTGGTGACGCAGGTGCTCGCGCAGCTCGGCCAGGGTGTCGGTCATGTGCTCGTCGCGCAGGTTCCAGGTATCCACCCGTGAGCCGAACATGGCTCGATAGTACTGCTCCGCATTGACCACTACCCGGGCATTTTGCTCGGCGAAAAACTGCTCGTCGGCCGAGCGCCTGCCATCCTTACCGAGATATCTGGAAGACTTGTCGAGCAGGTCCGCGAGCAGTCGAACGGCGGCATCTTCGCAGGTCCGGCTGAGGCCGTAGGTGGCATGATGACCATAGCGCACCGGGTCGCCGCCGTGATCGAGGCAGCCATACTTCTGCCGAGCGATGCGCGCCTGTTCGGGGTCGATACCCTCGAGATACTCGATCACCGCTTCCGCCGAGCGATGCAGACTGTAGATATCCAGCCCGTAGAAACCCACCTGCTCGGCAACGTCCCGCCCGGCGTTGTGCTCCTCGAGCCAGCCGATGAAATCGCGTACCTCAGTGTTGCGCCACATCCATTGCGGAAAGCGCTGAAAGTCGTCGAAGGCGGTCTTGAGGGTATCATTGCCGTCGCCGCGGGCGTAGCGGTTCAGCCTCAGCGCATCGGGCCAGTCGGCCTCGACAGCCACCGCCTCGAAGCCCTTCTCACGAATCAGGCGCCGGGTGATCTCGGCACGCATGCGATAGAACTCGGCGGTGCCGTGGGAGGCTTCGCCGAGCAGTACCAGCGAACGATCACCCACCTGCTCGAGCAGGCGGTCATAGTCGTTACTCCGCCCAGCAAGCGGGATGGCATTGTCGCGCACATAATCTTGAGGAGTCGTCATAGCGGAACCTCCACCGTGAAGTCTTATGGCTACTCCTTGAACTATAGAAACGGCTCACACTTCCATACAAGCCACTGACCCCACAAGGGAACACACTGGCGAGCCCGATGCAGCGCAAGGCGGCAGCCATCGATCTATCGGCGCAGAATGACGAGCCACCTCCCCAGGTTGAGCATGCTGGCCAGCGACGCCGCCACATAGGTGAAGGCGCAAGCGGTGAGCACATGGCGGGCGCCGGGCATGTCGTAGGGCGGGATGTACTCCTTGAGCAGCGGCAGGGCCCGCTGGAAACTGGCGTCGAACTCCACCGGTAGGGTCACCAGATGCACCAGGGCCGCGGTACCGAAGCTGATCACCGCCGCGGCCACCACAATGGCCAGCCCGCCGGGCAGTCGCGTGAGCAAGAACAGGAAGGGCGCGGCCATCATCAGAACGGCACCGAGCTTCTCGGCCTGCTGGGCCACCCCCACCAGCCTTGATCGTGCCAGCAGCGGCGCATAGCCCTGATGGTGCTGGATGGCGTGCCCCACCTCGTGGGCCGCCACCGTGACCGCGGTGAGTGAGCGTCCCCCATAGACCTCCGGCGAGAGCCGCACCCGACGCGCCTCAGGGTCGTAGTGATCGCCCTGTTCGGTCGGCTCCACCTTGACGCCCTCGATGCCCAAACGGCGCAGCAGGTGGTCGGCCAGCTCCGCCCCGGTACCCGGGTAGTCGTCACGACCACGGGAATGGCGGTTGATCACCCACCGAGCCCAGAGGTTGGGCAGCGTGAAGATGGCCAGCAGCAGGATAACGGCAAGGAGAATCATCGTGGCTTGGCTCCGGATCGGCTATTACGTTTTGGACACAGCCTACCAGAGCCAGTTTCACTCCC
>CAYWBG010000155.1:0-5010 GCA_964456005.1 uncultured Halomonas sp.
CTGCCCATCGCCACCCTGGCGGCCACCATCATCGTGGCGGTGCTCTCGCTGGTGGACTTCCCGGCCATCAAGCGCACCTGGGACTACTCGCGCAGCGACTTCGCCGCCATGCTGGCGACCATCGTGATCACCCTGGGCCACGGGGTGGAGAGCGGCATCATGGTCGGGGTGGGGCTGTCGCTGGCGCTGCATCTCTATCGCACCAGTCGCCCCCACAGCGCCGTGGTGGGTCGGGTGCCGGGCACCGAGCACTTCCGCAACGTGGAGCGTCATGCGGTGGAGACCGACAATCGCCTGGCGATCCTGCGAGTCGACGAGAGCCTCTACTTCGCCAACGCCCGCTACCTGGAGGATACGGTGATGGCGCTGGCCACCCGTCAGCCGGGCCTGGCGCATATCGTGCTGGCCTGCCAGGCGGTGAATGTGATCGACGCCTCGGCGCTGGAGAGCCTCGAGGCGATCAACGCTCGCCTCAAGGATGCCGACGTGCGCCTGCACCTGGCCGAGGTGAAGGGGCCGGTGATGGATCGTCTCAAGCACACCGAGTTCTGCCAGGAGATGACTGGCCAGGTGTTCCTGAGCACCTATGATGCCTGGCGGGAGCTGCGGGGCGAGAGCGACGGCAGTTTATCGCAGCGCTGCGCCGAGCTGCAGATGACCCCGCCGCGCTAGCGCTACCCCTAAACGATTCGATAAGACACGCATCCCCGAGGATGCCTGAAGGAGAGAGACAGTGGACTGGAGTGCAACCCTGCAAGGGCTGGCCGGCGGTATTCTGATCGGCCTGTCCGCCACCTGGCTGATGGCCTCCCTGGGCCGCATCGCCGGCATCAGCGGGATCATCGGCAACCTGATCACCCTGCGACCCAAGGGCGACAGCGCCTGGCGCGTCACCTTCCTGCTGGGGTTGATCAGCGGCCCCATCGTGCTGATGCTGCTCGGCGGTGGGCTGGGCAACGTCGCCGGCAGCGGCGTCGATGTGACGGGCGCGGTGATCGGCGCTCCCGCCGGGGGCGTGGCGCTGATGCTCCTCGCCGGCCTGCTGGTGGGCGTGGGCACCGGCCTGGGCAGCGGCTGTACCAGCGGCCACGGCGTCTGCGGCCTGTCGCGGCTATCGTCGCGTTCCCTGGTGGCGACCGTGACCTTCCTGGTGACGGCCATCGTGACCGTCTACGTGGTGCGGCATGTGATCGGAGGTGGCGCATGAAGACTGACACCTTGAAACCGATCATGGGCTATATCGCCGGCCTGCTGTTTGGCCTGGGGCTGGGTATCTCCGGCATGACCGACCCGGCCCGGGTGCTGGGCTTCCTGGACCTGTTCGGCGCCTGGGACCCGACCCTGATATTCGTGCTCGGCGGCGCCGTGGTGACCACTTTCATCGGCTACCGGCTGGTGCTGCGTCGCAAGGCACCGCTCTGCGGCAACGCCTTCCAGCTGCCCACCCGCCAGGACCTCGACGCCCGCCTGATCGGCGGGGCGGCACTGTTCGGCATCGGCTGGGGGCTCTCCGGCTACTGCCCGGGGCCGGCCTTCGCCTCCATCGCCGGGCTCACCATGCCGCTGGCGGCCATGCTGGTGGCCATGGTGGCCGGCTGGTTCCTGGCCCGGATGATTCCTTCACGGGGCTGAACCTGCCCCTTCGCGGTGCGCTTTGCACCCCTTGCGTCCCCGCCGGTCTTGCCGGTGGGGGCGTTCGCGTCTGCGCCATATAAAGAGGAGTGCCTATGCACGTATTGCTGATCGAGGATGACGCCCTGGTGGCCTCAGGCATCCAGGCCGGGCTTGCCGTCCACGACTTCGTGGTCGACCAGGTGGCGACGATCGCCGAGGCGCGTGGCGCCCTGGCGGCGGTTGCCAGCGACGTAGTGATCCTCGACCGGGGCCTGCCCGACGGCGATGGGCTCGAGCTGCTCGAGGCGTGGCGCGACGCCGGGGTGGCCACCCCGGTGCTGGTGTTGACCGCCCGCGATGCGGTACACGACCGGATCGAGGGATTGCAGGGCGGCGCGGATGACTACCTCGTCAAGCCCTTCGACCTGGACGAACTGGTGGCCCGCCTCCAGGCGCTGCTGCGCCGGGCCGCCGGGCGTTCGCGTTCGCTGATCGAGCACGGCGAGCTCTGCCTCGATCCCGTCGCCCGTGAGGTGACCCTGGCCGGGCGACCGGTGGCACTGTCACGCCGCGAACTGGTGCTGCTGGAGACCTTCCTGCAGGCGCCGCGCAGCGTGCTCTCCTCCGACCAGCTCAAGGACAGCCTCTACGGCATGAACGACGAGGTGGAGAGCAACGCGCTGAACGTGCATATCCACCACCTGCGCCGCAAGCTCGGCCGCCGGGTGATCGAGACGGTGCGCGGGCTGGGCTATCGGCTCGGCAAGCCCGCGGCGGTAGCGCCCTCCGACAGGGGGAGGGCGACTTGAGCCTGCGCACACGGCTGCTGCTGACCCTGGGGCTGACCCTGGCCCTGCTCTGGGGGCTGGCCGCCGCCTGGCTGATGCGCGACCTGGAGGAGCAGTTCGTGGCCACCCTGGACCAGCGCCTGGCTCAGTCGGCGCGCATGGTGGCGGGGCTGATGGCGCAGTTGCCCGAGGCGGCATGGCTCCAGGCCGACCGCCGCGCTTTGTCGATTCCCCCGATTGAGGGGCTGGCCTGCCAGGTGCATTCGCCCCGCGGCGAGATCATGGCGCGCACCCACAGCGACCTGGAGACGATCCTGGCGCCAGGGGAGCGCGGCCATGCCTACCGCGAGGAGGGCGGTGTTACCTGGCGGGTCTTCACCTACGAGCGCGGCGGGCTGACCATCACCACCGCCGACCGCATGGACGAGCGTAACCAGCTGCTCGCCGATGTCTTCAAGGTGGCCGTGGTGCCCTTCGGCGTGGCGCTGCTGGGGAGCATGGCGGCGCTGTGGCTGGGGGTCATCCGCGGCCTGGTGCCGCTCTCCCGCCTGCGGGATTCCCTGGCGCGTCGCCATCCGGACGCCCTGGCGCCGGTAGCCACCGGCGGGGTGCCGGTGGAGCTGCGCCCGCTGATCGAGACGCTCAACGGCCTGCTGGCACGCATCCAGCAGACCATCGTGCGCGAGCAGCGCTTCACCAACGACGCTGCCCACGAATTGAAGACACCGCTCACCGCCATCAAGACCCACCTGCAGGTGGCGCGTCGTGTGGAAGGGGACGCAGCCCGCCAGTCGCTGGCCTACGCTGAGGAGGGAGTGGGACGGCTCGCGCGCATCCTCGACCAGCTGCTGATGTTGGCAAGGGTGGAGGGACGCGCGCAGTTCGAGGACGGCGAGGGCAGCCGGGTGGCCGATGTGGTCGAGCTGGCGCTGCGCGATACCGGGGTCGAGCCCTCGCGCTTCCGGCTGCCCGAGGCCTGGCCGGAAGTCGAGCTGGCGCTGCCCAGGGAGTTGGCCGTCACCGCCCTGCGCAATCTGGTCGACAACGCCCTGCGCCACGGCGACGAAGCCGGCCCGGTGACCCTGGCCGCCGACCTGGACGAGGCCGCCGGCGAACTCACCCTGCGGGTGCGTGACCGGGGCGCCGGCGTCGATGCCAAGGCCCTCGCTCAGATGTCGCAGCGCTTCTGGCGAGCCAGCAAGCAGCGCGGCAGCGGCCTGGGACTGGCCATCGTGATGGCCATCGCCGAGCGCTTCGCCGGCCGGCTGGATTTTTCCAGCCCCGAGGGGGACGGCCTGGAGGCCCGTCTGACCTTTCCGGTCGAGCCGGGTCGTTGAACTGCCCCGATTGAACAGCCTGTACAGGGGGCGACGACAAAGGGTCCTTCGCCGAGACGTCGGGCCGCCAGCATAGCGTGGCTCCCACCAGAGGCAGCAAGGCGCTGCGTTGGCAGGAAGGCTAGCGGCGCTCGTTGGTCAACCCGCTGGTAAACAGTCTCGGGTTATAGATCCTGGCCTTGGAGTCAACGAGCCGGAGGGTTTCGATGTCGGTGTGGTTGGGGTTCACCACCGCGATGTGGTCGAGACCTCCCGCTGCGCAGCTGGGCACCAGGAGAATGAGGTTCCGGTTCCCGGCCAGGAAGTCGGAACCGATGGCTTGAGTGCCCGAGGGGTAGGGAAACCCATCCCACCCCTCGGGCAGGTCGCCCAGCGCAAGGGTCTCGATGGCAGTGCTTCTGGTCTCGTATACGCCCAGGGCGTAGCTCTTGGGCACCATCTTGGGCTTGGGTATGTAGTTCCCCATCTCCAGCATGGCCACCGATGCGGACGTGCCGAAGTACAGCACAGACTCGCCTGGCAGGTTCCAGCGAGCGCCGTTCTCATGGCTTTTGCCCTTGCCACTGTAGTTCTCCAGGTACTTCCTGGGGACGATTCGATATAGTCTCATTCACGAGAACTCCCCGTACTCGATCTTCCCCAGCACATCGCGTACCCACTTACGTCCCCGGAAGGTGTCGAGCAAATCCGCGGGGCGAGACCCCGACAGCGCCGGTACCTCGCAGTGCATCCACTCCCGCGCGATCGCGGCATCATCGAATACCTCCATGGCGTAGCGAAGCACGTCCAGGGCGTCGAGCACCTCTTCGCTTTCCGTGCGACCCAACGCGGCACGCTTGTAGTAGCGGTGCAGGTTCCCCGAGGTGGTTTCCAGCAACCGCACGAACAGCTCACGGTCACCGCCGAAGGCTTCGATAGCCTCCACCACAACGCGCCCTGAGATCCCCTGACGCACCTGCCGGATGAAGGCGACCCGATCGCTGAAGATCTCTTTCGGCAGGCTCAGCTTTGCCATGAAGTCGTTCTCAGTCGCTGCCTCACGATCAATGACATCACTCATGGGCACCTCCAGGGTGCAGTGAACATATCCCTTCATCATACATCAAAAAGAAGCTTTACTTACTTCGATAAGAGGGGCGGGGCGGGTGTTGGGCCGACCGGTAAGGCGGGTCAGCGGCTCAGGGAGCCTCGCCGCCCATGGCGTCGATCATGAGCTCGCGGCTGGGCACGCCCTGGATCCGCTCCAGACCATCGCCGTCGCGATACAGGGT
>CAYWBG010000156.1:0-5005 GCA_964456005.1 uncultured Halomonas sp.
GGCCGGCAGCCGCGGACAGCACGAAGTAGCCGTGGGCAATGCGCTGGCCGAACTGGGTCTTGCGAGCGGCGATATCGTCGAAGTGCATATAAAAGTGATCGCCGGAGAGGCAACCGAAGTTGACGATATCCGCCTCGGTGACGGTGCGACGGTGAGTCAGCAGGGATTCGCCCACCTGCAGGTCGTCGAAGTGGCGACGGAAGGGGTGAACGTCATTCTCTATGACCTTGGCGCCACGGACGTATTCGCGGGTGACCGCGGCCACCATGGTCGGGGAGCCCTGGATAGCGGTGCGCTGTAGATAGTGGTGAACCGCCCGGATGCCCCCCAACTCTTCGCCGCCGCCGGCACGACCCGGGCCGCCATGCTTGAGCATAGGCAGCGGGGAGCCGTGGCCGGTGGACTCCTTGGAGGCTTCCGCGTCCAGGATCTGCAGGCGGCCGTGCTGGGCGGCCAGTACCGGTATCATTTGCGCGGCGATGGCGGGGTCCCGGGTGGTTAGGGTGGTCACGAGGCTGCCCTTGCCCTTGGCGGCTAAGGTCAGGGCCTCCTCAATGCCGTTGTAGGGCATCAGTGTGGCGACAGGGCCGAAGGCCTCGAGGTCATGGGCACCACCGTCTTGTAGCGGATTATGGCTGATCAACAAGTGCGGGGAAATGAAGGCACCGTTTTCGACGCCCTGGCCCACGGGCTTGAAGCTGCCATCCTTGCCGAAGACGCATTCACTGCTTTCCAGCAGTCGGTCGATGGCTTCGTTAACGTCCCGAAGCTGATCGCTGGACGAGAGGGCGCCCATGCGCACGCCTTCCTCTTTCGGATCACCCGCGACAATTTTCGATAGCCGGCCCTTGATGGTGTCTGCCAGTGCGTCCAGATGTTCGGCCGGCACCAGGACTCGGCGAATCGCGGTACATTTCTGGCCGGCCTTGGCGGTCATTTCCTTGACCACCTCCTTGGCGAAGATCCCGAATTCCTCGTCTTCAGGGCTGACATCCGGGGCCAGGATGGCGCTATTGAGCGAGTCCGCTTCGGCGTTGAAGGGGATGCTTCGGGCCATGATGTTGGGATGGCCTTTCAGCTTCCGGGCGGTGTCGGCCGAACCGGTGAAGGTGACAAAGTCCTGTTCTTCCAGGCGGTCCAGCAGGTCACCGGTGCCACCGATGATAAGCTGCAGGGCACCCTCGGGCAGCAGGCCGGAGTCGTTGATGACGCGAACCGCGGCTTCTGTTACGTAGCTGGTCGCAGTGGCAGGCTTCACGATGCAGGGCATGCCCGCCAGGAAGGCGGGAGCGAATTTCTCCAACATGCCCCAGATGGGAAAGTTGAAGGCATTGATGTGAACGCAAACGCCACGGCGGGGCACCAGAATGTGTGTGCCGTTGAAGTGGTTGTTCTTGCCTAGTTGAGTCACTGGGCCTTCGTGGGCCACGTTGCCGGAGGGTAGTTCCTTGCGACCGGTGGAGGCGTAGGTGAACAGGGTGCCGAAGCCGCCATCGATGTCGATCCCCGAATCCCCCCGGGTGCAGCCGGTATGATGGGAAATGGCATACAGCTCTTCCTTGCGCCCCTGGATATAAATAGCGAGCTCTTTGAGAATGGCCGCACGCTGCTGGAAGTCCAGCGCCAGCAAGCTCTTCACACCGGTGTTGCGGCCGTATTCGACGGCTTGTGCAAAATCGATGCTTTCCTCGTGGGTATGAGCAATGGTGTCGCCGTTGATGGCGCTTGGCAGGGCCTTGGCAGGGGTTTTACCCAGCCACTGGCCAGCAATGTAACTCTGAAGGACTGGCATTATGCGTTCTCACAGTGAAAGATTTGATCGGATGACTCATGCCGAAAAGCCACTGTGGCCAGAGCGAGACGAGAAGCGTGCATCGAAACCGATGACACGGCTCACGAGTGCAGCGTGGCAAGCAGTGGCCTTGTCAGTGCGAAGATCTCTGTTTAAGTGATCAACGCTGATCGAAATCGAGGGTCACTTCATTGGAAAGGGGGTGAGCCTGGCAACTCAGTACATAGCCTGCGTCGATTTCATGTTTCTCGAGTCCGTGGGTCACGTCCATATCCACTTCTCCTACCACCAGCTTGCACTTGCAGGTGGAACAAACGCCAGCTTTACAGGAGTAGGGGAGATCCATGCCATTGGCAATTCCAGCGTCGAGAATATTCTCGCCTACTGTGGCCAGATCGAACATCACCGAGCGGCCATCCGCGACCACGGTTACCTTGCTGGTCTTCTCTTCGCCATACTCTTCGATGCGCTGCTGTGCCTTGGCAAGCATCTTTTCGGAATCTGCCGCAGAGTTTGCGAAAAGTTCGTAATGGATCTGCTCGTTGCTCAGGCCTTCGAGGCGGAAGCCATGCGAGACCTCAGCCATCATGGCTTCAGGGCCGCAGATAAACGCCTCATCGGTATTCTTGATATCGATAAGGCCGCTTTTTTGCAGCGCATACCCTTTCTTGTTGTCTATGATTCCGTTGAGGATGTCCGCCCCCTGGTCTTCGTAGTCCATGATGTTAATCCACTGGAAACGATCCATATAGCGGTTTTTGACGAAGCTAAGTTCATCCTTGAACATGACGGAATTGGTTCTGCGGTTGCCGTAGATCAGCGTGACCTTGCTTTCCGGCTCGACATCGAGTACTGACTTGATGATTGACAGTGTCGGTGTGATGCCAGAGCCTGCAGCAATACACATGTAGCTTTTGGCATTTTCGGGATCGAGCTTCGTATAGAAGCTGCCCTGTGGCGGCATGACGTCGATCTCCATACCACGCTTGAAATTGTCATTGGCGTAGTTGGAGAAGCGTCCACCCTTGACGCGCTTGATGCCAACACGCATGTGGCCGTCATTAATGCCGGAGCAGATCGAGTAGGAGCGGCGGACTTCCTCACCGTCGATATTGGTACGCAGTGTCAAGAACTGGCCCTGGATGAAGTCGAATTTATCCTTCAATTCTTCCGGGACATCAAAGGTCACACAGACGGCGGTATCTGTCTCCGGCTGGACGTCGGCGATTCTCAACGTATAGAAGTTCGTGTCAGACATCACGTAGCCTATATTTTCTTGAAATAGTCGAAGGTCTCCTTGCATGCTTGGCACTGAAACAGGGCCTTGCAGGCAGTGGAGCCGAATTCGCTGAGGAGTCGTGTATCACTCGAACCGCAGTGCGGACACAGTGCATGAGCGTCGGGCGTCAAGCCGTCTTCTGTCGCATCGGCATCTT
Organism: uncultured Halomonas sp.; assembly: GCA_964456005.1. Taxonomy (GTDB): domain Bacteria; phylum Pseudomonadota; class Gammaproteobacteria; order Pseudomonadales; family Halomonadaceae; genus Halomonas. The sequence goes on from CAYWBG010000156.1 coordinate 3,229, forward strand.
CCGGTGGGGCGACGCCATAGTTGCGTAATTTACGACGTCCCTCCGGTGACATCCACTCGGAACTCCAGGCCGGTGATAGCTGCATTTTGACTTCGTGGCTATGATAGCCTTTGGCGGTCAGAGCGGCCTTCACGTCTTCGGTAATGGTGTCCATTGCCGGGCAGCCGGAATAGGTCGGGGTGATCGTGACGACAATGTGGTCACCCTGGCGCTCAATGTTGCGCAATATCCCGAGGTCCCAGATGCTAAGTACCGGTATTTCAGGATCCTTGACCTCATCGAGGAGATCCCAGAGCTCCTTGACCTCAGACGAGTCACGCTGTTGTAGCCGGTGATAGTGTTCCTCCGGCATTAATGGAATTGCACTCATAATCGGGCACCCATTACTCGGTTACCACTGGCAGCCAGGGTAGGAGCGGTGGACAAACTGCATTTCCGTCAGCAGGTGGCCCAGGTTTTCGGTGTGATAGCCGATGCGGCCACCGCGCACTGCCCAGCCATCTTCAGGTACGGTTAGGGTCGCTTCCTTGAAAATGATGCTGACCTTTCGAAGCCACTCTTCACGTAACTTAGTGACATCGACGCCAATACCATTCTCGGCTAATAGCTGCTCGGTATCGTCCATCTCGAACATCTCGTGGGTATAACCCCACAGGCTATCCACCGCGCGTTGAGTACGAAGATGACTTTCTTCGGTGCCGTCCCCGAGACGCAGCACCCAGTCGTGGCTACGACGTAGATGGTATCGGGTTTCCTTGATCGACTTGGCGGCGATGGCCGCCAAGGTATCGTCCTTGGACTGGGCGAGTTCCGGAAGAAACAGGCTGTAATAGATATCTATCAACAGCTGACGTACCTGGGAGTAGGCAAAATCTTCCTTTGGCAACTCCATCAGTAGCAGGTTGTGGTACTGACGATCGTCGCGCATGTAGGCAAAATCGTCTTCCGTGCGCCCATCATTGGCTAGCTCTGCCGCGTAGCCGTAGAACATGCGGGCACGCCCAATGTAGTCCAGTGCCACGTTGGCGTAGGCGATATCCTCCTCCAGGAAAGGGCCACGGCTTACCCATTCAGAGATTCGGTGACCCAAGACGTTAGCGTCGTCACCCAGACGAACCGCATACTCGAGGGTGGCATCCTTGATGGTGTCACTCATTACGCTTTCTCCTGAGCAGCTACATGTTGTTAACGGCATCGGGAAGGACGTAATAAGTCGCGTGCCGATACGGTTTGTCATCGTTGGGATCGAAGAAGTCTTCCGCATCGTCCTCTTGAGAGGCGCAGATATCGTTTGATTTTACCACCCAGATGCTCACTCCTTCACTGCGCCGGGTATAGACATCTCGGGCATACTCCAGCGCCTGCTCATGGTCCTCGGAATGCAGGCTGCCTACATGCTTGTGATCGAGGCCACGCTTGGAGCGGATAAAGACTTCGAAGAGTTCCAGGGCGTTGTCTTGCATGGCGGTGCCTCCTTAGGCGGCTTCGGCTTTCTTGGCCTGTTTTTTGGCATTGTAGGCAACCAGTGCTTCACGTACCCAGGCGCCTTCTTCATGGGCCTTGATGTGATGCTCCAGGCGTTGACGGTTACAGTGACCATTCCCGGCAATCACGTTGTGGAACTCTTCCCAGTCGATCTCCCCGCTGTCGTAGTGGCCCCGCTCTTCGTTCCACTTGAGCTCCTTATCGGGATGCTCGAGCCCCAGGAATTCGATCTGCGATGCGGTCTGGTCGATGAACTTCTGGCGCAGGTCGTCGTTGGTCTCGCGCTTGATCT
>CAYWBG010000157.1:0-4991 GCA_964456005.1 uncultured Halomonas sp.
TCGGGAAGCCTTCCCGCACCGGGAACACGAGGTCGGATGAAGCGCTCGGGTGAAGCGCTGGGCTGAGACGAGAGGATAGCCACCACTTATCTCAGCGCCACTCGCCAAACACCACTCGCCTCCGCCAGGTCGGTCACCTTTCAGGCCACTGTCGCAGGAAACTACCAGGGGAAATGGGGGGTTGTCCCCGAATAGCGGGCTGCCTTTCCAGGCCACTGGAGCAAGCAGCGACTGGTGAGGTATCAACCAAGCCACTGACGCTTGAAACTACTGGTGGGAGCCCGATTTATCGGGCAATGGGTTTCGGCATCGAGGTTGGTGCTGGCCGGATAGGTTTCCAACACCTCCTTCGCCAGGCGGAGCCGGGCTCCCACCAGTCTCCGCAAGGCCAGCTTTGGTGGTTACAACATAGGTTTCCAACACCGCATCGCCCGGCAGAGCCGGGCTCCCACAAGTGGCTTCGGGCCGTTAGCCTACCGATACCCTTTCTTACTGGGCCTCGCCCTGCCCTGCGAAACCCTATGCTTACATTAAGTTACGCTTCGCAACCTTGCAAGGAAAAACCCTTAAAAGGTGAAAATTCGGCTTGCCCGGGTGAGACTCGCCCCCACAAAGGTTGAACCCGCGAGGTATGGCGCTGGGCGCAGGCCGCCGGGTGAGGCTAGAATGGTGGGGTATTTACGACAGCTCCTGAAGGATCCGCTGCCGAGGATCGTGCCTGCACCGATGCAAGGTTTGCACAACAGCCGCGAGACGCCATGAACGACTACCGCACCCCACCGACGCATCAGGAAACGACACACAGTTCGGCGATGAGGAGCACCCGCCTGGGCGGCCACACCGATCTGCGCGGGCTGGCCCGCCGGCTGGTGCAGGACGGACGGATCTCCGAGGCGGCGGCGGTGCGGGCCGAGCTAGAGGCCAAGGAGGCTGAGCTATCGCTGCTGGAGCACGTGATCGACTCCGGCCTGGTCTCGGCACGCCCCGCCACGCTCTCGGCGGCCTGGGAGTACGGCCTACCCATCATCGACCTGGACGCCATCCGCCCCGAGACGCTGCCCAAGGCCGACGCCTTCCCCGAGAAGATCCTGCGCCGGCTGAAGGTGCTGCCCCTGGTGCAGCATAACCACCGCCTCACCGTGGCGGTGCCCTACCCCTCCACGCTGGCCCTGCTCGACGAGCTGCAGTTCGCCACCGGCTTGACCCCGGAGGGGGTGCTGGCCCCAGTGGACCAGCTCGGCCCGGTACTGGAGAGCTACCTGGCCCGCAGCGAGAAGAGCATGCTCGACGAGCTCAAGGGGGTGGACGACGCCATCGGCGAGCTGGGCTACGGCGAGGAAAACGAGGGCGAGGTGGACCTCCAGGCCGAGACGAGTGCGGCCAGCGAAGATGCGCCGATCATCAAGTTCGTCAACAAGATCCTGCTCGACGCCATCCACCGCGGCGCCTCGGACATCCACTTCGAGCCCTACGAGACCAGCTACCGGGTGCGCTTTCGCATCGACGGCATCCTCCACGACGTGGCTCACCCGCCCTTCGCCATGCGCACGCGCATCTCGGCGCGCCTCAAGGTGATGTCGCGCCTCGACATCTCCGAGCGGCGCCTGCCCCAGGACGGCGCCATCAAGCTCAAGCTCTCGCGCACCCGCTCCATCGACTTTCGCGTCAACTCGCTACCCACCGTCTACGGCGAGAAGGTGGTGCTGCGCATCCTCGACCCCACCTCGGCGCAGCTGGGCATCGAGCAGCTGGGGTTTACCCCTGAGCAGAAGGCGATGTACGAGACGGTGCTCGACCAGCCCCAGGGCATGATACTGGTCACCGGCCCCACCGGCAGCGGCAAGACGGTGACCCTCTACACCGGGATCAACATCCTCAACCAGATCGAGAGCAACATCTGCACCGCCGAGGACCCGGTGGAGATCAAGGTGCCCGGGGTCAACCAGGTGAACGTGCTGCCCAAGATCGGCCTGGACTTCGCCAGCGCCCTGCGCGCCTTCCTGCGCCAGGACCCGGACGTGGTGATGGTGGGCGAGATCCGCGACCTGGAGACCGCCGAGATCGCGGTGAAGGCCTCCCAGACCGGCCACCTGGTGCTCTCCACGGTGCACACCAACTCCGCGGCGGAGACCCTCACCCGCCTGGCCAACATGGGCGTCGAGCCCTTCAATATCGCAAGCTCCGTGAGCCTGATTATCGCCCAGCGCCTGGCGCGCAAGCTCTGCAAGCGCTGCAAGCAGCCGGCGGAGATTCCCCACGAGGTGCTGCTGGCACAGGGCTACACCGAGGAGGAGGTCGCCCAGGCCACCATCTTCGAGCCGGTGGGCTGCAAGCACTGCACCAAGGGCTTCAAGGGGCGGGTGGGCATCTACGAGGTGGTGCCCATTTCCGAGGCCATGAGCAGCCTGATCATGAAGCAGGGCAACTCCATGGACTTCGATGCCCTGGCCCGTGAGGAGGGCCACCCGGACCTGCGCCGCAGCGGCCTGCTCAAGGCCATGCAGGGCGTGACCAGCCTGACCGAGGTCAACCGGGTGACGAAGGATTGATCAGGGGCGAGGAGCGAGGAACGAGGGGCAAGACTGCATAACGACTGACAACTGGCGCCAAGCGCTGATCGAACAGGGAACAGGGAGGGTCACCATGGCCACAGCACGGAAACTTCGCGGTCACCAGAAGACCAAGCTCTACCGCTGGAACTGGAGCGGCAAGGGGCCGGGCGGGCGCAAGGTGGGGGGCGAGATCATCGCCGCCCAGAAGGGCGAGGTGGAGCGCATCCTCGGCGGCCAGAACATCATCGTCAAGAGCGTCAGGCGCAAGGGCGGCTTCGGCGGTGGCATGGGCAAGATCAAGCCCAAGGACATCATGCTCTTCGCCCGCCAGATGGCCACCATGATCCGCGCCGGGGTGCCCGTGCTGCAAGCCTTCCAGGTGGTGGCGGAGAGTCTCAAGAAGCCCGCCATGAGCGCCCTGGTGCAGGAGCTGATGAACGACGTGGCGGCGGGCGCCACCTTCTCCGATGCCTTGAAGCGCCACCCCCAGCACTTCGACCGGCTGTTCGCCAACCTGGTGGAGGCCGGCGAGCAGTCCGGCTCCCTGGACCGCATGCTCGAGCGGGTGGCCACCTACAAGGAGAAGGTCGAGCTGCTCAAGGGGCGCGTGAAGAAGGCGCTCTGGTACCCGGCGGCGGTCATCGCCGTGGGCATCGGCGTGACCGCCCTGCTGCTGATCAAGGTGGTGCCGCAGTTCGAGAGCCTCTTCCAGGGCTTCGGTGCCGAACTTCCCGCCATGACGCGCATGACCATCGCCATGTCCGAGTTCGCCCAGGCCTACTGGTGGTGGTTCGTGCTGGCCCTGGTGGCCTTCATCTTCTTCATCCGCACCGGCATGAAGAAGTCCGAGTCCTTCGCCTACCGCATGCACGCCTGGTCGTTGAAGATCCCCGTCATCGGCCAGATCCTGGATAAATCCGCCGTGGCGCGCTATTCACGCACGCTCGCCACCACCTTCGGCGCCGGGGTGCCCCTGGTGGAGGCGCTGGACACCGCCGGCGGTGCCACCGGCAACAAGGTCTACGAGCGCGCAGTGGTGCAGGTCCGCGACGACGTGGCCACCGGCCAGCAGCTCGCCTTCGCCATGCGCTTGACCGAGCAGTTTCCGGCCCTGGCGATACAGATGGTGGGCATCGGCGAGGAGGCCGGCTCCCTGGACGCCATGCTCAACCGGGTGGCCGACTACTACGAGGAGGAGGTCGACAACATGGTCGATACCCTCACCTCGCTGCTGGAGCCCTTCATCATCGTGGTGCTCGGCGTGCTGGTCGGTGGCCTGGTGATCTCCATGTACCTGCCGATCTTCGAGCTGGGCTCGGTGATCTGAAGCGCGTTGTCGAGGCTTGATTCTCCTAGTGGGAGCCCGGGTCCCCCGGGCGATTGGCGCCGAAGGTGCCCGGCGGTGTGACTGGCAGATTGTGTGGCCTCGGCCATTCATCGAGACGACGACCTGTCCGCAGAGGGCGGCTCCCACCAGATGGAACAGGCGTCGGTGGCAGCCAACGAGACAAACATTCACTCATCAAGGACGACGCTTTGCTAGACCTCCCCCCCCCCCTGCTCTGGCCCCTGGCGGCGGTGATCGGCCTCTGCCTGGGCAGCTTCCTCAACGTGGTGATCGTGCGCCTGCCGGTGATGCTGATGCTGGGCTGGCGGGCCGAGGCCCGCGAGGCGCTGGAGCTGCCCGAGGAGGAGCGGCCCCGCTTCAACCTGATGACGCCGCCCTCGCTCTGCCCCAGCTGCGAGGCGCCCATCGCCTGGCACGACAATCTCCCGGTGATCGGCTGGTTCAAGCGCCGGGGGCGCTGCGCCACCTGCGAGGCGCCCATCAGCCCCCAGTACCCGCTGGTGGAGCTGGCCGGCGGCGCGCTCACGCTCGCCGTGGTGGCGCTCTACGGGCCCAGCTGGCAGGGGCTCTTCGTGCTGGGGGCGTGCCTGGCGCTGCTGGCCATGGCGGTGATCGACCTGCGCACCCAGCTGCTGCCGGACCTGCTCACCCTGCCGCTGCTCTGGGCGGGGCTGCTCTATCAGCTGCTGTTCCAGCCGCTGCTGCTGCCCAGCGCGGTGGTCGGCGCCATGGCGGGGTATCTGGCGCTGTGGAGCTTCTACTGGCTGTTCAAGCTGGTCACCGGCAAGGAGGGCATGGGCTACGGCGACTTCAAGCTGCTGGCCGCCCTGGGCGCCTGGCTGGGCTGGCAATACCTGCCCCTGCTGCTGATCCTCTCCGCCGGGGTGGGCGCCATCGTCGGCATTCTGGTGCAGCTGGCCATCCCGCGGCTGCGCGGCGCGCCCATGCCCTTCGGCCCCTACCTGGCCATGGCCGGCTGGATCGCCCTGCTGGGTGGCGAACCGCTGATGGCGGTGTATGGGCGGTTTTTCTTGTTGTAGCGCCGAGCGCCGAGCGCCGAGCGCCGAGCGCCGAGCGCCGAGCGCCGAGCG
>CAYWBG010000158.1:0-4932 GCA_964456005.1 uncultured Halomonas sp.
CATGTTGCGGCCGGCGGTGGTGGTGCGGGAACGATACTCGGGCATGGTGTCCTCTTCTTTTCCTTGCGGCCACCCCGTCGCACGGGCAGGCCTCTATCCAGTCGAACGCGGGATTCTTGCACGCGCCTGGCCGTCAGGCCAGACCCGGGGCGCCCAGCTCTTGCGATACGAGAGGACAGGCGGGAAGATGCCTCATATCCGAGCAGGAGAGACTGGCCATGCCATCTACCACCGCCCGTCAAGGCCCGACCGGCAGCGGGCTCGATAACGAGAGCCCCTCGCAGCATGAAACGCTGAGGGCAATCGCCTCCCTGGCCCGGTGCCGTGATGACCTCGCTGCAGTGTGGCTTTATGGCTCGCGGGCTCGCGGCGACCACCACTCAGAAAGCGATTTTGACCTGGCCGTGGCTTTCACCGGCTGGATGACTGATCCACTGGAACGGCGCCTGCGCCCAGAGCTGCTTGCACAGGAGTGGCAGCATGAACTGGGGCTGAAGGACACGATGTTGAGCGTGGTGGACCTGGCTATCGCTCCGGTCCCGCTAGGCTGGAGCATTCTCAGTCAGGGCGTGCTTCTGGCCGACCTCGACAGGGAGGCTCGCATGCGTCAGGAATCCCGCATCCTGTCGCGCTGGGAAATCGACTATCTGCACCCGGAGGGAATCCATGCCTGACCGCCAGCCAAGCGCCTATATCAATGCCCAGCGGCAACATCTCGAAGAGTGCGAGCAGGACCTTGCCGAACTCGGCACCCTGTTGGAACAGCGTCCCTGGAGCCGCATCGAGCGTCATGCTGCCGAGCGATCACTGCAGCTTCTTATCGAGGCCTGCATCGGGCTGGCCAAACACTGGGCACGTCACGAAACCGGGGTGGCATGCCGAGACGCCGCCACCGGCTTCGAACGACTTCAGGATGCCGGAAAGGTGGATCACACAGTCCCCTGGCGCAAGGTTATCGGCCTGCGCAACGTGCTCATCCACGACTATCTGGATGTCGACCCCGACATCGTGAAGAGCGTGATCGCCCACCGGCACTACCGCGAGATCATCGACTTCGGCCATCAGGCCCTGGCCGCGCTTGAGCAGGCCGAGTAGGCCCACTGCTCTCGGGCTTCACAGGCCAAACGCACCCTTGATCGGCCTGGTTACAGCACCAGCGGATGCTCATCCGGCAGCGGGCGGGTGCCGTAGAGCACCCAGACATCCAGCGCCGGCCCCAGGTCTTCGACCAGGCGCAGTGTGTCCGGGTGAGCGTCCAGGGTGTGACGGGCGCAAATGCCCGCCTCGAAGCGGCCTTCCCGCAGCCCCTCGGCCACCCCCACGGTGGTGGGCACATCGATCTCCTCGGCGAAGCCCGAGAGGTCGGTGTAGTAGCGCGTCGCCGGCTGGCGCGCCACCTGGCGCGGCGTGGGGATGTCGCGGCGCGCTACCAGCACCAGGGGGTGGCTGCCGGCCACGAAGACATCCACCGGGAAGGCGCGATGCATGGTGCGGCCCACGCAGTCGGCGTGGCTGAAGTGGGCGGTGCACTGCAGCACCCGGTCCACCTCACCCGCCAGCAGCGCCGTGAAGGCGGCCGGAAAGTCATCGTAGAGCCGCATCTCGGCGTCGGCCAGGTCGCGATCCTTGAGGTAGCGGCCAAGCACCAGCACGTGGTTGTTGCCCTCGGGGCCCAGCGTGGCAACGATCATCGCATTCTCCTCGAACCGTCCTGTCTACAGTAGAAAGATAACCAGCGCTCCCGCCACGACCAGCACCGCTCGCAGCCAGAACGCCCGGCGTGCAATCACTCCGTAGGAGATACCCGCCAGGCCGAGCGCGATCTTCAACGCATCGAAGACCGCGCCCACCGGGTCAAAAGCCAGGCGTATCACATCCGGGTTGGCCACCATGGCCAAAGGGATGATGTAGAGGCCAATGCCCAGCGCCATGGCCTTGAGCGCCACCTTCAGCCAGTTCTCCCCCACCATGCCGGCGGCGATGAAGACCCCGCCGCACACCGGGGGCGTGATGGTGGAGAGCAGCGCAAACCAGAACACGAAGAGGTGAGCCAGCAGCGGCTCGAGCCCCAGCGCGATCAGCGCGGGGCCGGCCACCGACACGCAGATCACATAGGCGGCGGTGGTCGGCACCTCCATGCCCAGGATCAGACAGGCCAGCGCGGTGAGCAGCAGCGCCGGCCAGAGCATCTCGTTGGAGAGCGAGAGGATACCCGAGGTGATCTTGACCCCGAGCCCGGTAAGGGAGAGCACCCCGATCACCAGGGAGGCGCAGATGATGATCGACCCGATCAACGCCACCTGACGACCGGCGGTGACCAGCGCGTCGGCAAGCCGTGAGGCAAAGCCGCGCAGCGAGAAGCTCAGCGTCACGTCGAAGAACAGGAGCGCCAGGCCGGCGAAGATAGCCAGGCTGGCCGCGTATTGGGGCGTATAGCCGCCGAGGAAGATCCGTTCGAGCAGTATCACGAAGGGCACCGCGAAGAACAGCGAGGTGATCAGCACCTCCCGCCCCGAAGGGCGATCCTCTTCGGCCATGGGGCGCAGGTCATGACGGGTGGCATAGGCGTTGATGCCGACCCATACCGTCGCGAAGTAGAGGATCGCAGGCAGCATGGCCGCCGCCATGATCTGGGTATAGGGCGTACCGGTGAGCTCCACCATCACGAAGGCGCCGGCGCCCATCAGCGGCGGCATGATCTGTCCACCGGAGGAGGCCACGGCCTCCACCCCGCCGGCCAGGGAGCGCGGATAGCCCAGGCGCACCATGGAGGGAATGGTGATGGCCCCGGTGGAGGCCACATTGGCCGACGCCGAGCCGGAGATCGACCCCATCAGCGCCGAGGAGATCACCGACACCTTGGCCGCACCGCCGGTCAGCCTCCCCGCCACGGCGCTGGCCATGTTCATGAAGCCGCGTCCCGCCTCGCCGGCATTGAGCACCGCGCCGAAGATCACGAAGATCGCCACCACACCGACACTCACCCCGGTGAGCGAGCCCCAAAGGCCCCCCTCCGAGAGGGTCAGGGTGCCCACGAAGCTCTCCAACGGCATCCCCGGGTGCCCGAACTGACCGGGGATCTGCGCCCCGAACACGCCATAGAGCAGCGCACAGAGTGCCACCGTGGGCAGCGGCCAGCCGATGGCACGACGCGCCGTTTCCAGGGTCAGCCCGATCAGGAAGACACCCACGGCCATCTGGAAGTGGGTATCGATGAAGCCATACTGGTTCGCCAGCGCCTCTTCGTTGAAGGCGATATAGCCGCAGGCGGCCACGCCCAGCAGGGTCAGCAGCCAGCCGCTCCAGCGCTGGAAGGGCGTTCGCGCCGCCAGGATCAGGATCCAGGGCAGCGCCAGGGCCATATGGATGGGACGACTGACCAGCGCCGGCGTCAGGCCGTAGAAGATCAGTCCCATATGGAAGATGACGGAAATGGCACCCAATACCACCCAGGCGGGGTGCAGGCGTGACGTCGTCTCACCGCCGGCACCGGCCGACGACGACAATAGGGACAGGGACATGCGGCTTACCTTGCTGACGCAAGGCGCCCCCGGAAGACCGAGGGCGCCTGGGGGACGTTAACGCAGGGCGTCTGGGACCTCGATGCCGGCCTCGTCGTAGTAGCGCGCGGCACCCGGATGCAGGGTCCCGGCGATGTTGCCGACCATGTCATGGGTGATACCGCCCCACCAGGCGGTCTCCTCCGCCATGGCATCGCGCCGCTCCCAGAAGGTCTTGGTCAGGGTATAGGCGGTGTCGTCATCCATGCTGGAGGTGGTATAGGCGATCACCGGCAGCGAGGTGGTCTCCACATCCTGGTCGATCCCGGGATAGGTGCCTCCCGGGATCGTCTGGCGCGCCGCACCGGTCTGCTCGATCTGCTCATCGGTGAGGCTGACCAGGCTGATCGGCATGCTGGCGGCCGTCTCGATCACGTTGGGCGTGGGGAAGGAGCTGGCGGTGACGAAGGCATCGATCTGGCCGTTCTTCAGTGCGTCGGGGCCGCTACCGATGTTGGCACTGGCCACCCGCACCTTGTCCAGCAGGTCGAACATCTCCAGATAGCGTTCCGCCTCGCGAGCACCGAAGGTCCCGCGACCGATCAGGATATGCTTGTCCTCGAGATCCTCGAGGCCGATCACCCCCTCATCGCCGGCCGCCACGAAGTGCATGGTGATGGCCGGGATGGGAAAGAGACCGCGGATCTCCTGGAAACGCGGGCTCTGGCGCTCTTCAAAGGCGCCCTCCCCGGCCAGCGCCTGCTCCACCAGGCCCGGCGGCGTGGTGAACACATAGTTGCCCTGGCGCGCCATGACCTCCATGACGTTCTGCACCGACCCCTGGCTCTCCTCGAGGGTGAGCGTGATATCACCGTCGGTCCCCGCGCGGATCGCTTCGGAGAGCTCGACCCCCATCTGGTAGTAGGCGGTCCCCGCCGAAGCGGACTTGTAGGTAACGCGGGTCTCGGCCTGGGCCTGGAGGGCCGCGGCGCCGATCAGGATGGCCGTGGCGGAGGCCAGCAGGCCGCGAGTGAACTGGGGCATGGGGAACTCCCTGAGTGTCCAGTGCATGGATATTGTGATGGGTTATTGCACAATTCACTATAATGCCGATTTCCTGAATGAGGAACCGTTCTTCGATGATGAAACAAGACGTTGCGTTACTCGGCGCAGGAGGAGGAATCGGCCGGGCCATCGCCGAGGGGCTGCTGCAGGAGGGGCGGCGCGTCTGGCTGCTCGACCTGAGTGTATGCAGGGACACACTCGAAGAGCTGTTGGTAGCCTGGCCGACACAGGCTCGCTTTATCGGGATCGACCTTAGGGCCCCCTCCAGTCTGGCCGCCGCCTTCACTGAGATTCGCGCCGAGGCCGGATCCCTTTATGCCTGCGTCAATGCCGCCGGCGTGATTCACCGAGAGCGCTTTGTGGAAAC
>CAYWBG010000159.1:0-4931 GCA_964456005.1 uncultured Halomonas sp.
GCATCCGCACCAGCGGCGAGCAGCGCATCTCCAACTTCCTGCTCTGGGAGCTGGCTTACGCCGAGCTTTACTTCACGCCACGGCTGTGGCCCGATTTCGATGCCGAGGCGTTCGATCAGGCCCTGGACGACTATTGTCGCCGGCAGCGGCGCTTCGGTATGACCGACGAACAGATCGAGGCGCAAGGTGCTTAGACAACGCATCATTACCGCGGCCTGGCTGGTCCCCCTAATGCTGGCCGGGCTGTTCGGCCTTTCCGGTGGTGTCTTCGCCCTCTTCACCGCGGCCATCGTGTTGCTGGCCGGCTGGGAGTGGACCAACCTGGCCGGTGTTCGCCAGCGTGACCACCGGCTGCTGCTGGTAGGCGTGCTGGCCACCACCATGCTGATGCTATGGATCAGCGGTGCCACCCTGATGGTCTGGCCACTGTGGCTGGGCGTTGCCGGCTGGCTGCTCAACCTTTACTGGGTGGTTCACTATCCAGAACGGGGCCGCCAATGGCAGTCACCCACGCGGCGCCTGGCCATGGGGCTCTGGGTGCTGCTGCCCGCCTGGGTAGGCCTCAATGTGCTGCGCGATACCGGTGCGGTCTGGCTGCTCTTCTTGCTGCTGCTGGTGTGGTGCGCCGACATCGGTGCCTACTTTGCCGGCCGCACCTTCGGCCGCCGCAAGCTGGCGCCGCGGGTCAGTCCCGGCAAGAGCTGGGAGGGGGTGGCGGGAGGGCTGGTTGCCACCGCTGCGCTGGCCGTGCTCTTCGCGGCCTGGCAGGACCTGGGAATCGGCGGCGGGCTGGCGCTGCTGCTGGCGACCCTGGTGGTGACCCTGGTCTCGGTCCTGGGCGACCTGCTCGAGAGCATGCTCAAGCGCTACCGCGGTATCAAGGACTCCAGTCAGCTGTTGCCGGGCCATGGCGGGGTTCTCGACCGCATCGACAGCCTCACCGCGGCGCTGCCGCTCTTTGCTCTGCTGCTGATTGGGGTGCTCTAGGTGGCGACCATAGCGATCAGCGAGCAGCGCCGACAGGCGGTCACCGTGCTGGGGGCCACCGGCTCCATCGGCACCAGCACCCTGGACGTGATCGCCCGCCACCCCGATCGCTATCGGGTCCATGCCCTGACTGCCCACCGCTCTCGGGAGCCCCTGCTGGCGCTCTGCCTCGCCCACCGGCCCGCCATGGCGGTACTGGGCGAGGAACGGGATGCCGTCTGGCTTCGCCAGCGCCTGGCCGAGGCCGGCGTCGCGACCCAGGTCGAGAGCGGCCAGGCGGCGCTAGTAGCAGCGGCAGAGGCCAGCGACGTGGATGTGGTCATGTCGGCCATCGTGGGTGCCGCGGGGCTGCTGCCCACGCTCGCCGCGGTGCACGCCGGCAAGCGGGTGCTGCTGGCCAACAAGGAGGCCCTGGTGATGTCCGGGGCGCTGTTCATGGAGGCGGTGGCCCAGAGCGGGGCGACCCTGCTACCCATCGATTCTGAACACAATGCCATCTACCAGTGTCTACCCGTGGAGCATCGCGGGGGGCTTGCCCGTCACGGCGTCACCCAGCTGCTGCTGACCGCGTCCGGTGGCCCTTTCCGCGGCTGGTCGCACTCAGCCCTGGCGGAGGTGTTGCCCGACCAGGCCTGCGCTCACCCCAACTGGTCCATGGGTCGCAAGATCTCGGTGGATAGCGCGACTTTGATGAACAAGGGGCTGGAGCTGATCGAGGCCTGCTGGCTGTTCGATGCCAGGCCCGACCAGGTACAGGTCGTCGTCCACCCCCAGAGCGTCGTTCACTCCATGGCGGCCTACAGCGACGGCTCGGTGATCGCCCAGCTGGGTAATCCCGACATGCGTACCCCCATCGCCTACGGCCTGGCCTGGCCAGAACGCATTGCGGCAGGGGTGGAGTCCCTCGACCTCTTCCAGGTGGCGCGGCTTGACTTCGAGGCCCCGGACGAAGCCGCCTTTCCTTGTCTGCGGCTGGCCCGGGAGGCGATGGCTGCCGGGGGGACGGCGCCGGCCGTTCTCAATGCGGCCAACGAGGTGGCCGTGGAGGCCTTCCTGGAGGGGCGCCTCGGCTTCACCGGTATCGCCGACCTGGTGGCTCGGGTACGCGATGCTCGGCCGGTAGAGCCCGCTGCCGGGCTGGAGGCGATCCTCGAGGCCGATGCAGAGGCACGCCGCGCCGCTCGCGACTGGCTGACACGTTGTCGATGACCCTACTTCGATCGCCACCTTGCAAGATACCCAGAGGAGACTGACTTGGGCCTGATCCAGAATATCCTGGCCGTGATCGTGGTGCTTGGCCTGCTGATCACCTTCCATGAGTACGGCCACTTCTGGGTGGCACGGCGCTGCGGCGTCAAGGTGCTGCGGTTTTCCGTGGGCTTCGGCAAGCCGATCTGGTCGCGCCGTGATCGCTACGGCACCGAATTCGTGGTGGCCGCCATACCGCTGGGTGGCTACGTGAAGATGCTGGACGAGCGTGAAGCGCCTGTGCCTGACGATCAGCTTGGCCAGGCCTTCAACCGCAAGACGGTGTGGCAGCGCATTGCCATTGTCTCCGCTGGCCCCCTGGCCAACTTCCTGCTCGCCATTGTCGCCTACTGGGCGCTGTTCGTGGTCGGTACCACCACGGTGGCGCCGGTGATCGGCAGCGTCGAGTCGGGATCCCCCGCCGAACAGGGCGGCCTTACCGCCGGTCAGGAGATCGTTGCGGTGCAGGGCGAGTCCGTGCGTTCCTGGGAGGAGATCAATCTCAAGCTGGTGGCGGCCATCGGCGCCAGCGGTGAGATGTCCGTCGACGCCCGTGCCGATGCCACTGCCGAACCTCGCGAGTATCGGCTGCCGGTGGAGAACTGGCTGGTGCGCCAGGATCCGCCTCAGCCATTGCCGAGCCTCGGCGTGACCCCATGGCGCCCGCCCTTCCCGGCGGTGCTGGGCCAGGTGGTACCCGGCGAGGCAGCCGACGCCGCGGGCCTACAGGCCGGCGATGAGGTGCAGGCGGTGGACGGTACTCCGGTGGATGACTGGATGCACTTCGTCGACATCGTGCGCGCCAGCCCGGGCGAGTCCCTTTCCGTCGAGGTGCTGCGTGAGGGTGAGGCGCTGACACTGTCGCTCACCCCCGGCCGCAACGAGCTGGAAGAGGGCGTGAGCATCGGCTACATCGGCGCCGGGGTGGCCCCAGTGGAGTGGCCCGAGGAGTATCGCCGAGAGATCCGCTACGGCCCGGTGGCCGCCGTGGGGCAGGCCATGTCGCGAACCGGCGAGATGACCGTGCTGACCCTGGATGCCATTCGCAAGATGCTGGTGGGGCTGATCTCGCCCTCCAATCTTTCGGGGCCGATCACCATCGCGCAGATCTCTGGTGATTCAGCCCGGGCCGGGCTGGAGGCCTTCGTCAGTTTTCTGGCCTATCTTTCCATCAGTCTCGGGGTACTCAACCTCTTGCCGATCCCGGTACTGGATGGCGGGCACCTGCTCTACTACTTCATGGAAGTGGTGCGCGGCCGTCCGGTGTCCGAGCAGGCCCAGGCGATCGGCTTGCGCATCGGCCTCGCGCTGGTGGGTACACTGATGCTGATGGCGATCTATTTCGATCTAATGCGACTGTGGTAGCCCAGCATGACAGAGGATGGCGGCCCCCGAGTGGCTGATCCTCCGACAGGCCTGCGAGGAGGCGCTGTGAACTCATCCCTGGGCGCGACCGGCCCTGCTTCGCTCTCGCATCCTGCTACGCTTGCAGGGCCGGTGCTGGCCATCCATGGCCAGCCCGGTCGGAGTCATGCTCCTCACCCCTGGCGTAGGACCTCCTCTTTCGGCCTGTCATCGGCGCCCCTCGCCGTCGGCCTCAGTGGCCAGCGCGAGGCCTTCGCCTTGTCAGCGAACCGCACAAGTGTATAAGGTGCCTGTCTGGACAGGTTTGGCAGATCAACGCGAGTGAATCGACCGCATGAAAATCAAGACCATCGGACTGGCGGCACTGCTGCTCGTCGGGGCCAGCACGGCCCAGGCGGAACCTTTTGACGTTTCCGACATTCGAGTAGAAGGATTGCAGCGGGTCTCCGCGGCCTCGGTGTTCAATGCTTTTCCTGTCAGCGCTCGCGACCGCGTTGACGACCGTGAACTGGCCGAGGCGACTCGCAGCCTCTTCGCTACCGGCCTGTTCGAGGATATCCAACTCGCCCGCGACGGCGACGTGCTGATCATCCAGGTGGTCGAACGGCCCACCATCAGCCGACTGACTATCACTGGTAATCGTCAGATCGGCGATGAAGAGCTTCGTCAGGGCCTCCGCCAGGCCGGTCTGGCCGAGGGTGAGGTGCTGCAGCTCTCCACCTTGGAGGAGATCCAGCGCGAGCTGGAAGGCGTCTACCAGGGGCAGGGCCGCTATAGCGCCAGCATCGAGACCAGCGTGCGCGAGATCGACGAGGGTCGCGTGCAGGTCGATGTGGAGATCAACGAGGGCGCCGTGGCGCGCATTCGCCAGATCAATCTTGTCGGCAACCGTGCCTTCGATGATGACACCCTGCGCGATGTCTTCGAGCTTAACGATCGCCCCGGGCGCCTCTTCGGCTGGTTCTCCCGCGACGAGTACTCCCGCGAGGCCTTATCCGGCGACCTTGAGCGTCTGCGCTCCTTCTACCTGGACCGCGGCTACGTCAACTTCAACGTCGAATCGACACAGGTCTCGATTAGCCCCGACAAGTCGCAGATCTTCATCACGGTCAACGTCAACGAGGGTAGTCAGTACCGGATCGGTGATGTCCGCTTCACCGGCGATCTGCAGATCAGCGAGCGCGAAGCCCGTGAGCTTCTCGCCGTGGACCGGGGTGATGTGTTCTCGCGCAGCGACGTGACCGCCTCCTCCGAGGCGCTGCGCGGACGCCTGGGTGCCGAGGGCTTCGCCTTCGCCAGTGTCGACGGAATTCCAGAGCTCGGTGCCGACG
>CAYWBG010000160.1:0-4908 GCA_964456005.1 uncultured Halomonas sp.
GCGTGCCCGGGTCCGGGGTGATGGTGCGCAGGTTGTTCATGCCGAACCAGCTGGCGAAGGCCAGCGGGATCAGGAACACCAGCCAGATGAAACCGGCATTCTGAATCCAGGTGTCGGTGCCCGCCTCGATGCGGCCGATCAGGGTGCCGCTGGCGCTCTCGAGCGCCATGGGGCCACCGGCGATGGCGCCGAACACGCCTACGGTCATCACCAGCGGGATCACGACCTGCATGGTGGTGACGCCGAAGTTACCCAGGCCGGCGTTCATGCCCAGCGCGTAGCCCTGCTGCTTCTTTGGGTAGAAGGTGGAGATGTTACTCATGGAAGCGGCAAAGTTGCCGCCGCCGATGCCCGAAAGCAGCGCCAGGGCCTGGAACACCCACAGTGGGGTCTCCGGGTTCATCAGGGCGATACCGGTCCCCAAGGCCGGGATCATCAGCAGGGAGGTGGTCAGGAAGACGGTGTTGCGCCCGCCGGCGATGCGGATCATGAACGAGGCCGGGATGCGCAGGGTCGCCCCGGAGAGGCCCGCCAGGGCGGTCAGCGTGAATAGCTCACCGATGGTGAACGGGAAGCCGAGGTTCTGCATCTGAGTGGTGATCATGCCCCACATCAGCCAGACGGCAAATCCCATCAGCAGGCTCGGGATGGAGATCCAGAGGTTGCGGGTGGCGATTTTCTTGCCCTCCCGCTCCCAGAACTCCTCGTTCTCGACATCCCAGTTTTCGATGTCGACATTCTTTCTGGTCATGGTGTTTTCCCCTTGAGGTCCAGCGATGTGCTCATGGCGCCCGACATCGGTTGACCGATATCAAGGCGAGGAGTCTTGGGGGAAAGATACGCCTGACAGGGAAGGCGCGAAACGTGCGGTAAACGGCCAAAAAATGGCGGGATACCTCCAGGGAGGTAGAAGGGATAAAGTTATAGGATATTGTTTATAAGGCGTTTTAATCAGGAGGGGAGTGGAGGCAAGAGGCGCGGAGGGGCCTGTGGATTATTTGGAGGTATCCACACAGAACCGTGGGCTATTACGCCCGCTCAGCGGTCGATGCCCTCCTGCACCGCCCAGACAGCGGCCTCCACGCGAGAGCGCAGGTTGAGCTTCTTGAGCAGGTGCTTGACGTGGACCTTCACGGTGCCCTCGGTGATGTCGAGCCTGCGGGCGATCATCTTGTTGGACAGCCCCCCGGCCAGCTCGCGCAGGATCTCGCGCTCGCGCTGGGTCAGGCTATGAATGTCGGGTGCTGCCGGTTGGCTGCGCTGGCTACGCAGCGCCTCGGCCAGCAGGGCGGTGAGGCTCTCGCTGATCACCATGCGCCCCAGCGAGGCCTGACGCATCTGACGCACCAGCTCGTCCGGGTCCATGTCCTTGAGCAGGTAGCCGTCGGCGCCCGCCTGGAGGGCATCCACCACATCTTCCTCCTGGTCGGAGACGGTGAACATCACCACCCGGCCGGCGAAGCCCTTCTCGCGCAGTTGCTTCAGGGTCTCGATACCGTTCATGCCGGGCATGTTGAGGTCGAGCAACACCATGTCCGGATCGAGTTCGAGGGTCAGGCGGATGCCTGCCTCAGGCTCGCCTGCCTCACCGACCAGTTCGAGGTCATCCTCAAGCTCCAGCAGTTGGGAGACGCCGCGGCGCAGCAGCGGGTGGTCATCGATGATCAGGATGCTGGCGGGGGTGTCGGGGGTCTTGTCGGTCATCCTGGTTTATTCCCTGTTCCCTGGTTGGTCGGTAGCGATGGCATCGACAGAAGCGGCGGAGCGAGTGTCTGCCTCGACGTGCTGGCTGATGAGTCGTGCGGTCTGGGGGCTGAATACCAGCTCCACCTGGGTGCCGCCCTCTGGGCGATTGCGCAGGTGCAGCTCGCCGCCCAGGGTCTCGGCCCGGTCGCGCATGATCACCAGGCCATAGTGCATGGGCGGGGAGTTGTCGTCCTCGAGGCCCACGCCATCGTCCTCGACGATAACCCGCAGGCGGGCCTGCTGGAAGCTCACGGTGACCGCCGCCCAGTGGGCGTTGGCATGCTTGACCACGTTGGCCAGCGACTCGCGCACCACCTGAAGCACATGGATTTCTTCGTTGGGATTGAGCAGATGAGGCGGCAGGTCGAGACTCAGCCCCACTCGAATGCCGAGGCGCTCGTCGAACTCCGCAACGGTCTGGCGTAGCGCGCTGGCCAGGCCCGGCCTCTCGAGCTTGAGGCGGAAGGTGGTGAGCAGTTCGCGCAGTTGGCGGTAGGCGCTGTCCAGCCCGCCGCGCAGTTCATCGAACACCACTGACTGGCCCTCCCGGGAGATCCCCTTGGCCTGCATGCGCTCCAGCCGCGCCACCTGCATCTTCAGGTAGGAGAGGGACTGGGCGAGGGAGTCGTGGAGTTCCCGGGCGATGATGGTGCGCTCGTTCATCAGCGTCACCTGCTGCTGCTCCTCGATGCGCCGCTGCAGGTAGACCGCCGTGGCCAGCTGGTCGGCCAGGGCGTTGAGCAGGCGGTTCACGCTGTCAGTGGGTGGCTTGTCCCGCTGGAACCAGACCTCCAGGGTGCCGAGCATCAGGTCGCCCACGCTGACCGGCAGCAGCTGGCATTCGCCGGCCTCGGTGGCCTGCAGTCTCAGAGGCTGGGGGTCGATCAGGCAGGCGTGGCAGTCGTGATCGCGACAGTACTCAGGGCGGCGCGGCGAGTGCGTGGCGAGTATCGGGATATCGCGGTCTTCATAGGTGTCATGGAGCAACAGCCGGATGGGGCCGACCTCCAGCAGTTCCTCCAGCCGACGCAGCATGGGGGCGGCGCTGGCACAGAGGTCGTTGCCGCCGCCGTAGAGGGCGCGGCTGCCGTCGTGCAGCACCTGCATGGCGCGGTTGCTGCGCTCAAGTTCGGCCTTCTTGCGCGAGACCCTTTCCTCCAACTCGGCATAGCTGGCGCCGAGGTCCGCGGCCATGGAGTCGAAGGTGCGCCCCAGCAGGGCCAGCTCGTCGTTGCCGGAGAGCCGCGTGCGGTGGCCGAAGTTGCGGTGGGCCGCCTCCCGGGCCAGCACCACCAGCTGGCGCAGCGGCAGCACCAGGTTGTGGCGGATATCATAGAGGGCGATCACCACGACCACCGCGGTGAGGGCCAGGAAGAGAATCTGCAGGACGCTGAGCAGCTGTATCTTCGACTCGCTGTTCTGCTCGAGCAGGGTGACCAGGGCGTCGATATCACCGACGAAGCCATCGAGGGCTTCGCGCAGGGCGTCGGGGTCAGCGCCGCCGGTGGTGGCCTGCTCGACCCGGGGGGAGAGCTCCTGTCCCCAGCGGTCCAGGATCAGCCGGTGCTGGCGCTGCAGGGCGTGGTCCTCGGCACCCGGCAGGGCACCGGTCAGCTCGGGGCTCGCCAGGCGCTGTTCGAGGCGCTCGGCGAGCTCGGTCACGCGGGCGCGGGTTTCGACACCGGGCTGGTGTTCGTGTCGCTGAAGTGCGGCCACGATCTGGTAGGTATTCATGCGCAGCGAGCCGGCCATGTTGATGGCGGCGGAGTCGCCGCGGCTGTCGCTGGCCACGGTCATGGTCACCACGATGCTTATCAGCGCCATGGCGCTGATGGCCAGCAGCGAGGCGATGACCCGAGCTACCAGGGAGTGTCGCAGCAGTCTCATTGCGCCTCGTACTCGTCAGGGGGGCCGAACCAGTCTACTACCTCCTACAGCCTTGGGGGTAGAACCCCTACCTCCTATGCCCCTTTGACCGTCGTGGCCGGGGCCCCGAGACTCTTGCGAAACCCTCCCCACTTCTCGGCCCCCCGATGATGCCAGCCGTCAACGACCTCGATCAGGACCTAGACCAGGACTCGACCGGGGGCTATCGGCCCCTGGTCGTGGTGCTGCTCTCGCCGTTGGCCTTTGCGCTGGTGTTCGCCAGCTGGACCATCTTCGCGGTGCTGGGACTGGAGCTCAAGGCGCTGCATGACTTCGGCGAGGTACGCTTCGCCCTGCTGCTGGCCACGCCCATGGCGGTGGGGGCCCTGGCGGCGCTGCCCATGGCGGGCCTGGCCAAGCGCGTCGGCGGGCGCCGGGTCATGATCGCCTGCCTGCTGCTGATCTGCCCTTTTCTCTGGGGGCTCGCCCACTCCGGTGACTATCTCCACTTCCTGCTGGCCGGGGCCGGCCTCGGCCTTGGCGCCGGGTCGCTGGCGGCGGGGCTGGTCTATGTGGCAGGGCTCTGCCCGCGCCGGCACGTTGGTCTGGCACTGGGGCTCTATGGCGCGGGGATGGCCGGGGCAGGACTCAGCTACCTGCTGCTGCCGCTGGTCAGCCAGGCCTACGGCTGGCGTACCGCCCCGCTGATCTATCTGCTGCCGGTACTGGTGGTGGCCTCGCTTCTGTGGCTGTTCGCCGAGGATCGCGTCGACGACCCCCCCCGGCAGCCGCCAGGTTTCCACGGCCGGCGCCGAGCGTTGCGCTCCACTCTGGAGCGCCTGGCCTGTTGGCAGCTTTGGCGCCTGGCGCTGGTCTACAGCTTCTTCTACGGCACCTTCGTTGCCCTGACCCTGTGGTTGCCCGCCTACCTCAGCGCCCAATACTCACTATCCCTCAAGGAGGCGGCCCTGGCCGCCCTGCCGTTTCCCTTGGCGGTGGGCCTGGGGCAGGTGGCCGGCGGCATCTGGGCCGATGCCCGGGACTTCCGCGCCCTGCGCTGGTGGGTCAGCGCCTTCGTGCTGGTCTGCCTGTTTTTGCTCTCCTACCCCCCCTTCGCCATGCAGATCGAGGGCGTCCACGGCGAAATCGTCCTGCGCTACGAGGCCCCGCTGCGGGGTTTTCTGACGTTGCTCATCGCCATGGGCCTGGCCATGGGCATCGGCCAGGGCAGCCTGATGCGCCTGATCCATCGCGACCACGGCGATGAGATGCCGCTGGTGGGAGGGCTGGCGCTGA
>CAYWBG010000161.1:0-4895 GCA_964456005.1 uncultured Halomonas sp.
CCAGGCCCAGCAGCAGCATCAGGTGGATGTGCCAGCGTGCGCCGGCCATGCCGCCGAATACCGCGAACAGCATCCATAGCCCTGTGGCCAGCAGGACCGCCACCGACGCCCATACCCAGGGGAAGAAGCGCGCGAAGACGCCGCGCCAAAGGGTCAGGCGGGCCGGCGGCTCCAGTTGGCTGACCGCCACCGGTCGCAGCACCATCCAGGCGAAGAACATGCCGCCGACCCAGAGGACGACGGCGAGTATATGCAGGGTAATGGCCAGGGGCATGGGAAGTACCTTTCATCGATGGGGCCGAAGGGCACGTTGCCCTAGCGACACCATAGCGTGGTGTGGTGGTCAGCGTCATCTTTGCCTGGTGAGTGGTGGCACCACGCGGCATGATGGATGGCTCTGGCTGTCAATGGCGAATGGATCATGAAGAAGATAGTGCTGGTGGCGCTGCTGGCGCTGGCCGGGTTCGCCCTGGTCGGGGGGCCAGGCGAGTGGTTCGGGAGCGCAGAGCCGCCTCACGTGGAAGAGCGCTTGCCGGGTCAGGTGCAGATCGACCAGACCCTGCGGTTGATCGAACGAGGCGGACCCTTTCCCCACGCTCAGGATGACACCACCTTCTTCAACCGTGAGGGGCATCTGCCTCAGCGTCCCCGGGGCTACTATCGGGAATACACCGTGGAAACCCCGGGGCTCTCCCATCGCGGTGCGCGACGCATCGTGACGGGAGGTGACCCGCCGGTGATCTTCTATTACACCGACGACCACTACGACTCCTTCCGGGTACTGGAGGATCGTCGATGAGTCTGCGGTCATCCGGTCAGGCACTGGCACGCTTCCTGGCCGACCCCGCCCGGGGTGGCGTCTACCGGTTAGAGGCGGCACGGGCCGATGCGCTCGGCCCGACCCAGGAACTCGACTGGTGCCCGCTGCCGACGCCCAGTCGCTGGACCCGCGAGGGGCTGCTCGATGCCCTGGCAGTGAGCCTGGCCTTTCCCGCCCACTTCGGGCGCAACTGGGATGCGGCCTGGGATTGCCTGACGGAACTCGCCTGGGAGCCAGGCCAGGCGCGAGTGCTCCTGGTGCCCACGGCTCCGGCCGACGCCACCGCCATGGTCACCTTTGTGGAGTTGATGAACGACGCCGGCGCTCACTGGGCGTCACGGGGACAAACCCTGGCGACGCTGGTCGTCTGGCAGGGTCCGCCGCCGGTCTGGCTCGAAGGAGTGCCGCGACTGCCGGAGGCGGCTACGGCCATGCCACCATAGCGGTAGGCGCTTAGCCCAGCAGCCGCCTGGCGCGTCGCAACAGCACAATGCCGGCCCCCAGTCGCTTGGCCACTCGCAGCAACGAGTTGGGGTGACGGGCGCTTTGCATCAGCAAAATGCCGCCCAGGGCATAGAGGGGCGCCTTGAAGCGCATCAGGAGTCGCCAGCCGTCGTCGATGGGGCGGCTGGCCTCGCGCAGACGGCTGGTTTCGACCAGTAAATCCACTCGCTGCTGCTCGATGGTTGCCTCAAGTTGCGCCTTGCGTGTGGCCCGCGGCAGAGGGGGATCGTCGCCCTGTTGGACGGGCAGTCGTCGGTTCATTGCCCCTCTCTCCGGGATCTGGCCTCTCGGTCAGTCTCCGCCAGTTCGCGATCAGTCGCCAGGTGCTTGAGAGTGCTGGCAAACAGAGTCTGTCGGCGGGCCAGTTGCAGCACCCGCAAGATGAGGACGATGCCGCCGAGGAGCAGCACCCCGGCGCTGACGCCGATGGCCGTGAGTCGATAGCTATCCCAGAAGGCGACAATGACCAGGGTGGTGAGTACGCCGATCCCCAGCAGCAGCAGGATCAGGGCCAGGCCAGCCAGCAACAGCAGGCCCACCAGGCGGGCCCGCTCTTCTTCGAGCTCAAGCACGGCGAGACGCAGGCGCGTCTCGCCGGTGGCCAGTAGGCTGGCCAGCAGCCTCTTCACCGCAGTGAACAGTCGTTCTGCCGGTCCATGGCTTTCCGACATCAGCGGCGCCCGATCAGCATGCCGATCACGATGCCCACTCCGGCACCGATGCCGATGCTGGTCCAGGGGTGGTCATGAACGTAGCGGTCACAGGCGTCGACCTGGTGTTCCACGGAGTCGCGGGCCTCACCATAGAGACGTTCGCCGCGGGACTCCAGGCGGTCGCGGGTCTCCTTGAGACGCTTCTCGGCGCGCTCGCGCATCTCCTTGATATTGCCGCGAGAGTCATCGGCGGTGGCACTGACCAGTTCCTCGATAGTCTCGGTGAGGTGGTGCAGGTCTTCCTTGAGCTGCTGGGTGGATTCTTGGGTATGCGGGGCACGGTTTGCCATCGGGGTCTTCCTCTGACAGTGAATGACAATTCCAGCATAGCAGCCAAGCTGACCCTTGCCACGGCCTTGCCTGGTTTGCGGACCGGTTGTTTGATCCCGGTCAGAGTCAAGGCGACATGGAGCCCCCCCCGCTGAACAACGGGTTGAGGCTGAACCCCAGGCTCAGACGATGATTGCGATGGTTATAGTCGATCATGCTTTCGCCGTAGCCATAGTAGTACTGCGCATGGGCGCGGATGTTGCTGTCGAAGATCGGCCAGGAGTAGTCGAGCTGGGTGCCCATATTGCCGGCGCTGGGATTGCCGCGCCACAGCAGGCTCAGCTCGCTGTCGCCGCCAAGGCGGCGGGCGACGGTGATGTCGCCATACCCCATGAAGCGGTCGATGTCCGGGTTGTCGTCCTCGCTCTTGGATTCCGGGATTCGCCAGTGAGGCGCCAGGCTGAAGGCCCAGTCGCCGCGCTGGAAGAGGCTCTCCAGGTAGAGGCGATTCCAACTGCGTGACAGCGGTTCCGAGCGGCCGTTTGAGAGGTGGTTGACTGCCAGACGATTGCGCACATTGGTCCAGCCCAGCAAGCGCCAGGCGTTGTCGAAGCTGAGAAATATCTCCGGCTCGTAGTTGGTCTCGCGGAAGGGCGAGGAGGCATCGGTATTGTAGGCCTGCCACCAGCTGCGCTGGGTATAGGCGAAGTAGAGATCGCCGGTGTCCCCGAACAGTCCATCTGCCAGGTTGACCTTGGCGCTGAACTGGAACTTGAGCTCCGCGTTGTCGGGGCCGTGCTCGGTCGAGAGGTTGCGGAAGGCGTTGCGGTTGGGGCTGGTGTTGTAGCTCACTGGCAGGAGATAGTTGCGCCGGTAAGCGGTGATCGAGAAGGGATTACGATCCGACTCCCGCTCCAGCTGTCGGCGTTCCACGGCCTCCCGGGCCGCCACCTCATCAGGGGGCAGCGGGACGGCAGGCAGGGCGTCTTCCTCCGGCAGGGTCTCCAGTTGCTGATGCAGCGATTCGAGCTCGGAGCTGAGCGCCTGGATGCGCGCCTCCAGGGATTCGCGCTCGGCGGCGGTGACCTCGGCGCCCAGTGTCGAAGAACCGCTGCTCAACAGGGCCAGAGCGGTGCCGGTGAGGACGGCGAGGCGGGTCGGCGAAGTCATGGCAGTGTCCAGGAAGTGCGTGGAGGCAGACAGTCGTTCTACCATGCCGGTGGGTCAAGTCAACTCCCCTCGGAGCCGATCGCTCGCGGCGATTGCCAAGCGGGCGCGAGGCGCCGAGAATTGTCCACAGGGCAATGGCGTTTGCCAGCATCGAGGTGGTCAGTGACGCGAGTGGATAGGCGGGAGTGGCCGCGGTCGGCCGAGCCGAGGACATGGATATTGTCGCATGGGGTAAGGGGGTTGCTGACCTGTCTGGCCCTGATCTGGCTGATGCTGGCGGATGTGGGACCCGTCTGGGCCCAGGAGTCCCTCCCCGAACGCTCGCTAGTGCAGGAACGCCTCGAGGCACTCCAGCCTGCCGAGGGGGAGAGCCTTGGTCGCGACCGTCAGCAGGAGCTGGAAGCCCTGGAGGCGACCCTGGTGAAGCTCGACGGACTGGCCCGGGTGGAGGAGCGACTGGAGGCCCTGGAGGCCCGTATCGAGCGGGCGCCGGCGGAACTGATGCGCCTGGAGCGTGAGTTGCTGGCCGAGGAAGAGGCGGCCATGATGCTTTCGGCAGCGGGTCTGGATGACCTCCCCCTGGACGAGCTGGAACAGCGCCACCAGGAGGCGGTGATCGATCTTCAGCGGCTGCAGGATCGCCTGGCCGAGGTCAACGCCCAGCTGCTCTCCGCGCAGACCCTGCCGGAACGCGCCCAGCAGGCGATCTCCGACGCCATGCAGGCAGTCGAGCAGGCGCGGCGAGTCCAGGGGGAGTTGGAGAGCCGTGAGCTGGCCAGCGATGATCCCCGGGTATGGCAGCATCAGGTGGAGCGCCGTCTCGCCGAGCTTACCCTGCGATTCCATCGGCGTGAGCTGAGCACCAATACGCGCCTGCGCGAGCTCGATCAGCAGCGCCGAGACCTGATGGTCCAACAGGTC
Source organism: uncultured Halomonas sp. (assembly GCA_964456005.1). Classification (GTDB taxonomy): domain Bacteria; phylum Pseudomonadota; class Gammaproteobacteria; order Pseudomonadales; family Halomonadaceae; genus Halomonas. The sequence continues at coordinate 4,399 of CAYWBG010000161.1, forward strand.
GCTCGCCAGGAGTCGGAGCTCGCTTTGCTGCAGAACGTCATCGAGCGCAAGCAGCGCCTGGCCTCTGAGCAAGCCATCGCCGATGCCGTCCGGGACGATCCGCTGCTCGAGGCGGGGCACCCGGTTCTCGAGCGTGCCCAGCAGGTCAACCGGGACCTCAGCCTGGAGCTGCTGCGGATGAACGACCGCACGAATGCTCTGGTCCGCGAGAGTCTGGCGGTGCGCAGCCAGCTCGACCATGTTCGCCAGCTGCAGCGCAGCCTCAATGAGCAGATCGAGGCGATCCGCGGCAGCATGCTGCTGTCGCGGATCCTGCGCGAGCAGCGCCGCTCATTGCCCCAGGTGGCCCCGCGGCGCGACCTTCAGGACGAGATCGCCGATCTGCGTCTGCGCCAGTTTGATCTGGTGCGCCAGCGTGATCAACTGCGCCAGGGCGAGCGTCTGGCCAGCCAGCGCCTGGAGGAGGCCGGTGTCGAGGTCAGCGATGCCCTGGTCGA
>CAYWBG010000162.1:0-4831 GCA_964456005.1 uncultured Halomonas sp.
TCACGCCGAAATGCGATGCACCTGTTTTCAGGATGGCGCCTGAGGCCGTTCGCCGATATTCATTACCGGGTCCTCGTTGCCCAGGGCCGGCAGCTCCAGCGATACCGCGGACTCGCTGCGCAGCCAGGCGTTGATGGCGCGGATCGACTCGGCGTCGAGCAGACCCGCCTGCTGCTGCAGACGCAGCAGGCCCAGCACGTAGTCGTAGCGCGCCTCGGCATGGTCGGCGATGGCGTTGAACAGGTTACGCTCGGCATTGAGCACATCGACGATGTTGCGGGTGCCTACCTCATAGCCGGAGCGGGTCGCCTCCAGGGCACTGCGGTTGGAGAGGATCGCCTGGGCACGAGCCTCCACGGTCTCCACATCGTTGCTGACCCGGGTGAACAGCGAGCGCACCTGCTGGACGGTGTCGCGTCGCTGGGCCTCGAAGTCGTACTGGGAGACTTCCAGGGCGAAGCCGCTCCGGCGGATCTGCGCCTGGGTGGTGCCGCCGGTGTAGAGCGGCATGCTGGCACGCAGGCCGAGCTGGCTGGCGGAGTTGTAGCCGGAGACGCCGCTGCGGTCGTTGTCCGAGGCGTCGTAGCTGGCGAAGGCCTCCACCCGGGGCATCTGGCCGGCCCGGGAGATGTCGAGTTCGCTGCGCGCCACCTCGATGCCCGCCTCGGCCACCTGCAGCATGGGGCTGTTGTCCATGGCAAGCGCCACCCAGTCACCCCGCCCCAGGGGCTCCGGGGGCACGATGGGGATCTCCTCGGCCAGACCGTCGATGCTCTCGTAGCGCTGGCCGGTGAGCCGCTCCAGGGCCTCGAAGCTGACCTGCATGGCACTCTCGGCGGCGATACGCTGGGCGCGAGCCAGGTCGAAGGAGGCCTGGGCCTCGTGGACCTCGGTGATGGCGATCAACCCCACCTCGAAGCGTTCCCGGGCCTGCTCGAGCTGGCGTTCGATGGCGACCTCCTGGGAGCGCCGCGCCGAAAGGATGTCGTGGGCGCGCAGGATCTCGAAGTAGGCCTCGGCCACCTCCAGCAGCAGCTGCTGCTCGGTGGCAACCAGGGAGAGCGCCTCACGGTCGATCTGGCGCTCGGCCCGCTCCAGCTCCGCACGCCGGGTGGCATCGAAGAGCGCCTGGCTCGCCTCCAGGCTCAGGCCGAGACTGTTGACGGTGTCATCATCGTCGCGGGGGAGCTGGCCCGGCTGGATCGGTTCGCCGGACTGGCTCTCGTAGGTTCGGCTGTGGGTCAGGCGGGTGCTGGCGGAGACCTGCGGCAGCAGGGTGCCGCGCTGCACGTCGCGCCCCGCCTCCACGGCGGAGAAACCCGACCGGGCCGAGGCGAGGGTGGCGTCGTTGTCCAGGGCGTCGCGGGCGACGGTCCAGAGATCGGTGGCCTGGGCGGGGCCGGCCATGGCCAGCCCCACCAGCATGGCCAGACCGGAGCGTGCAGGACGAAAAAACGTTGAGCGAGCCATGTAACGTGGGTTCCTTGTGATAGGCCGGCGCGCCTACTCGAAGATGGCGTCCAGGGAGAGCCCCTGCTTGTCGAGCACCCGGCGAAGCTTCTTGAGGGCCTCGACCTGAATCTGGCGCACCCGCTCACGGGTCAGGCCGATCTCCTCGCCTACCTGCTCGAGGGTGGCCGCCTCGTGGCCACGCAGCCCAAAGCGGCGCACCACCACTTCCATCTGCTTCTCGGTGAGCTCGGAGAGCCATTCATCCACGTGCTGCTTGACGTCACCATCGACCAGCGAGGACTCCGGGCCATGGTCGTTGTCGTCCGCCAGGGTCTCGATCAGGGGCTTGTCGCTGTCGCCACCCACCGGGTAGTCCACCGAGGAGACCCGCTCGTTGAGCCCCATCATCTTCTTGACGGTCCCCACCGGCTTGTCGAGGTGATCGGCGATCTCCTCGGCGGTGGCCTCGTGGTCGAGCTTCTGGGTCAGCTCCCGGGCCGCGCGCAGGTAGATGTTGAGCTCCTTGACCACGTGGATGGGCAGGCGAATGGTGCGCGTCTGGTTCATCAACGCCCGTTCGATGGTCTGGCGAATCCACCAGGTGGCGTAGGTGGAAAAACGGAAGCCACGCTCGGGGTCGAACTTCTCCACGGCGCGGATGAGGCCCAGGTTGCCCTCCTCGATCAGGTCGAGCAGCGACAGGCCGCGATTGAGATAGCGCCGGGCGATCTTGACGACCAGGCGCAGATTGGACTCGATCATCCGCGAGCGACCGGCCGGATCCCCCTTGCGCGCCAGACGGCCGAAGTAGACCTCCTCCTCCGGCGTCAGCAGCGGCGAGAAGCCGATCTCGTTGAGATAGATCTGAGTGGCGTCGAGGCTGTGGTGGTTGTGACGATCCTCTCGACTCAGCGCCTTCTCGAAGGCTTCGTCATCGCGGCTCTCGGCGACCGGATCCTCGACCTCGCCCAGTTCCTCGACGGTGTCGTCGTCCTTCTCCTCGAGCGAGTCGAGATCCACACCCTGAAGGTCCCGTTCAAGCATGCTCATCGGTGGCTACCCTGTGGTTGCGTCCAGACGCCGTTGCCCGTGCATCACGAAGATCGGCGCCGATGATTATTATTGTGTGACATCCCGTCGGCAGTGCGATTGTGCAGGCCCGGTACCACCCGGGCGCTCAGCGGGACGGCAGATAATCCAGGGGATCCTGAGGTTGGCCGTCCTTGCGCACCTCGAAATGCAGCCTGACATCCTCAGCGTCGCTATCGCCCATGGTGGCTATCACCTCACCAGCCTCGACCACATCGTTTTCGCTGACGCGGAGGCTGTCGTTGTGGGCGTAGGCGCTCAGGAACTGGTCGTTGTGCTTGAGCAGAATGAGGTTACCGTAGCCCCTCACCCCGCTACCGGCATAGACCACGATTCCCGGCCCGGCTGCCCTGACAGGTTGCCCCTTTTCCCCGGCGATATCAATGCCGGCGGTAATGCTTCCCCCCTCCCCGAAACGGCCGACGATCTCACCGTCAACGGGCCACTGCCAACTCACCTCGTCAACCGGGGTATAGGTGCGCGAACCGCGCTCGCTGGAGCGGGTATCGCCGGCCACGGCGGTGCCGGCGTCCGGCTGGGGCGCGGCAGCCGGGGCGGGCTCCGGCTCGGGCTCAGGGCGAGGGTCGGGCTCAGGTTCCGGTTCGGGGCGTGTCTCGGCTACCTCCCGCGCGGCCTCCTCGACCACCGCTTCCTGTTCGGCCTGTTGTTCGGCATCGCGCCGCTCGGCCAGGTCGCGCTCACTCAGGCGCCCGTCGGCCCCCGGGCTGTCGTAGTCGGGAATGGGGCCCGGGCCCGCGGTGCCGCCGACGGCTTCCACGGCGCCCTCGAGGGCCGCCGCACTGGGTCCTTCGGCCGTCTCCTCCAGGGGCTGAGCGGAGAGGCGACGCCCCCGCTCGGTCGTCCCGTCGGGCAGCAGCCACTCCATGCTGCCGCTCGCCTCGCCGGCCGGCTGACCGCCGCCCAGCGGGGTGGCGACCACGTCGCGCTCGCCGGCCACCGCGGTAGTGCCCTCCTCATCGGGTCGGGGACCCTCGCCACGCAGCACCAGTTGCTGGCCGGGCTGAATCTGATAGGGAGCCCCGATCCGGTTGAGCCGGGCCAGGTCGCGGTAGTCCATATCATGGCGCCAGGCGATCCCGTAGAGGGTATCGCCGGGCTCCACGGTGTAGTGGGATGCCGCGCCCTGCGCGCGGCTGGCGGAGAGGTCGCGCACCTGGACCTCGGGTGCCTCGCCCTGCTGGGCGGCACAGCCTGCCACGGCCAGGGTCAGCGCGGAGATCATGAGTACCTTACGCATCGGAGCCTTCCTCCTTGTTTGGCGCTCTGGAAGCGCTTGTCGCGCGAGAAGCGCCAGCCCCTTGGGTCGTGTTGGTGCGGCGCCCGCTGCGGTCGAGCAGCAGCACCAGCGCCGCGCCGGCGAGCATCAGCGCCACCACCGCCACGAGCTGTCCGCTCTCGCCGGTCAGCAGCGCATAGTCGCTGGGAGTGAGATAGCGGTAGTCCAGTGGAATCATCTGCCCCTCCGGGCCCAGCTGGTAGCGTACCAGTTCCCGCCAGGGCCAGAGTACCGGCAGCGAGCCGATGATGAAGCCTACCAGCAGCTGCAGGGTGGCGATGCGGTAGTCGCGCAGCAGCCAGGAGAGCAGCCGTGAGAACGCGAAGAGACCGATCAGGCACCCTATCCCGAAGATGCCTAACACCGTCACGTCAAAGCTGCGAATCCCCTGCATCACGGTGCCATACAGCCCCATGGTGAGCAGCAGGAAGCTGCCGGAAACGCCGGGCAACAGCAGGGCGCTGATGGCGATGGCACCTGCCACGAGCAGCATCAGGCCGGGGCTGCCCAGCTGGGTGACCAGCGGCATCAGCGAGGGCAGGAAGTGGGCCAGCAGCAGTCCGACGACCAGCGGCAGCACATGCCACCACTTCCAGTCGGCGGGGTGGCGGCTGACGACCAGGGCCGAGGCCGCCACCAGCCCGAAGAAGAAGCCGCTGAGCAGCAGCGGGTAGTCCTCCATCAGCCATACCACCAGGTGGGCCACGCTGATCAGGCTGGCGAAGATGCCCACCACCAGGGGCACCACGAAGGCGAGGTTGAGGTGGGTCACCAGCAGGGGCAGCCCCCCGCGGCGCCAGGCCACGAAGGCGCTGGGCCCGAACTGCTTGATGCTGTGGATCAGCTCCTCATAGATGCCGGTGACGAAGGCGATGGTGCCACCCGACACGCCGGGCACGGCATCGGCGGCGCCCATGCCGGCGCCGCGCAGGAAGATTCCGAAATGACGCTTCAACTGGCTGACTCCTTTCAACGAATGACGCCTTCCAGCAG
>CAYWBG010000163.1:0-4777 GCA_964456005.1 uncultured Halomonas sp.
CTGCCGGTGTTCCTTGAGTACCTCTCCACCCGCAACGAGGACGAAATCGGCCGCTGGCTGGGCGAAATCCGCCATATCCTCGGGCTGCTCACGGCGCGTCTCGAGGAGCGCGATGCCGATCATGCCCTGGTGCCGAGGGCGCTGCTGGCGTTGATCGGCGCCGAGGCGGAGGCCGACGCCCACCGTGAGGCGGTACAGGCCGAGGCGCCAGATCACACACCCGAGGCGCTGGACGCGGTCTGGGAAGAGGAGGCGGTGCGTTTTTCCGCCGAGTCCGACCAGGACTGCGCTCTGCAGTCCGCCGAGGGCCGCCGCTTGGCCGAGCGCAAGCAGGGCGTGCAGAGCGAGGCCGTCCGCATTCTGTCACCCGAGGCGGTGCCTCAGGTGACAGGTCGTTAACAGGAGAATCACCATGTCCGCAATTGGTACCTATCTCGACCACCTGATCTACGGCTACTACCCGTATCTGGTTGGCACCGTGTTCCTGGTCGGCAGCCTGCTGCGCTATGACCACGGCCAGTTCACCTGGAAAACCGGCTCCAGCCAGATGCTCTCGTCGAAGCACATGCGCCTGGCCAGCAACCTTTTCCACGTCGGCATCATCGTGATCTTCTTCGGCCACCTGTTTGGCCTGCTGCTGCCACATTGGGTCTACTCGCCCTTCATGCACGCGGGCACCAAGCAGCTCATTGCCATCGTGGTGGGCGGGGCTGCCGGGATTGCCTGCCTGGTGGGCGGCGCCATGCTGCTCTATCGCCGCATCTTCAATCCGCGGGTGCGGGCCTCATCGAGCATCATGGATACGCTCATCCTGGCGCTGATCGTTTCCCAGGCCGCCCTGGGCATGGTCACCGTGTTCTTCTCGCTGGGCCACCTGGACGGCGAGATGATGATCACCCTGGGCAGATGGGCACAGTCCATCGTCTTCTTCGGCGGCGGTGCGGCCGAGCACATGCAAGACGTGTCCTGGATCTACCGCGCCCATATCTTCTGGGGCCTGACCATCATCCTGCTGTTCCCCTTCTCGCGGCTGGTCCACGTGTGGAGCGTTCCGTTCGGCTACATCACGCGCCGCTACCAGCTGGTGCGCAAGCGGGGTTAACGACAAGCAGAAACGGGATCGGGCTTTGCCGGCGAAAGGTCTTCGAGGGGGCGCTGTGAACCTCTCCCTGGGCGCTACCGATGCCATCCCTGGCATAGGACCCCCTCTTCGTCCTTTCCCCGGCGCCCTCAAGAGTCAGTGCAGGTGCACCAAGGGTTTCTCATCATGCAGAAGATCGACATTGAACTTATCCCGGGGGGCGCGAGCCCCCCTCCCATCCGGGTCGGCGGGGCCACCATCGAGGAGGCCGACATCGCCCAGGAGATGCAGTACCACCCGGCGGATTCTGCCGGTACGGCCCAGCTCAAGGCGGCCCGGGCCCTGGTGGTGCGCGAGCTGCTCCGCCAGCGGGCGGCGGCGCTCGGCCTGCTTGACGCATCCGCCGAGGCGCTGGACGAAGGCGACGCCGCCATCGCCGACCTGCTGGAGCATGAGCTCGACGTGCCGGAGCCCTCCGACGAGGATTGCCGTCGCTTCCATGCCGCCCATGCCGAGCGCTTCAGCGAACCCACCCTCGTGAAGGTGCGTCATATCCTGCTGGCCGCCGCGCCCGACGACGCCGAGGCTCGGGATGCCGGTTACCGCCAGGGCGAGACACTTCTCAAGGCGCTGGCCGAGATCCCCGAGCGCTTCACCGAGTTCGCCATGCGCCACTCGGCCTGCCCCTCGAAGGAGCAGGGTGGCGAACTGGGCTGGCTGGCGCCTGGGCAGACCGTGGCCGAGCTGGACCGCGCCCTACAGCACCTCCCCGAGGGGCTGCACGATCGCCCTCTGGCCTCGCGCTACGGCTGGCATCTGGTGGCCATCGACGAGCGCATCGAAGGGCGCGAGCTGCCCTTTGATCAGGTCGCCGAGCGCGTTCGCCACAGCCTGCGTGAGCAGTCTACCCGCCGCGCGCTTCGCCACTACCTGCTGGTGCTGGAGTCGGAGATCGGCGTCGAGGGTGTCGCCCTGGATGATGACGCCGCCGGCAGCCTGATGCAGTAAGACGAGGGCCGCCCGGCCCTCACGTTTCGCGACTCCCCTTTGCTTGCCGCCGCCCGCGAGGCGGGCGGTCAGGAGGACTTCATGGCCCATGTTCACGCCAACACCCCCTTCGCGCCCCTCGGCCTCGCCGTGCTGACCGTCTCCGACACCCGCGGGTTCGATGAAGACGGTAGCGGTGACCTGCTCGCCGAGCGCCTGACCGAGGCCGGTCATGCGCTGGTCGAGCGTCGCATCGTCCCCGACGATGTCTACCGCATCCGAGCGGTGGTCTCGAAGTGGGTGGTGCGTGACGACATCCAGGTAGTACTGGTCAATGGCGGCACCGGCTTTACCCCACGTGACACCACGCCGGAGGCCCTGATGCCGCTGTTCGACAAGGCCATCGATGGCTACGGCGAGCTGTTCCGCCAGCTGTCGCTGGAAAGCATCGGCACCTCCACCATTCAGTCCCGCGCCGTGGCCGGGCTGATCGATCGCACCCTGGTATTTGCCATGCCCGGTTCGCCGAGGGCCTGTGCCACCGCCTGGGACGGTATCCTGGTCGCCCAGCTCGACGCCCGCACTCGGCCCTGCAACTTTGTGGCCATGGTGCTGCCGGACGCCGAGCCCTGCGCCAGCCGTCAGGCGCCCGGATCCGAACCCGGGGCGGTCCGCCGGACGGTGGAATCATGAGCGGCTGCGGCTGTGCCGAGGTCGTCACCCCGGGGCTGCTCGACCTCTTCGACGCCCGGGCGCGGATGATCGCCGCGGCGAGCCCCATCGATGGCAGCGAGAGGGTCTCGCTGGGGGAGGCTCATCGGCGGGTGCTGGCCGAGGATGCCGTGGCCGGCCTCGACATGCCGGGCGTCGACAATAGCGCCATGGACGGCTATGCCCTGCGCCTGGCCGAGCTGTCTCACGAGGGGCTGCCGGTGGCGCTGCGCGTGCCTGCCGGGGCCGGCGTGCTCAAGCTGCCCGAAGGGGGCTGCGCGCGGATCTTCACCGGTGCGCCGGTGCCCCTGGGCGCCGATGCCGTGGTGCCCCAGGAGCGGGTGCACCTGGATGCCGAGGGCCGGGTCCACGTCGAGGGCGAGCTCGCCGCGGGGGCCAATATCCGCCGCCGCGGCGAGGAGACCGGGGATGGAGACCTGCTGCTGCCGGCCGGGGCGCACCTGAACGCCGCGGCCATTGCCCTGCTGGCCAGCCACGGCGTCGGCGAGGTGAGCGTGGTGCGCCGCCTGAGGGTGGCGATGATCTCCACCGGTGACGAGCTGATCGAGCCGGGCAGTGCCCGGGTGCCAGGCCAGGTCTACGATAGCAACCGTGCCATGCTGCACGCTCTGCTGCTCCAGGCCGGCTGCGAGGTGCTCGACCTGGGCGTGATTGCGGACACCCCCCTTGACCTGCGTCAGGCCTTTTCCGAAGCCCGCGCCGAAGCCGATCTGGTAGTGTGTACCGGTGGCGTGTCGGTAGGAGAGGAGGACCATGTGCGGCCTGTCATCGAGCGTATGGGCGGTATCGACTTCCATGGCGTGGCCATGAAACCCGGCAAGCCCTTCGCCCTGGGGTATCTGGGCGACTCCCTTCACGCTGGCACGCCGCTGATCGCCCTCCCGGGCAATCCTGTGGCCTCGCTGGTGGGCTGGCAGCTGCTGGCGCTGCCCTTCGTTCAGGTCCGCCAGGGGCGCGAGGCGGCCCCCCTACAGCGCTTCCCGGTGGCAGCGGGCTTCTCCCGGCGGGCCCCCAGGGGGCGGCGGGAACTGCTGCGGGTGGTGCTGGACTGGACCTCCGGCGCGCCGGAGGCTCGCCTGGCCGGTGGACAGGGCTCCCACATGCTCAGCGCGGCGAGCCAGGCCCATGGTTACCTGGTGATCGATGCCAACAGTAATGTGGAGGAAGGTCATGCCTATGAATACTGTCCCGCCGACCAGTTCCTCGCCTGAGCTGCTATTCAAGCCCAAGCAGTTACGCGACCTGGTGCGCGGGGTGCCTTGGTTGGCAGACATCGAAGCAGACGAGTTGGAAGCGCTGCTCGAAAACAGCGAGCTGCATACCCTCAAGAGTCGTGAATGGCTCTTCCGCCAGGAAACGCCGGCCCAGTGGCTGCATATCGTGATCAGCGGCACCGTGCGCCTGGTGCGCTCCGCTGGTGATGGCCGCATGGCCACCATCCGCTGCGTGGAGCGCGGCGGCACCCTGGGCGAGCTGAGCATGGTGTCCAGCGCCGGGGTCTATCTCTACTCCTCCGAGGCGCTGCGGCGTACCCATGTGCTGTCGATCCCGGCGGCCCGCTGTCGCGAGATCATGGATCGCCAACCGGCCTGCCGGGCCGAGTTCATGAGCCGTCTGGCGCTGGAGCTCACCGAGCGCCTGGAGGACCTGGCGTTGCTGACCCAGGGTGACGCCATGGCGCGCCTGGTCAGCTACCTGCTGCGCCAACTGCCCGCGGGCCGCAGCCGCAGCCCCAAGGTGGTGCGCCTGACGATTCCCAAGCGCTGGCTGGCGGCCCAGCTCGCCATGACCCCCGAGACGCTATCGCGCCTGCTGGCCAAGCTGCGCGACAGCGGCGCCATCAACATCGACCGCCAGCGGCTCACCGTGCTCGACGAGCACAAGCTGCGCGACTTCATGATGACCGACGACTGACGTCCCCAAGGACGTCGGGAACGCACCGGAAGAGGGAGGCGACATGTCCCGAGCCACCAGCAA
>CAYWBG010000164.1:0-4759 GCA_964456005.1 uncultured Halomonas sp.
CTCCTTTGGCTAGGTGGTTTCTCAGCTAGGCTATTCGCCTCGTTCGTCATCATCGAGAGCAATCATGAACTCCTCCGCCTGGCTAGGCGTCATGGCAACCGTCTTATTGCTCGCCAGCGTGTTGCTGCTGAGCGCCGATAGCCCCATCACGTTGATCAACCTGCCGGGTCTGGCCATCGTCCTGTTTGGCACCCTTGGTGCTGTCTTCATCAGCTACCCCTTCAAGGAGGTGCTGCGCGTCATACGCCTCGCGATTCGCGTGTTTCAAGGCGGTGGTAGACGCAATGATCAGGACATCGAAGCGCTGGTGAACCTGGCACGCCTGTGGTTCTCTGGCGACCCACGGAAAGTGGAAGCCGCGCTTAAGAAGGTTCGTAATCCCTTTCTGCGTACCGGTGTCGAATTGGTGATCGACAATACGCCGGAACAGGAAGTGCTCGACATGATGCGCTGGCGCATGGTCCGCATGAAGGCCCGTGAGCGAGCCGAGGCACAGATGTTTCGCAGCATGGCGCTGTATGCCCCGGCATTCGGCATGGTAGGCACACTGGTTGGACTGGTGAACATGCTGGCCATCATCGATATGGAGCAGCTGGCGTTGGTGGGTGAGCGTATGGCCGTGGCGTTGCTTTCCACCTTCTACGGTATCGTCCTGGCGAACCTGGTGTTCAAGCCTATTGCCGTCAAGTTGGAACGTCGCACCGAAGAGCGCCTGATCACCATGAACATGGTCATGGAAGGGGTCTCCCTGATGTCGCGCCGTCGGGCGCCCAGCTTCATCGAGGCGACGCTCAACTCCTTTGTCGTCCAGCACCACGACGAGCTCGAGGATGTTGAGCTACCGGTCGGAAATCACCAGTCGACGCGTTGGTTCGGTCGCTTGGGAGGGCGCCGTCATCAGCCGCCGATAGAACCGGAACGTGTCGATGGCTCACATGGTTGACTCGCATGGTTGAAGAGCATCGAGGCCCCTCACCTTATGACAGCCTGCTGGACCCCATCTTTGACGATGAGGGTCATGGTGGCTGGATGATCAGCTACATGGACGTGATGACCCTGCTGGTCGCGCTGTTCGTGCTCATCATTACCGCCTACGGGATCGTCAATCCTCCCCAGGAGACGCCAAGTGATGCGCCCACTAATAGCGCATCGGTTCCGCTGAGGATGGGAGTGCCGCTTCCTCCATCGATGACGGCGCTAGCCTCCCGCCCCGTCACGACCAGCGCATCGACACTCCTGCCCCAAGCTGTGACGGCGGCGATAGGCGTAGCGGGGCTTCCTCGCCCGCCGACCGAAGTCGCACAGCGGGTGCCCCTGCCCAGGCCGCCAGTGGCACTCGAGGCGGTATCGTCCACGATTCGATCAAGTGAATCTTCCCCACTGAAGATTGCGTTGCCGTCAGGCGTCGAGACCGACAAACCCCTGAGGGATTATCTGCTGGTCCTTACCGATAGTCTGCCGGTCAACGCCGTAGAGGCGAGGGGTGATTCGCTGGCATCACTGCCTTTCGATCACGCGACTCTAGAGCAAGAGGCCGGTGAGAGCGCCACTGAGCTTCCGGATCTCGAGGGGGTGGCGGCCACTCGAGTGCCTGAGGGCATTCGGCTGAGGGTCGAAGATCAGCTCCTCTTTGATACCGCCCAGGCGGATCTGACCGAAATCGGTGGCGAGCTTGTGACGGGCCTGATGGAACTGATCCAGCGTCACGATGGTGTGGTGTCAGTAGAGGGGCATTCGGATGATCGGCCGATACAGACGCCGGAATTTGCCTCTAACTGGGCGCTTTCCAGTGCCCGTGCCATTGCCATCGTGCACGCTCTGGAAGAGGCGGGGGTAGCCACCTCGCGTCTGCGTGCCGTGGGGCTGGCCGACACGCAACCCCTTTCCCGCAACGATAGCGCCACTGGCCGAGCTATGAACCGACGTGTGGAAGTCGTGATTTATGCTGAATAGGTGGCGGTGGCAGAGGAACCTGCCGCGGCCAGTCATCGGCGACCACGAACAGCCTCTGCCAGCCCGTGTCGGCATGCCACAGGGCGACCTGGACGGGAGAGGCGGATTCAAGAAAGTGCTGGGCCAGTCGCGCCTCGACGTCACGCAGCGCCAGCAAGCCTTCGTGACGGGGCAGGGCGAGCCAGTGGGGCTTGTTCAGCCAGGCGCCGCGCATGCCAGGGGGCAGGCCATCCCGATAGTCGCGCCATGCCGTCCAATACAGCCAGGTGCCGCGCAGGTGGGTCGGGGTCGCCTCCCGGGGCGGCGGCAGCGGCCGGTGCCACGGATAGAAGAGCACGCCGGGGATGGCCAACCGAGGACGAATCGCTAGCGCACGGTCGGCTCCCACGGCATCGGGTACCAGCAGCGCTTGGAGGATCTCCCGGGCCTCCACGGTCTCTGAGAGCCTCAACTGATGGCGATGCAGGTGCTCCCGCTTGCTGGCCAGGCTGTCGGCGCCGCCGGGTCCGATCCAGCGAGCCTGGCCCATCTCGTCTCCGGGTCCCTCGGTCAGGCCCAGGTAGAACTTAATCGCGACCTCCAGATGGGTCACCTCGGACTCGCCGCGCCGCCGATAGAGCAGGTCGAGCTCACCGAGGGTCAGTTTGCCCTGCAGGATACGCAGGTTGTGGGCGAGCAGTTCGGTGCCGGGGGCCGTGCCCAGGAGGAACTGCCAGAGGCGCTCGTGATAGAGCCCCATGCGGCCGGTCAGTGTCTCCCCGATGAAGCGCTCCAGCGTACCCGGCCAGGCCTCGAGATCGTCCAGCCAGGCGGCGAGACGGGCGTCGTCGGCTAGCCCCAGCGCGTCGCGGCCGGGCCGTCCCGGCCACGGCATGTCGATCAGGTCTGGCGTCAGCATCAGCCACGCCAGGTCGCGGACCAGTGGATGGTGGCAACGGTCGAGCAGTGACAGGATGGCGGGCGGCATGAAGCGGAAGTCCTGAGCGTTGGCGGCGGGGTCTGCAATGATCCCTTCGAATCCTTATACTCAGGGTACATTCCTGATCCTCTGGGTGGTATTGCCATGCGTCTCTCGTTCTCCCGCCTGACCCTGATCGCTGCGGCTACCGCGTTCAGCCTCTCCCCGGCCCAGGCCGATGACCCTGTGGTTGTCTCCTCGAAGATCGATACCGAGGGCTCGGTACTGGGTCAGCTGATTCTGCAACGCCTCGAATCGGGTGGCCTCGAGGTGCAGGACCGGCTGCAACTGGGCGGCACCAGCATCGTGCGGGAAGCCCTCCTGACCGGTGAGATAGATCTCTATCCGGAGTACACCGGCAATGGCGCCTTCTTCTTCGACATGACCGACAGCGACGTCTGGCACAACGCCGAAGCGGCGTATGAAACCGTTCGCGACAGGGATGCCGAGAACGAGCTGGTGTGGCTGACACCGGCGTCGGCCAATAACACCTGGGCGATGAGCGTGCGCGGGGATATGGCTCGCGAGCATGGACTGGCGACTCTGGAGGACCTGGCGAGCTACCTGGCCGATGACGGTGACTTCAAGTTTGCCGCCAGTGCCGAATTCGTGGAATCCGAGCAGGCCCTGCCGGCGTTCCAGGAGGCGTATGGCTTCACGCTCGATGATGACCAGCTGCTGGTGCTCTCGGGTGGCAATACGGCGTCCACCATGCGCGCCGCCGCCCAGCAGACCAGCGGGGTCAATGCGGCGATGACCTACGGGACCGACGGCGGTCTCAAAGCGCTGGACCTGGTGGTGCTGGAAGACACCCTTGGCGTGCAGCCGGTCTACCAGCCGGCGCCGGTAGTACGGGCCGAGGTGCTCGAGGCCTACCCCGAGATCGAGTCGCTGCTGACACCGCTGTTCCAGGCCCTGGATCTCGATACCCTGCAGCGCCTTAACGGTGATGTCGCGGTCAACGGGCTGGACCCGCGCCGGGTCGCAGCAGACTTCCTGGACGGCCTGGGCGACTGAGGCCGGCGTGCACAGGGACGTGTCTCCCCCCAATCGGGTGCTGCTGGCGCTGACGCTGGCCGCCATGGCAGCCTGGCTGGCACTGCCCTCCGTCAGCGTGGCCCCCAACCGTATCGTGCCCGGCACCCCCTTCCACGCCCATGAGGTCATCGGCTGGGGCGGTGCCCTGGCGGGATGCCTGCCCTGGGTCGTCATGCTGGTTCTGGCCTGGCGGCCGACGCCCTTACGACTGCGCCTCGCGCTGGGGCTCGGCGTGCTGCTACTGGCGACCCTGCCGGGCTGGCTGGCGGTGGCCGCTGCCCTTCAGGTCGACCCGGCCCTGCCACAGGCGCGCCTGGGTATCGGCTCGGCGACCTGGCTACTGCTGTTTATCCTCGGCCTGGTGTTGATCGAGCTGCGCACCCGACTCTCCCTGGCGAGGACCACGGTGTGGCTCTTGCTGCTGCCGGTGGGGCTGGCCTGGTGGCTGGCCATGGCGCACGGGCTCGAGACCCTGGCGCTGGTTCGTGAATATCAGGGGCGCAGTGATCAGTTTGCCTCGGCGGTGCTCCAGCACCTGCGACTGGTGACCGGCGCCGTCGGGGCCAGCCTGTTGCTGGGGGCGGGCATGGCCTTGGCGATGCGCCGCCATGCCCGCCTGGAGCGGCTCGGTTTCGGGGTGCTCAATTTCCTCCAGACCATTCCCAGTCTGGCGTTGTTCGGACTGCTGCTGGCCCCGCTGGCCTGGCTCGCGGCCAACTTGGCCTGGCTGGGGGCACTCGGCGTCGGCGGTATCGGCTGGGCGCCGGCCTTCCTGGCCCTGCTCGGCTACAGCCTGCTGCCCATGGTGCG
>CAYWBG010000165.1:0-4737 GCA_964456005.1 uncultured Halomonas sp.
CTTCACCGAGTATGTCCGCCAGTACTCCGACATGCCCTTCCTGGTGGAGCTGGAGGCGCGTGAGGACGGCAGTTATGTGCCGGGCAAGCAGATGCGCGCCAGCGACTTCGCCGATGGCATGGGTCAGGCAAACAATCCCGAGTGGAAGACCGTGGCCTGGGACGAGACCCGCGACCAGCTGGTGGTGCCGCGCGGCTCCATCGGCTTCCGCTGGGGCGAGACCGGTGAAGAGGTAGGCAAGTGGAACCTCGAACCACGCGACGCCGCGGGCGACGAGATCAAGCCGCTACTGACCCTGGCCGACCACCATGATGACGTTGCCAGGGTCGCCTTCCCCTACTTCGGTGGACTCAAGCACGAGCACTTCGACCATGTCGAGAGCGGCGGCGCCAGTGACGAACTGCTGTTCCACAGCCTGCCCGCCAAGCGCCTGAAGAGGGCCGATGGCAGTGACGTGCTGGCGGTCACCGTCTTCGACCTGATGTGCGCCAACTACGGCATCGACCGCGGCTTCGGCAAGCAGGGTGAAGACGACGGTGCCACCTCCCTGGACGAGGTCAGGCCCTACACCCCCGCCTGGCAGGAGAAGATCACCGGCGTGCCGGCCGAGCAGGTCGCGCGCATCGCCCGTGAGTTCGCCGAGAACGCCGACAAGACCCGCGGCCGGTCCATGATCATCGTGGGTGCCGCGATGAACCACTGGTACCACATGGACATGAACTACCGCGGCCTGATCAACATGCTGGTCATGTGCGGCTGCGTTGGCCAGAGCGGTGGCGGCTGGGCCCACTATGTCGGCCAGGAGAAGCTGCGCCCGCAGACCGGCTGGTTGCCGCTGGCCTTCGGCCTCGACTGGACCCGTCCGCCGCGCCACATGAACTCCACCTCCTTCTTCTACAACCACTCCTCCCAGTGGCGCTACGAGAAGCTCGAGATCAAGGAGATCCTCTCGCCGCTGGCCAAGGTAGAGGACTATCCGGGCAGCCTGATCGACTTCAATGTGCGCTCCGAGCGCATGGGCTGGCTGCCCTCCGCTCCGCAGTTGGGCACCAACCCGCTGGGCCTGGCGAAGAAAGCCGAGGCCGCCGGCCTGTCCACCAAGGACTACGCCGTCGAGCAGCTCAAGGCGGGCAAGCTGGCATTTGCCGCGGAGGACCCGGACAACCCCCAGAACTTCCCGCGCAACATGTTCATCTGGCGCTCCAACCTGCTGGGCAGCTCGGGCAAGGGCCACGAGTACATGCTCAAGTACCTGCTGGGCACCCGTCACGGCATCCAGGGCAAGGACCTGGGCGATTTCGGCGGCCAGAAACCCGAGGAGGTGAAGTGGCACGACGAGGCGCCGGAAGGCAAGCTCGACCTGGTGGTGACCCTGGACTTCCGCATGTCCTCCACCTGCCTCTACTCGGACATCGTGCTGCCCACGGCCACCTGGTATGAGAAGAACGACCTCAACACCTCGGACATGCACCCCTTCATCCACCCGCTGACCGCGGCCACCGACCCGGCGTGGGAGTCGCGCAGCGACTGGGATATCTACAAGGGCATCGCCAAGGCGTTCTCCAAGGTCTGCGTGGGGCATCTGGGCGAGGAGACCGACCTGGTCACCCTGCCGCACCAGCACGACTCCCCCGCCGAACTGGCCCAGCCCGAAGTGCTGGACTGGAAGAAGGGCGAGTGCGAGCCGATTCCCGGCAAGACCATGCCGGCGCTGATCGAAATCAAGCGCGACTACCCGGCCACCTACGAGCGTTTCACCTCCCTGGGCCCGGCGCTGGAGAAGCTCGGCAACGGCGGCAAGGGCATCAGCTGGAACACCGACTCCGAGGTGGAACTGCTCGGCAAGCTCAACCACCTCAAGACCGATGGCCCGGCCAAGGGGCGCCCGAAGATCGAGAGCGCCATCGACGCGGCCGAAACCGTGCTGACCCTGGCCCCGGAGACCAACGGTCAGGTGGCGGTGAAGGCCTGGGGCGCGCTCTCCAAGATCACCGGGCGGGATCACGCCCACCTGGCGCACCCCAAGGAAGACGAGAAGATTCGCTTCCGCGACATCGTCGCCCAACCGCGCAAGATCATCTCCAGCCCGACCTGGTCCGGCCTCGAGGACGAGCACGTCTCCTACAACGCCGGCTACACCAACGTGCATGAGATGATTCCGTGGCGCACCGTCAGCGGCCGCCAGCAGTTCTATCAGGATCACGCCTGGATGCGCGCCTTCGGCGAGAGCCTGCTCACCTACCGGCCGCCCATCAACACCAAGACCCTGGTGAGCTTCGAGGCGCCGGCGGACAACGGCTACAAGAGCAAGGCGCTGAACTTCATCACGCCGCACCAGAAGTGGGGCATCCACTCCACCTACAGCGACAACCTGATGATGCTGACGCTCAACCGCGGTGGCCCGGTGGTGTGGCTCTCCGAGAGCGACGCCGCCGAGGTGGGTATCGAGGACAACGACTGGGTCGAGCTCTACAACGCCAACGGTTCCATCGCCGCGCGGGCCGTCGTCAGTCAGCGGGTCAAGAGCGGCATGGTGATGATGTACCACGCCCAGGAGCGCCAGGTGAACGTGCCGGGCTCCGAGATCACCGGCACCCGGGGCGGCATCCATAACTCCGTGACCCGGGTCTGCCCCAAGCCGACCCACATGATCGGCGGCTATGCGCAGCTCTCCTATAGCTTCAACTACTACGGCACCGTCGGTTCCAACCGCGATGAGTTCGTCATGGTTCGCAAGATGAAACACATCGACTGGCTGGATGACGAGGGCAATGACTACGTGCAGGAGGCCGTGAAATGAAGATTCGTTCCCAGGTAGGCATGGTCCTCAACCTCGACAAGTGCATCGGTTGCCACACCTGTTCGGTGACCTGCAAGAACGTCTGGACCAGCCGTGAAGGCGTCGAGTACGCCTGGTTCAACAACGTCGAGACCAAGCCCGGTATCGGCTATCCCAAGGAGTGGGAGAACCAGAAGAAGTGGAAGGGCGGCTGGATGCGCCGCAAGGACGGCAAGATCGAGCCGCGCATCGGCGGCAAGTGGCGGGTGCTGGCGAACATCTTCGCCAACCCCGACCTGCCGGAGATCGACGACTACTACGAGCCGTTCACCTTCGACTACGAGCACCTGCACACCGCCAAGATCGGTGAGCACCAGCCGGTGGCACGCCCGCGGTCGCTGATCTCCGGCGAGCGCATGAAGAAGATCGAGTGGGGCCCGAACTGGGAGGAGATCCTCGGCACTGAGTTCGCCAAGCGGCGCAAGGACATGAACTTCGAGAAGGTGCAGGCCGATATCTACGGCCAGTTCGAGAACACCTTCATGATGTACCTGCCCCGGCTGTGTGAGCACTGCCTCAACCCCACCTGCGTGGCCTCCTGCCCGTCCGGCGCGATCTACAAGCGCGAGGAGGACGGCATCGTCCTGATCGACCAGGACAAGTGCCGCGGCTGGCGGATGTGCATCTCCGGCTGCCCCTACAAGAAGATCTACTACAACTGGAAGACCGGGAAGTCCGAGAAGTGCATCTTCTGCTACCCGCGCATCGAGGCCGGGCAGCCGACCATCTGTTCTGAGACCTGCGTGGGCCGCATTCGCTACCTCGGCGTGCTGCTCTACGATGCCGACCGCATCGAGGAAGTGGCCAGCTCCCCGGACGAGCGCGACCTCTACCATCGCCAGTGCGAGATCTTCCTGGACCCCAACGACCCGGAAGTGATCGCCCAGGCGAAGCAGGACGGCATCCCGGATAACGTCATCCATGCCGCCCAGGAGAGCCCGGTCTACAAGATGGCCATGGAGTGGGGCCTGGCGCTGCCGCTGCATCCGGAGTACCGCACCCTGCCCATGGTCTGGTACGTGCCGCCGCTCTCGCCGATCCAGTCCGCCGCTGAAGCCGGCAAGATCGAGTTCGACGGCGTGATGCCGAAGATCGAGTCGCTGCGCATCCCGGTGCGCTATCTGGCCAACATGCTCACCGCCGGTGAGGAGGCCCCCGTGGTGCTGGCGCTCAAGCGCCTGATGGCCATGCGCCTCTACATGCGCGGCAAGCACGTGGACGGCCAGGCCAATACCCAGGTGCTGGACGACGTGGAGCTGACCGAAGCCCAGGTGGAAGAGATGTATCGCTACCTGGCCATCGCCAACTACGAGGATCGCTTCGTGATCCCCACCAGCCACCGCGAGATGGCCACCGAGGCCTTCCCGGAGCGCGGCGGCTGCGGCTTCACCTTCGGCGACGGCTGCCACGGCGAGAGCAAGTCGAGCCTGTTCAACGGCCGCTCCCAGACCACCACCCTGGTCAAGCCGGTGGAATCCTTCGATCCGCAAACCGAGGAGGCTCGCCATGACTGATGCCGCTCTCAAGATGGCCGAACCGGCCGTCGGCATGCGCAGCCTGCGCGTGCTGGCCCGACTGCTCGACTACCCCTCCGAGGCGCTTCAGGCCGCGGCCGGCGAGCTCATCGAGATCATCGACCAGGAGCGCCGCCTGTCGGCGGCGCTGCGCACCGCCCTGATGGACTGGTGCCAGCGCACCCATGACGGTGACCTGCTGGAACTGCAGTCCGAGTACGTGGCCCTGTTCGACAAGGGGCGCGCCACCTCGCTGCTGCTCTTCGAGCACGTTCACGGCGAGTCCCGCGATCGCGGCCAGGCCATGGTCGACCTCATGGACGAGTACCAGGCCGCCGGCTTCGAGCTGGACGCCCGGGAGCTGCCCGACTACCTGCCGGTGTT
>CAYWBG010000166.1:0-4734 GCA_964456005.1 uncultured Halomonas sp.
CGGCGAAGCGCGGCGTCTCGGTCGGGTGCAGGCGCCAGGCGTCGAAGGCGTGGGCAAGCACCCCGGTCAGCCCTGCGGCCCGGCTGCCGACGCGGCGAGTGCCGTCGTCGTTCAGGTAGGGAATGGGGCTCGGGAAGGTGCGGTAGCTGCCGTCGTCCAGCATCAGGACGGCGCGCTCCTGGTCGTGGCCTGGCGCATTGTTGGGACGGAAGAGGCGCTCGCTGGCGAGCCTCAGCGAGCCGAAGCGGGCGAGTTCGTCGTTGCCGGTGACGGTGAGGGCCTGGGGAAACGCCAGCAGCAGACCTTCCAGCCTTTCCAGCTCGGCTGCGTCGAGAGGCCACTCCACCTCCTTGGGCGCCGGCAGCCGGTCGCGAGCGCAGAACTCAACGCGCTCGACCCGCTGCAGCTGGATCTGGCCTCGGTACTCGCCGGTGCTGGCGTGGAGCTGGACGTGCTTGCCCGGAACGAGGCGCTCGGTGTGGCGCTCGGTAGCCCCGGGCATATAGACGAACAGGCCGACGGGGCCCTTCTCGGTGGCCTGCTGCAGATAGACGCCGTTGAGGTTGTCGCGGCCCAGGAAGGCACCGGTCACCACCCCATCGGCCACCACCGCCTGGCCTTCGGGCAGGGCCGGTTGGTTGCCGGCGCCCTTGATGGCGGCCAGGTCGGCGGTGGAGGGTTCAGGGCAGCTGGCTGCCGCGGGGGTGGTCGCCAGCAGCATGGCCAGCAAAAGGGCGAGTGGCCCCGTGGCGCTGGCTAGAGCACCGTGCCGGTACTGGCGGCGGCTGCGGGAGGAGTCAGTGTGGGTCATCATGGGTGATCTCGGGGTGATGGCCAATGATGCAACCAGATCTTCCAGAAAGGCCAGCCGCCCCTGTGAACGCAAGTGGTCAAGTGCGGGGTGACGCTACCGAGTGGGTCGGGTTCGACTTGACGTTCACCCCTGGGAGGTTGGGGGCACGATGGGTGGCATCGACACGGCGCGTCGGGCTGCTAGGCTGGGTGTGCTGAACCCACAAGAACCCAAGGATGTACCATGCTTTTCACTCGCAGCACGATGTCAGGATTGGCGTTGCTGGCGCTAGCCGGTGCTCCCGCCCTTGCCCAAGCCGAGCCCGACGAGTGGGGGGATCACCGTCTGGTGCCGAGGATCGAGGGCAGCGAGCTGCTCTCCTATGAGTTCGCCGAGTTCGAACGTGTCGAACTGAACTTCGGGCCTCGCGAAGACGGCGACTATCCGGATGCGCGCGCGCTGGAAGGGGAGCATACCCAGCTGCTCTATCTGCTGCGACAGCCGGAGGTGAGTTCTCTGCAGGTCAAGCGCGCCTACCGTCAGGGTCTGGAAAATGCCGGCTTCGAGATCGAGTTTGCCGGCAGTGGCCGCGATGAGCTTGGCCGCCGCTTTCACCGCTTTGACACCTTCGATAGAAGCCGACCCAGCGGCACCAGCGTGCACGATTATGGCTGGTCGAGCAGCGATCATGAGGATATGCACTTCCTGGCCGCCCGCCATGGCGAGGAAGCGGTCTTTGTGAATGCCTTTATCCACCATAATCGCCGTGATGGCGGCGAGCCCGTCCTGCGCGTCGATGTGGTGGAGAAGCCCGAGGAAGCCCCCACCCTGGGTGTCGTGGCCCCTGAGCCTGCAGAGCCGCCGCAGGAGCGTGATGAGATAGTGGCCGCGCACGACGCTGAAGACCTGAGTGCCGCCGAGATCGAGGAGGGCATTGTCGCGGAAGGCAGAGTCGCGGTGCGGGATATCCTCTTCGAGTTCGACAGCGCCGAGATTATCGACGAGTCGGCCGATGCCTTGGCCACCATTGCCGAAGTGCTGGAGTCGAGCAGCGAGCTGGAACTGGTCATTGTGGGACACACCGATAACGTCGGCGACTTCGACTATAACCTTAGCCTCTCTGTGGAGCGGGCTCAGGCGGTAGCCGAGTGGCTCGAGGAGCACCATGGCCTGGAAGGCGACCGTCTGCAGCCCGCCGGTGCCGGCATGATGGCGCCGGTGACCACCAACCGCACCGAGGAAGGCCGTGAGCAGAATCGGCGGGTCGAACTCGTGGAGCGCTGATCACTCGTCCCCCGGCGCCTCGCCGTTTCCGGCCGTTCGGCGCCACGCTTGGCTTGGCGCCGAGGGCAAGGCAATCTGATCATGGGCGGGGGGACTGGTAGTGCTGGAGTCGTTCCCAGCGCGACCCGCCGCACCAGGCGACGTCGCCATCGAGGTCCCAGTCAATGATCATCCCCTGACTAACGTCGTCCCGCTCGGGGTGGGGGATTCGCTGATCGAAATCGGGTCGGAAGATTCCATCGACCCGGATGCGGATCGAGCCCAGGATCGGTTCGGCGACGATGGCCTCCGCCATGGCGAACTGCCCGCTGCCGTCGGCGGTGTTCACTACCTCGCGCCCGACCAGCAGTGGCCCCTGAATATGCATGTCGAGCTCCAGGGTGGGGGCGTCGGGGTCGACGGGTACCCCGCTGGCCTCGATCTGTGCCGGCACCGGCCGCGGGTTCCAGTTCGCGACAGGGATGTTCAGGCCCTGGTAGGGGCTGTCGTCGCCCGCCCACAGCAGGCGATAGCCGATCCGCTCAGGAAACTCTGACCTACCTGGCAGGTACTCATACATTACCGCGTCGTCGCGAACGTGGACGATGTCGAAGGCGCTTGGCAACTCACTGCCGCCGCCCTTCGCGGCCTCCAGTGCGAGCACTCCCTCCATGTGACCGAACGTGGCACGTTCAAAGGTGCCGGTCTCCCAGTCCACGCCCTGCAGGGTGATGCCCCGTGGAATGGGGTCGCCACCGAAGGCGGAGGTGCTTGGAATGTCGCGGCTGCTCCAGGTGACCGCCTCCTGTCCTTCGAGCAGTCCGTCGACACGGATCTCGTAGTGGCAGCAGGCGCCGACCTGGAAGGTTGTCTGGGCAGTCAGCGCTTCGTTCTCGACCGCGGTGGCGGTGACAGTAACGGGCCCCGGCTGGCTGGGGGCGATAAAGGTCCCATCGGCGTCGATGGTGCCGCGGTCGCTGCGCCAATCCACCGCAATGGGCTCGCCAAACAGTGCCGGATTATCGGCGGCAAACTGCCAGGAGTCACCGGGCTCGAGGCAAACGAGCTGTGCGCAGCCGTCTTCTTCAACGACCTGTATGGTGCCGAGACGAACCTCAACGTCAGGGCGCTGCATCGGGGTGATGGTCGGACCGCGGGTAATGGTCGAGGAGATGGTGAGCGTGACATCCACCTCACCGGGAGCTTCTGGTGCGGTGAAGGCGAGCCCATCCATCGACCCTGCCGAGGTATTGAGCTCGAAATTGCTCACACCATCGAGTGAGGCGCCGGACGCCCGGATCATTCTGGTCTCTCCGGACTCCATGCACGCTGGCAGCTCGAAATTCATGGCGCTAAGCGATCCCTCGAAGGTCCCCTCGCGCTTCTGCGTGGCTGCCGGCTCTGGGCCGGCATTCGTCGCCCGTAGAAAGGGGCCCTCGTTCGTTTCCTCCAACGGCATGAGCCAGCGATAGGTGCCGTCGGTGATGACCTGATGCTCGTAGACCAAGTTGAGGTGCGTTCCGACCGGGGCACTGGCGTTGTCGATCGCGACCTCGGCCACGGCGAGGCGTTCGTGCGGCTCAACGGGGAGGTTGCTGACCTCGATCGTATCGATCAACAAAGGTGTGGCCGCATTCGGGGGAATCTCGATATCGCTGGAGAATGTGTTGAAGCTACCATAGACGCCGGCATTCCAGGTCTCGCTTGGTACCTCGCCGTAGTAGCGGTCGCCTTCAGGCTGGTTCATTCGCGCGACAAACTCGGGAAAGGCGCGATCGAACATGGCCGAACCGAAAGAGGGGTGATAGAGATAGCTCATGCCGTGATGACCGTCATCCGCTAGCCGATCCATGATCGGGCGGACATGGGCAATATTGTGGGTGGCATCCAGCTTGTTGCCCACGAACAGGAGGTAGGGCGCCTTCTCATAGCCCGGATTGGGGCTGTCGAGAAACGGCTTATGAAGGTCGAGAGGCTCTTGGGCGTCGATCAGGTTGCTGTCAGGGAAGGCGAAGGCAAGGCCGACCGCCTCGGCGATGGCTTCCTCGAGCTTGTCGACCTCTTCTTCGGCACGCCAGCGCCGGTCGGGGCCAGCGGCGGAAGCGGTGTGATACCACTCATGGGCAAGATCCGAGCGCCCCATCGCATCTTCGAAGATGACGGAGCCGACCTGCATGCGCGCACCGGATACACGCTTTCCGCCTCGGATCTGCGCCCGGGTCGTGCCATCGACATAGCCTTCATGGAGCCAGACCTGGCGCTCGTAGTCCCCCCTGAGATGAAGGGTCGAGGGAAGGAGCCCCGTTTCATCGAACCATTCGCGGATCTCGAGCAGTGTCTCGCCGATAATCTCAGCCTGTTCCTTGGTCTGCTCGTGCGTGTCGGCTGAGCTGGCGCAGTAGTCTGCGGCTTCGCTGCTGCACCGCACCACGATATGGCCCTGAGTGGTGTCGCTGGAGATGCCGCGTACATTCTGATGTCGCGTGTCGAGCTGGAGCTCCGGTGAGCGCCATAGCGGCTCGGCGCCGACAGGGGTGGCGAGTAGCGCGAGAAGAGCGGTGATGGCATAGCGGCTCGGTACCGACATAGCGATGCGTTATCCCTCTGCGAAATTCCTTCATTGTACGTCGCTCAATGGCAAGATTGCCGGATCTCGTTTGTCGATCAAGTTCTCCTGG
>CAYWBG010000167.1:0-4721 GCA_964456005.1 uncultured Halomonas sp.
GGCGTCGACGCCGATGCGGTGCGCAAGATCATCTACGAGCGCTTCGACCTCTCGTTGGGCGCCGGCCTGGGCAAGGCCAAGGGCAGGATGTTTCGCATTGGCCACCTGGGCGACTGCAATGATCTGACCCTGATCGCCACCCTGGGGGGCTGCGAGGCGGGCATGAAGCTGGCCGGCGTGCCCCTGGCGGGAAGCGGCGTCGCGGCGGCGCTGGACTACTTTGCCCAGTATCCGCTGGATGCCAAGTGACCCCACCCCAATCATTTCTCCACCCAAGGCTGAGGAAGGCAGGATGACGTCTCTGACGGACAAGAACGCGTCCCCGAATGCGCGGGCCAAGCCGGTGACTGAGCTGGTGGCCCGCCTCACCCGGGAGATGGAAGGTGAGGTACTGTTCGACCAGGCCTCGCGGGGTCGCTACTCCACCGACGCCTCTATCTATCAGGTCACGCCGGTGGGGGTGGTGATCCCCCGCCATCAGCAGGATCTGACCACGGCGCTGGAGATCGCCAGGGACGCGGGGGTGCCCATCCTGGCCCGCGGCGCCGGCACCAGCCAGTGTGGCCAGACGGTAGGCGAGGCACTGGTGATCGACAGCACCCGCTGGCTCGACCGGATCATCGAGTTCGATCCTGAAGCCCGCACCGTGGTGGTGGAGCCGGGCATCGTGCTCGACCACCTCAACGCCTGGCTCAAGCCCCACGGGCTCTGGTATCCGGTGGATGTCTCCACCAGCGCCCAGTGCACTGTAGGGGGCATGACCGGCAACAACTCTTGCGGCTCGCGATCGATCCACTACGGCAATATGGTCCATAACGTGCTGGGCGTGGATGCCTGGCTGGCCGATGGCAGCGAGGGCCACTTCGGTTTCGTCGACCGGCTGCCGGCCACGGGAAGGGTGCGCGAACTTGCCGATAGAGTGAAGGACATCACCAACGGGGTTGCCCCCGAGATCCGCGAGCACTTTCCCAAGGTGCTCAGGCGTGTCGGGGGCTACAACCTCGACCTGTTCGACTGCCAGAACCCCAAGCCTTACGACCCGGACGGGCGGGCCAATCTGGCCCACCTGCTGGTGGGTTCCGAGGGCACCCTGGGGGTAAGCCGGCGCATCACGCTCAGGCTCTCGCCGCTGCCGGAGCACAAGGTGCTCGGGGTGGTGAACTTTCCCACCTTCTATCAGGCCATGGATATCACCCAGCATATCGTCACCCTGGGGCCCACCGCCGTGGAACTGGTGGATCGCACCATGATCGATCTGTCACTGGAGAACCCGTCTTTCCGCCCGGTGATTGAGAAGGCACTGATCGGCAAGCCCCAGGCCGTGCTGCTGGTGGAGTTCGCCGGACAGGACCGCGAGGCCCAGCTCGCGTCACTGGCGCGCTTGAGTGAGCTGATGGCCGACCTGGGGTTACCCGGCAGCGTGGTGAACATGCCGGAGCCCGCTGAACAGAAGGCGCTGTGGAACGTGCGCAAGGCCGGTCTCAACATCATGATGAGCATGAAGGGCGATGGTAAGCCGGTCTCCTTCATCGAGGACTGCGCGGTGCCGCTGGAGCACCTGGCCGAGTACACCGATAAGCTGACCGAGGTCTTCCACCGCTACGGCACCGAGGGCACCTGGTATGCCCACGCCAGCGTGGGCACCCTGCACGTGCGGCCGATCCTCGACATGCGCCGGGATGGCGCCGACAAGATGCGCGAGATCGCCGAGCAGGCCTCTGCGCTGGTCCGCGAGTACAAGGGCGCCTACTCCGGCGAGCATGGCGATGGCCTGTGCCGTGGCGAGTGGGTCGCCTGGCAGTTCGGTCCCGCTGTCAATGACGCCTTCCGTGAGGTGAAGGGACTCTTCGACCCGCAGAACCTGCTCAACCCGGGCAAGATCGTCGATACGCCTAGGATGGATGACGAGAGCTACTTCCGCTTTCCGACGTCGTCCCGCAGGATTCCGCTCACGCCTATGTTCGACTGGTCGGCCTGGAACGTTACCCGAGACCCGCTGACCGGCGAACAGGGCGAGCCCGGCAGCGCCGGCGACGCTACCCATGGCCTCGCCATGGCGGTGGAGATGTGCAACAACAACGGCCACTGCCGCAAATTCGACGCCGGCACCATGTGCCCCAGCTATCGCATCACCCGTGACGAGCAGCACCTCACCCGGGGGCGAGCCAATACCCTTCGGCTGGTGCTTTCAGGCCAGCTGGGCGAGGCGGGGCTGGCCAGCGACGACGTCAAGGAGGCGCTTGATCTCTGCGTCTCCTGCAAGGGCTGCAAGCGTGACTGCCCCACCGGGGTCGACATGGCCAAGTTCAAGATCGAGGCGCGCACCGCCCGGGTCCGGACCAGGGGGCTGTCGCTGCGCGACCGCCTTGTCGGCGAGTTGCCGCGCTATGCCCCTTGGGCCAGCCGCTTCGCCGGGCTGGTCAATGGCGTCGAGCGAGTTCCCCTGCTGGCCCGGGGCATCAAGCGCTCGCTGGGCCTGGCACCGCAGCGTGCACTGCCGACCTTCAGCGGCAACTTCCTGGCAGAGCCGCATGACAGTCCGGCCCTCTTCTCTCGGGAGGTGCTGCTGTTCGTGGATACCTTCAACAACTACCAGGAGGGGGGCAACGCCCGGGCCGCCCGACGGGTGTTGGAAGCCGCCGGCTATCGGGTGCACCTGAACGTCAGCAATGGCGAGCGGCCGCTGTGCTGCGGGCGAACCTATCTCTCCTCCGGGCAGTTCGACAAGGCCCGACTGGAGGCGCGTCGCACCCTCGATCACCTGATGCCTCATGTGAAGCGGGGCGTGGCCATCGTCGGTCTCGAACCATCATGCCTGCTGACCCTGCGCGACGAGTTCCTGCAGTACGGCTTCGGCAAGGAGGCCGAGGCGCTGTCAGAGTCGGCTTTCCTGTTCGAGGAGTTTCTGGTCATGGCACGGGAGGCCGGCGAGCTGCCGCTCGAGCTCAAGGCGCTCCCCCAGGGGCGCGCCATGCTCCACGGCCACTGCCATCAGAAGGCTTTTGACGCCCTGCGACCGGTCGAGGCGGTACTGTCGTGGATCCCCGATCTCGAGGTCGAGACCATAGAGTCCTCCTGCTGCGGCATGGCGGGCAGCTTCGGCTACGAGGTGGAGCACTACGACGCTTCGCTAGCGATGGCCGAGTTGTCGCTCCTGCCGGCGATCCGCGAGGCCGACGAAGATGCCGTGCTGGTTGCCGATGGCACCAGTTGCCGGCACCAGATCCGCGATGGCAGTGGCCGTGAGGCGGTCCACGTGGCTCGCCTGCTGGAGCAGGCGCTGGCCTGACCCACGGGGACACGACGGGCAAGTCCGGCCAGCGCCGGCTCGCCCGTTGTAGACCCACGTGGCATCCTCTCCCTATCCCTTTCTGCAGGAGAACCTCCATGGCGATCTACCAGTACGGGGAACACCGCCCCGAGCTCCATGACGATGTCTACGTGGCGGAGACGGCCGACGTGATCGGACAGGTAACCCTCAAGCGTGGCGCCAGCGTCTGGTACCAGGCGGTGCTGCGCGGTGATACCGACCATCTCGAGGTCGGTGAGAAGAGCAATATCCAGGATGGCGCCGTCCTGCATGCCGATCCCGGCTTTCCCCTCCGAGTGGGGAATGGGGTGACCGTGGGGCACCAGGCGATGCTGCACGGCTGCACCGTCGGCGACGGCAGCCTGATCGGCATCCAGGCGGTGATCCTCAACGGCGCGTTGATCGGCGAGAACTGCCTGGTGGCGGCCGGGGCCGTGGTCAAGGAGGGCGCGGAGTTCCCGCCCAACTCGCTGATCGTCGGTGCGCCGGCCAAGGTGGTCCGAGAGCTCTCGGAGGAGGCCATCCAGGGGCTGAAGAAGAACGCGGCAGGCTATGTGGAGCGCGGCCGCCTCCACGCGAGCCAGCTGAAACGCATCGACTGAAACCATTCGCTGAGCCCGTTTCGGCTTCAGGCCCATTGCTACAACGCATAGAGCCCCGCTCCAGATGGAGCGGGGCTCTGTCGTGTCGGCGGCGTGTTCAGCCGATGGCGGCGACGCCGGCGCGGGCGACCTGCACGTCCTGGTCGGGCTTGACGCCGGAGATGCCAACGGTGCCGGCGACCTCGCCGTCCACCAGTACCGGTACGCCGCCGGCCAGTAGCGACTGCATGGGCGCGGTGACGAAGGCGGTGCGGCCGCCGTTGATCATGTCCTCAAAGGCCTGGGTCTCGCGGCGGCCGATGGCGGCATTGCGGGCCTTCTGGGCCGCCACATCGGCGCTGAAGGGCGGTGCGTTATCCATGCGGCGCAGGCCGAGCAGATGGCCGCCATCATCGGCCACGGCGATGGTCACGCCCCAGCCGTTGCTCTCGGCCTCCTGCTGGGCGGCATCGAGAATGGCGTTGACGTCGGTCAGGGTCAGGGCAGGTTTTGTCTTCATGAGCGGTATTCCTCTTCGTGATGGAGCGCTGTTGCAGGAAGCAGCAGGCTCGGGGCTGTTCCGGCGGCATGCCCTCGGGGAGGCGCTGTGAATACATCCCTGTACGCTACCGACGCCTTCCCTGGCGTAGGACCTCCCCTCCGGCTTGCCCCCGGCGCCCCTCGCCAGGATACGAGGCCGGCGTTACGCGAGGGCCTCATCGACGATTTCGATCCAGTGGCGCACCGGGGTGCGGTTGGCGCCGGCGAGATGTGTCTGGCAGCCGATATTGGCTGTCACGATCACCTCGGGGCTGCCGGCTTCCAGGTTG
>CAYWBG010000168.1:0-4679 GCA_964456005.1 uncultured Halomonas sp.
TCTACCTTGCCGCCGGCGGCTTCGATCGCGGCCCGGGCACCCTTGGTGACCTTGAGGCCGCGGACCGTTACCGCCTTGTTCAGTTCGCCGGACAGGATCACCTTCGCGTGCAGCGTGGCATCCTTCAGCACGTTGGCCTGCTTGAGGCTCTCCAGGGTGATCTCGTCACCGGCAACCTTGGCCAGTTCAGCCAGGCGCACTTCCTCGGAGACCAGCGACTTCATGGAAGTGAAGCCGAACTTCGGCAGACGCCGCTGAAGCGGCATCTGGCCGCCCTCGAAACCAGGCTTGACGCTGCCGCCGCTGCGCGACTTCTGGCCCTTGTGACCGCGACCGCCGGTCTTGCCCAGACCGGAGCCGATGCCACGACCGACGCGCTTCTCGGCGTGCTTGGAGCCCGGTGCCGGGCTCAGGCTATTGAGTTTCATGGATTACTCTCCCTCAACGCGCACAAGGTAGGTCACCTTGTGGATCATGCCGCGTACGGCAGGGGTGTCTTCCAGTTCAACCGTATGACCGATGCGGCGCAGCCCGAGGCCCTTCATGGTGGCCTTGTGCCGGGGCAGGATGCCGATGGTACTGCGGGTCTGGGTAACCTTGAGTGTTGCTGCCATGGTGTTCACCCCGTGATCGCTTCGACGGACAGGCCGCGCTTGGCGGCGATGTCGTCCGGCGCTTGCATGGCGGACAGGCCATTGACGGTTGCCCTTACCACGTTCACCGGATTGGTGGAGCCGTAGCACTTGGCCAGGACGTCGTGGACGCCGGCCAGTTCGAGCACGGAGCGCATGGCACCGCCGGCGATGATGCCGGTACCTTCGGAGGCCGGCTGCATGTACACCTTGGAGGCACCGTGACGGGCCTTGACCGGGTACTGCAGTGTCCCGCCTGTGAGGTGTACCTTGACCATATTGCGGCGAGCCTGGTCCATCGCCTTCTGGATCGCGACCGGCACTTCACGCGCCTTGCCGCGGCCAAAGCCGACACGGCCCTTGCCATCGCCCACGACGGTCAGTGCGGTGAAGCCGAAGATTCGACCACCCTTGACCACCTTGGCGACACGGTTGACCTGTACCAGTTTCTCCTGGAGGTCGCCGCTCTGCTGTTCATTCTTCGCCATCGTAAAACCCTTTAGAATTCCAGGCCGCCTTCACGAGCGGCGTCGGCCAGGGCCTTGACGCGGCCGTGGTACTTGAAACCGGCGCGATCAAAGGCTACCTGGGTGATGCCTGCTTCCTTGGCGCGTTCGGCAATCAGCGCACCCACCTTGGAGGCGGCGTCTGAATTGCCGGTCGCACCCTCGCGCAGGGCCTTGTCCAGCGTGGAAGCGCTGGCGAGGACCTTACCACCATCCGGCGAGATGATCTGCGCATAGATGTGGCGAGGGGTACGGTTGACGCACAGGCGATACACGCCCAGCTCGCGGATCTTGGCGCGAGCGCGGCGGGCACGACGGAGACGAGATTCTTTCTTCGCGTTCATAACCCTGCCTTACTTCTTCTTGGCTTCTTTGCGACGCACCTGCTCGTCGGCGTACCGAACACCCTTGCCCTTGTAGGGTTCAGGCGGACGGAAGGCGCGGATTTCCGCGGCGACCTGGCCGAGCTGCTGCTTGTCCGCGCTTTTCAGCACGATCTGAGTGTTCTTGGGCGTTTCCGCCGTGACACCCTCAGGCAGCTTGTATTCGACCGGGTGCGAGAAGCCCAGTGTCAGGTTGAGCGTCTGGCCCTTAGCTTGGGCACGATAACCGACGCCGATGATTTCGAGGGAGCGTGTGAAGCCTTCGCTCACCCCTGTGACCAGGTTCTGGACCAGGGCACGGGTAGTACCGACCATCGCCCAGCTCTTGGCGGACTCGCTCGGTGCGAAGGTCAGCTGACCCTCTTCCTGGCCGATCACCACATCGGGGTGAACGGTCAGTGATAAGTTGCCCTGGCCGCCCTTGACGGACAGCTGGTCACCGTCGAGCTTAACCTCGACGCCAGCGGGCAATTTTACCGGATATTTGGCTACGCGGGACATTCCAAACTCCTAGAATACGGTGCAGATGACTTCGCCACCGACACCAGCCTTGCGAGCCGCGCGATCGGTCATCACCCCGTTGGAGGTGGTGACGATAGCGATACCCAAGCCTTCGGCGACCTTCGGCAGCGCGTCCTTGCCCTTGTACTGGCGCAGGGACGGCTT
Source organism: uncultured Halomonas sp. (assembly GCA_964456005.1). Lineage (GTDB taxonomy): Bacteria > Pseudomonadota > Gammaproteobacteria > Pseudomonadales > Halomonadaceae > Halomonas. The sequence goes on from CAYWBG010000168.1 coordinate 2,188, forward strand.
GGAGACTCGCTGAATGTGCTCGATGACCGGCTTGCCCTCGAAATACTTGAGGGTCACGCTCAGCTCGGGCTTGGCGCTCTCGGACACCGCGAAGTCGTGGATGTAACCCTCTTCCTTCAATACGCGCGCCACCTCTACCTTGAGGCGAGAGGACGGCATGGTGACCGTCTCCTTGGTGGCCATCTGCGCATTGCGGATACGGGTAAACATATCCGCCAGAGTGTCTTGCATGCTCATTTACGTTGCGCTCCTGATTCTCGCGTGGCTTACCAGCTGGACTTCTTCAGTCCAGGGACATCGCCACGCATGGCGGCTTCACGAAGCTTGTTGCGGCCGAGGCCGAACTTGTTGTAGAAGCCGTGCGGACGGCCAGTGATGCGACAGCGGTTACGCTGGCGCACCGGACTGGAGTCACGCGGCAGCTGCTGCAGCTTCAGCGTTGCCTCGAAGCGCTCTTCGTCGGAAGCGTTGACGTCCTGGATGACCGCCTTGAGCTCGGCGCGCTTGGCGGCATACTTCGCCACCAGCTTGGTGCGCTTGAGCTCACGCTCTACCATGCTTTTCTTTGCCATGATCCCACCCTTATTTCTTGAACGGGAAGTTCAGCGCGCTCAGTAGCGCACGACCTTCATCATCGGTTTTGGCAGTGGTGGTGATGGTGACATCCAGACCACGAATCCGATCGATCTTATCATACTCGATCTCCGGGAAGATGATCTGCTCACGCACCCCCATGGAGTAGTTGCCACGACCGTCGAAGGACTTCGGGTTGAGACCACGGAAGTCACGAACGCGGGGGATCGCGATATTCACCAGGCGATCGAGGAAGTCCCACATGCGCTCGGAGCGCAGGGTCACCTTGATCCCGATCGGCCAGCCTTCACGCACCTTGAAGCCCGCGATGGACTTGCGTGCCTTGGTCACCATCGGCTTCTGACCGGAAAGCTTCTCCAGGTCACCGATGGCATTGTCGATCAGCTTCTTGTCGCTGGTCGCTTCGCCGATACCCATGTTCAGAGTCACCTTGGTGACCCGCGGCACCTGCATCACGTTGGCGTAGCTGAACTGCTCTTTGAGCTGAGCCACCACCTCGTTTTGATAACGTTCTTTCAAGTTCGCCATTTTGCTACCCGACTCGCGTTAGGCGTCGATCTGCGTCTGCGTCGACTTGTAGATACGTACCTTGGTACCGTCTTCCTTCACCTGGAAGCCGACGCGATCCGCCTTACCGGTCTCCGAATTGAAGATGGCTACGTTGGACGCGTGAATCGGAGCCTCGCGCTCGACGATACCGCCCTGATTTCCCGCCATGGGGTTGGGCTTGGTGTGACGCTTGATCATGTTCACACCGGACACCACAAAGCGTTCGTCCTTAAGGACGCGCTTGATCGTGCCTCTCTTGCCCTTGTCCTTGCCGGCGATGACGATCACTTCATCGTCACGTTTGATCTTTTGCATATCCGCCTCGCTCCTTACAGCACTTCAGGCGCCAAGGAAATGATCTTCATGAACTTCTCGTTGCGAAGCTCACGCGTCACCGGCCCGAAGATACGGGTACCGATCGGCTGCTCGTTGGTGTTGTTCAACAGCACCGCCGCATTTCCATCGAAGCGGATCAGCGAGCCGTCGGAACGACGGACGCCGCTACGGGTGCGAACCACCACCGCCTTGAGGACCTGGCCCTTTTTGACCTTGCCACGCGGGATGGCTTCCTTCACCGTGACCTTGATGACGTCGCCAACGTGGGCATAGCGACGGTGTGAACCGCCCAGCACCTTGATGCATTGCACCCGGCGCGCCCCGCTGTTGTCGGCGACATCCAGCATTGTCTGAGTCTGAATCATCGGTTTTCTCCAAACCTAATCTGACTGCACTGGTTTGACAGGCCTGAGCCAATCAGCCTTTGGCCTGCTCGACCACCTCGACCAGCGTCCAGGACTTCTTCCTGGACAGCGGGCGGCACTCCTGGATGGAAACCGTATCCCCGGCCTTCGCCTGGTTCGCCTCATCATGGGCGTGCAGCTTGGTGGAGCGTTTTACGTACTTGCCGTAGATCGGATGGCGCTCACGGCGCTCGATCATGACGACGATGGACTTGTCCATCTTGTCGCTCACCACCTTGCCGGTGAGCGTACGGGTTTTCTTCTCTTCGACCATCTCAGTCACCTGCCTTCTCGTTGAGCACAGTCTTCACCCGGGCGATGTCCCGACGTACCTGCTTGAGCAGGTGCGTCTGGCTGAGCTGGCCAGTGGCCTTCTGCATGCGCAGGTTGAACTGCTCGCGGAGGAGTTCGAAGAGCTGCTCGTTTAGCTCATCGACTGACTTTTCACGAATTTCCTGGGCGTTCATCACATCACCGTCCGTTTCGCAAAGGTGGTGGACACGGGCATCTTCTGGGCGGCAAGAGAGAAGGCCTCGCGGGCCAGCTCTTCGGACACGCCTTCGATTTCATACAGGACCCGACCCGGCTGGATCTGTGCGACCCAGTACT
>CAYWBG010000169.1:0-4626 GCA_964456005.1 uncultured Halomonas sp.
GCGGGTACCGGGGTGGGCATCCTGTTCTGGGCGGTGGCCCAGCCGATCATGCAGTTTCAGGGTAACCCGTTCGTTGCCGAGGGCATGACCCCGGATGCCGCCCGGGTCGCCATGCGTCTGACCTACTTCCACTGGGGGTTGAACGGCTGGGCGATCTTCTCCTTCGTGGCATTGGTGCTGGCCTACTTCTGCTATCGCTGGAAGATGCCGCTGACCATCCGCTCGGCGTTGCAGCCGATGTTCGGCAAGCGCGTGGAGGGTGGCCTGGGCGACGCGGTGGACGTGCTGGCGGTGTTTGGCACGGTGTTCGGCATCGCCACGACCCTGGGGCTTGGCGTGCAGCAGATGAACGCCGGGCTCGGCGCGCTCTTCGGGCTTGAGAGTTCGGTCATGCTGCAACTCATCGTCACGGCGGTGATCATGACGATCGCCACCGTGTCGGTCGTTTCCGGCGTCAAGAAGGGCGTTCGCCTGCTCTCCGAGGCCAACTTCTGGCTGAGCATCGTGGTGGTGGTATTCCTGCTGCTCTTCGGGCCCACCCAGTACCTGATCGCTATCACCATCGAGTCCGCCGGCGATTATATTCAGAACCTGATGAGCATGACCTTCCATACCAACGCCACTCGCGACGACGGCTGGCAGTCGGAGTGGACGGTGTTCTTCTGGGGCTGGTGGCTGGCCTGGTCGCCCTTCGTGGGCATGTTCATCGCCCGGGTGTCCCGCGGTCGCACCTTTCGCGAATTTGTGATGGGAGTGCTGCTGGTACCCACGGTGATCACCGTGGTGTGGATCGGGCTGTTCGGCGGTACGGCGCTCTATCATGAGCTGTTCGGGGTCGGCGGTATCGTCGCCGCCGTGGAAAATGATGTGGCAACGGCGCTGTTCGCCACCATCGAGGCGATGGAACTGGGGGCGCTGGGCTCGCTGGTATCGCTAGCGCTGGTGGTGCTGATCGCCACCTACCTGATCACCTCGGCCAATGCCGGTACTCTGGTGATCAACACCATCCTGTCCGGAGGCGACCCGGAGCCGCCCACCTTCCACCGCATTCTTTGGGGCGTGGTGCTGGGGCTGCTCACCTCGGTGCTATTGCTGGCAGGCGGCCTGGAAACCCTTCAGGCGGCGGTGATCATGGCGGCGCTGCCTTTCTCGGTGGTGATCATGCTGATGATCGCCGGCCTGCTGAAGGCGCTGCATCGCGAGCGCTACGCGGCCAGGACGGGTGAGCGCAAAGAGGCGCCACGCGAGCCCTGGGCCGATCTGGACGATGCGGGTGCCGAGCCGGTACCGGTATCCGGGGATGAGGCCCACAAGGCGCACTGAGGGTAACGATCGGGGCGGCGCCGGGAGCGTTGCCCCGTAGCAGAGGAGAGCGACGATGCCGCTGATCATGGGCATGAGCGTGCTGCTCGCCTGCCAGTTCCTGGGCGAACTGGTGGCGAGAGGCCTGGCGTTACCGATTCCCGGACCGGTGATCGGCATGGTGATCCTGCTGATAGGGCTGATGGTGCGAGGCAAGGTGCCGGCTAGCCTCAGGCTGACCGGGGAAGGGCTGTTGCGCTATTTGACACTGCTGTTCGTGCCGGCCGGCGTCGGGTTGATGGTGCATTTCGCGCTGATTGGCCGAGACCTTTGGCCGATTCTGATTACCCTGGTGGTGTCCACGGCGGTCACCCTGGTGGTGACCGTCTGGGTGCTGGATCGCCTGAATCGGCGGCGGGGGAAGGGGGCATGAATGTCGCCGCGCTGGACCAGCTGTGGGTCTATCTGTCCGGCAGCCCGCTGCTGTCGCTGCTGATGACGCTGGTGGTCTTTTCTCTGGCGGTGCGGATTAACCAGGCACTGGGCGGTACGCCACTGCTGCATCCGGTGACGCTGTCGATTGCCATCCTGATCGGTCTGCTGTTGCTGGTGGACATGGAGTATGCCACCTACTTCGAGGGTGCCCAGTTCATCCACTTCCTGCTGGGGCCGGCTACGGTGGCGCTGGCAATTCCGCTCTATGACCACCGTGAACGGGTGCGGCGGCTGCTGGGGCCCTTGCTGCTGGCTTGCGTGGTGGGAATTCTCACGGCAGTAACGAGCACGGTGGGGCTGGCCATGGCGCTGGGCGCCCAGCCGGCGACCGTTCTGTCGCTGGCGCCACGCTCGGTCACCTCGCCCATCGCCATGGGCATTGCCGAGCAGGTCGGCGGGATCCCGTCACTCGCCGCTGGCCTGGTGCTGCTGACCGGCTCGATTGGCTGCGCCCTGGCGCCCTGGATCTTCCGGCTGCTGCGGGTCCATGACCCCGCCGTCCAGGGGTTTGCCCTTGGGTTGTCGGCGCATGGCTTCGGCACGGCCCATGCCTTTGCGCGCATCGGTGCCGTGGCGGGAGCCTTCTCGGGGTTGGCCATGGGGCTAACGGGGCTGCTGACCGCCTTCCTGCTGCCGCTGGTCATGCCCCTGTTCGGCCTGGGGTGAGCCACCACCGACGCCCCCTCGTCGGGGGCGCCGTAGGGCGAGAGCGAGGAGCGCGTAGGGTCTAGATTTCTTCCCAGATTTTGGCCCGAAAATCGTGGGAGAGCTGGGCGCTCTGTTCCATGCGCTTCTTCTGAGCATCGGTGACCGAAGTGACCAGTTTCTGGTAGCACTCCTGCAGCTCTTCCTGATTGCTGGGGCCGTCCTCATCGAAGCACTTCGCCAGCTGCTCGCCGCTTTCGGCGATGGCCTTGAGGAACTCGGCCTCAAATTTCATGGCCTCGGCCATACTCTCCATCCAGGCCACCTGCATGCGAGCCATGGGGTTGCCCCCCTTGAGCCACTGCTGCTGCCACCACTCCAGCATGGGGTTGGCGCCGGACATGTCCATGCCAAACGGATTCTTCTTCATCGCGGGCTCCTTCGCTGCCCCGCGGAAAAAACTGGCGGGGCGGGTTGCGGATATGTGTGAGCTTTCACCTAGAGTGTAGAAGAGAGTCGCTGGCCGGTGGTCGGACAATTCAGGCAATATTGATGGTGGTCAAGTCAAGCAGGCCGCCATGTGAGGAGGTCAAGGAATGTGGAGCGTGATGAAATCCGTACTGGCGGCCTTCTTCGGCGTGCAGCGGGAGGATCGGCGGCGTGAGGATTTCGAGGAGGGGCGCCCGGCTGTCTTCATTGCCGTGGGGATCGTGATGGCGCTGCTGCTGGTCGGGCTCGTGGCACTGGTGGCCGTTACGGTGGCCCGTTGAAAGAGCCGTTGGCAACTGATGGAACTGTGGCGAGTTGTCGCAAGGGCGGCGCGGTATACTCCATGTCAGACGTGACTAATATTGCGTTATTCGCAGAGCGCAAGCTGCCCCGCCGGTGACGTTGGCATCAGTCTCCCCTGGCCCTCACCGGATTGCGCGATACGACAACAACAAGTGATGAGGAGTCGCTGATGCGCACGTTGCTCGTGTGGATTGGGGGTTGCCTGGGGTTCGCCCTGATGGTGCCCCTGGCCATGGCCAATGGCTGGAACATGCCGGTGGGGGTCACCGAGATCAGCCGTGAGATCTATTCCCTGCACATGATCATCTTCTGGATCTGTGTGGTTATCGGCGTGGTGGTGTTCGGGGTGATGTTCTATTCCCTGTTTAAGTTTCGCCACTCGCGTGGCGCCAAGTCCTCGAATTTCCACGAGAATACCACCGTGGAGGTGATCTGGACGGCAGTGCCGCTGCTGATTCTGGTGGCCATGGCGGTGCCGGCTACCGCCACCCTCAAGAAGATGTATGACACCTCCGACGCCGATCTGGATGTGATGATCGTCGGCCAGCAGTTTCGCTGGCGTTACGAGTATCTGGGCGAGGATGTCGCCTTCACCTCAAGCATGAGCACGCCAATGGCGCAGGTTCGCGGTGAAGAGGAGAAGGGGGAGCACTACCTGTTGGAAGTGGATAATCCGCTGGTGCTGCCCATCAACCGCAAGGTGCGCTTCCTGATGACCTCAGACGATGTCATTCACTCCTGGTGGGTGCCGGACTTTGCCGTCAAGCAGGACACCATCCCCGGCTTCATCAACGAGAACTGGACCCGGATCGACGAGCCCGGCATCTACCGCGGCCAGTGCGCCGAACTTTGCGGCATGAACCACGGCTTCATGCCCATCGTGGTTCACGCCATGGAGGAGGACGACTTCGACGCCTGGCTGGTGGAGCGTCAGGAAGAAGCCGAGCAGGAGGCCATGGGTGTCGATCGCGAGTGGGAAATGGATGAGCTGATGGAGCGCGGTGAAGGCGTCTATGCCAGTGTCTGTGCGTCCTGTCACCAGGACGAAGGGCAGGGCAGTCCGCCCGCCTTCCCGGCCCTGGCAGGCAACCAGCAGCTGATCGACGACCTGGACTGGCACCTGGATGTCATCATCAACGGGGTGTCAGGTGCGGCCATGCCGGCCTTCCGCAGTACGCTGAACCCGGTGGAGATTGCGGCCGTCACGACCTGGAGCCGCAACGCCTGGGGGAATGACACGGGGGATGTCGTGCAGCCCGCCGAGGTTGCCGAAGAGCTGGCGCAGTAACGCCGTTGGTTGACACCGACACCGTATTCACCCCCTTGCCAAGAACAATGAGAGATCAGGGAGATTCACGATGGCGCCCAAGCTGCCTCCGCATCACCCCGTCG
>CAYWBG010000170.1:0-4617 GCA_964456005.1 uncultured Halomonas sp.
GCGGTGGTGATCACCGGCAGCCAGCGCGCCTTTGCCGCCGGCGCCGATATCAAGGAAATGGCTGCCCGTGACCTGGTGGGCATGCTCGAGGATCCCCGCCAGCGTCACTGGGCCGCCATTACCCGCTTCAACAAGCCGATCATCGCCGCGGTCAATGGCTTCTGCCTGGGCGGCGGCTGCGAACTGGCCATGCACGCCGACATCCTCATTGCCGGCGAGGACGCCCGCTTCGGTCAGCCTGAGATCAACCTAGGCATCATGCCCGGCGCCGGCGGCACCCAGCGCCTGGTACGCGCCGTAGGCAAGGGACTCGCCACCCAGATGGTGCTGACCGGCGAGCCGATTTCCGCTCGTCGCGCCCTGGAGGCGGGTCTGGTCAGCGAGATCACCCAACCAGAGCTGACCATCGAACGCGCCCTGGCCGTGGCGGAGACGATAGCTACCAAGGCGCCGCTCGCCGTGCGCCTGGCCCGCGAGGCTCTGCACAAGGCCGAGGACACCGACCTGGCCACCGGCCTGCGCTTCGAGCGCCACGCCTTTACCCTGCTGGCCGGCACCCAAGACCGCGAGGAGGGCATTCGCGCCTTCCAGGAAAAACGCCCCGCCACCTTCGAAGGGCACTGACACAGGAAATCGACCATGAGTGAAGCGCCCCTGCTCTATTCCGTGGAAGACGGCGTCGCCCGTATCACACTGAACCGACCCGACAGCCTCAACAGCTTCAACGCCGAGTTGCACGCCGAGATGCGCCAGGCGCTCAAGGCCGTGCGCCAGGACGAAAACGTGCGCGCCCTGCTGCTGACCGGCAACGGTCGCGGCTTCTGCGCCGGCCAGGACCTTTCCGACCGTAACGTGGCGCCCGGCGCCGAGGCGCCGGACCTGGGAGAGTCTCTGGAGAAGCGCTACAACCCGATGCTGCGTGCGCTCAAGTCGCTGCCGATCCCCACCGTCTGCGCGGTGAACGGCGTGGCCGCCGGCGCCGGGGCCAACATCGCCCTGGCCTGCGACATTGTGCTGGCGGCCCGCTCAGCCAGCTTCATTCAGGCCTTCTGCAAGATCGGCCTGATTCCCGACTCCGGCGGCACCTGGACACTCCCCCACCTGGTCGGCATGGCCCGCGCCAAGGGCCTGGCCATGCTGGGCGACAAGCTCAGCGCCGAGCAGGCCGAGCAGTGGGGCATGATCTGGAAGGTGGTGGATGACGAGGCCCTGCAGGATGAGGCTAGAGCCTTGACGCGTCACCTGGCCACCCAGCCGACCCGCGGCCTTGCCCTGATCAAGCGCGGCCTGCATGCCAGCACGGACAACAGCTTCGACGAACAGCTCGACCTGGAGCGTGACCTGCAGCGTTTGGCCGGCCGCACCGACGATTACCGCGAGGGCGTCAGCGCCTTCATGGAAAAACGCCAACCCAGCTTCAAGGGGGAGTGACATGGCCGCTCTGGCACCCAGTGACATCATCGCCGTGATCGGCGCCGGCGCCATGGGCGCCGGCATCGCCCAGGTGGCGGCCCAGGCCGGCCACCCGGTGCGCCTCTACGACAACCGCGACGGCGCCGCCCAGGCCGGCATCGATGGCGTGCGCCGCCAGCTCGAGAAGCGCGTGGCCAGAGGCAAGATGGCTCAGGACGAGGTCGATGCCATCGTCTCCCGCATGACACCGGCCGCCAGCCTCGCCGAGCTGTCTGACAGCCGACTGGTGGTGGAGGCGATCGTCGAGAACCTGGAGGTCAAGCGCGGCGTCTTCGCCGAACTCGAGGCCCTGTGTGGCCCCGATACCCTGCTGACCAGCAACACCTCTTCGCTGTCGATCACCTCTATTGCCGCCGGCCTCGAGCATCCCGAGCGCGTCGCCGGCCTGCATTTCTTCAATCCCGCCCCGGTGATGAAGCTGGTCGAGGTGATCTCGGGACTGGCCACCGGTGGCGACGTTGCCGAGACCCTTTACGCCACTGCCGCCGCCTGGGGCAAGGTCCCGGTCCACGCCAGCTCCACCCCCGGCTTCATCGTTAACCGGGTGGCGAGACCCTTCTATGCCGAGAGCCTGCGCCTGCTGCAGGAAGGGGCCGCCACCCCTGCCACCCTGGACGCCCTGCTGCGCCAGGCCGGCGGTTTCCGCATGGGGCCCTTCGAGCTGATGGACCTGATCGGCCACGACGTCAACTACGCTGTCACCCGCTCGGTGTTCGACGCCTATTACGGCGATACACGCTTCGAGCCCTCGCTGGTACAGCAGGCGCTGGTCGAGGCCGGTCGACTGGGGCGCAAGAGCGGCCAGGGCTTCTACGACTACCGCGAGCAGGCCCAGCCTGCCGCCGCCGACTTCGCACCCGCCGTCGAGGCCGAGCTGCCACCGCTGGTCATCGAAGGCCAGCCGGGCGTTATAGCCCCGCTGTTGGCTCGCGCCGAGACCGCCGGCCTCGAGGTGGTGCGCCGGGAGAGCGTCTCCGACGGGCCACGCCTGCGCCTGGGTGGCCTGACCCTGGCCCTGAGCGACGGTCGCTGTGCCACCGAGCGCGCCCTGGACGAAGGTCTCGAGGCCCTGGTGCTGTTCGACCTCTGCCTGGACTACGAGGCCGCCAGCGCTATTGCCCTGGCAGCCAGCCCCGGCGTCGATACCGAAGCCCGTGACCTGGCCACCGCGCTCTTCCAGCGCCTGGGCATGGAGGCCGCCTGGCTGACCGACACGCCCGGGCTGGTGGTGCTGCGCACCGTGGCCATGCTCGCCAACGAAGCCGCCGATGCCGTCTTGCAGGGCGTGTGCAGCGCCGATGACGGCGATCGAGCCATGCAGGCCGGCCTCAACTACCCTCGCGGCCCGCTGGCCTGGGCCGATGGCCTGGGGCTGCGCTTCGTTCACCGCACCCTGAACCACCTGCAGCAGAGTTACGGCGAGGAGCGCTATCGCGCCTCCTTCCTGCTGCGCCGCAAGGCCATGGCCGAGGAGTGCTTCACATGAGCGACAGTCAACTGACCCCCCAGCAGCTGGCCGAGGCCTGCGCCGAATCCATGTTTTCTCGCGATGGCGCCAGCCAGGGCCTGGGCATGCATATCGAAAGCGTGGCCCCGGGGCGGGCGGTACTCTCCATGACCGTGCGTCAGGACATGGTGCAGGGGCACGGCAATTGCCACGGCGGTTTCATCTTCGCCCTGGCCGACTCCGCCTTCGCTTTCGCCTGCAACACCTATGACGAAGCCACCGTGGCCTCGGGCTGCAGTATCGACTATCTGGGCCCCGGCCAGCTAGGCGACGTGCTCACCGCCACTGCCGAGGAGCGCAGCCGCCGCGGCCGCACCGGCATCTACGACATCACCGTGCACAACCAGCACGGCAACGAGGTCGCCCTGTTTCGCGGCCGTTCCTACAAGGTCCGCGGCACCGTCCGCCGCCTGGAAGAGACCGCCGCCGGAGAGAACGCATGAAAGACGCACTGATCATCGACGCCATCCGCACCCCAGTCGGCCGTTACGGCGGCGCGCTCTCGCCGGTTCGCCCCGACGACCTGGGCGCCGTGCCAATGCGCGCCCTGATGGCGCGCAACCCCTCGGTGGACTGGGCAGAGATCGACGACATCTTCTACGGCTGTGCCAATCAGGCCGGCGAAGACAACCGCAACGTGGCGCGCATGTCGGCACTGCTGGCCGGTCTGCCGGTAGAGGTGCCCGGCACCACCCTCAACCGCCTTTGCGGCTCCGGCATGGACGCCGTGGGCAACGCCGCCCGCACCATCAAGGCGGGCGAAGCTGAGCTGATGATCGCCGGCGGCGTCGAGAGCATGTCGCGGGCCCCCTTTGTCATGGGCAAGGCGGAGCAGGCCTTCTCGCGCAGCGCCGAGATCCATGACACCACCATCGGCTGGCGTTTCGTCAACCGCCAGATGAAGGCCCAGTTCGGCATCGACTCCATGCCGGAGACCGCCGAGAACGTCGCCGAGCAGTTCAATATCTCCCGCGAGGATCAGGACGCCTTTGCCCTGCGCAGCCAGCAGCGCACCGCCGCTGCCATGGAAGCGGGCCGCCTGGCCGAGGAGATCGTCCCCGTCGAGGTGCCCCGCCGCAAGCAGGAGCCGTTGATCGTCGACACCGACGAGCACCCCCGCGCCTCCACCACCCTGGAGCAGCTGGCCAAGCTGCCCACGCCCTTCCGCGAGGGCGGCAGCGTCACCGCCGGCAACGCCTCCGGGGTGAACGACGGCGCCTGCGCCCTGCTGCTCGCCTCCCCGGAAACCGCCGAGCGCTTCGGCCTCAAGGCGCGGGCCCGGGTGGTAGGCATGGCCACCGCCGGCGTCGAACCGCGCATCATGGGTTTTGGCCCGGCACCGGCCAGCCGCAAGGTGCTCGCGCAGACCGGCCTCACCCTCGAGCAGATGGACGTGATCGAACTCAACGAGGCCTTCGCCGCCCAGGCGCTGGCCGTCACCCGCGACCTCGGCCTTCCCGACGACGCCGAGCACATCAACCCCAACGGCGGCGCCATCGCCCTTGGCCATCCGCTCGGCATGAGCGGCGCCCGCCTGATCACCACCGCCCTGCATGAACTGGAACGCCGGCAGGGACGCTATGCGCTGTGCACCATGTGCATCGGCGTGGGTCAGGGCATCGCCCTGATCATCGAGC
>CAYWBG010000171.1:0-4607 GCA_964456005.1 uncultured Halomonas sp.
GAGGGGGCCGCCGGACAAGAGCAAGGGATCATTCAAGGGAACACCTACTCTGATGACAGCCACGGGCGGGAGTTCACGGCACAGGCCAACTATTTTTGTAAAGTTTTGCATCAATCGAGATCGATCTCCCAGGGCTGGGGGCGCACCTGCTCTTCCCGAGGAACCTCCAGCCATACGAAGTGGTCAGCATTCAACCGGCGTTCGCCACTCCAGCGGTAAGCCACCAGGCGGCCGAACTTCACAGCGCTGTAGTCCAGGCAGGCCACGTTGGGCGCAGGCAATGCCGGCACTCCCTCGCACCAGTAGTGGCCAATGAACAGCGGCGGCTCATCGGGCCCGTAGTGGCTCAGGCGGGCCCGCTCCTCGTCGCTGAGCGGCCGCTGCTCCAGGTCACCGGGCAGGTTGTCGGGCTGGAACACCACGTCGCCCCACGTTTGGGGCGAGGGGGCCCAGAAGTGGGCACGGAAGCTGCGTCGGGTGAAGCCATCACCGGAGTGGATCTCGGTGCCATAGGGCAGTGGAATGTGAATACCTCGGGTCAGGCGGTCGAGAATCTCGAAGGCGCGGGTGCCCGGCGCGGTGGACTCGATCAAAAACGCCTCGTCCATGCAGCCATCGGGGTGGCGGCGTTGGAGTTCGCCGACCAGCCGCTGATCCCAACAGGCGTGCACCACGCGCAGGCCATCCTTCTCCAGGTAGAGCGGAATATCGAGGAACCAGGCCAGGGCGTCCTCCCACTCCTGGGGATGGTCACGGTACTGCTCCAGGGTCTCCTTGATAATGCGGTTGTGGCGCGGGGTGTGCTCGCGCAGCCACTCTCGCCCCAGCCCCGAAGGCGCCCGGTGACAATAGGCAAGTGCGTTGTATTCATGGTTACCCATGACGATATGCGCCTCGCCCTCCTCCACCATGCGCCGCGCGATCTGCACCGCCAAGCGGATGCGCGGTCCACGGTCGATCAGGTCCCCCAGGAAGATCACCCGGCGCCGGGGATGGCGATAGACCCCGCCGCGCTGGTGGTAGCCCAGTTTCTCCAGCAGCGCTCCCAGGGTGGCCCCGCAGCCGTGGACATCACCGATCAGGTCGTACCCCTCGATCTTCGCCTGTGTTTTCACATCAGTCTCCCAGGCGATTGCTCCAGCCCAGCTTACTGCGCAGGACCTCGTAGAAATTGTGCCCGAGCGGGTGCACCAGCTGAACGCGCTGTGGCTTGCGGCGGATTACCAGGACATCGTCGGGCTTGGCCACGGCGCGGGTCTGGCCGTCGCAACTGATGTGCGGATAGGTCTGGTTGGTCTCGCCGATGTGGATGCGAATCTCGCTGGCCGCGTCGATGACGATGGGCCGGCTCGACAGGGTGTGGGGGAACATTGGCACCAAGGTCACCACGTCGAGCCTCGGATGCATGATGGGGCCGCCGCCGGAGAGCGCGTAGGCCGTGGAACCGGTGGGCGTGGCGATAATCAGCCCGTCACTGCGCTGGCTATAGACGAACTGATCGTCGATGAACAGCTCGAACTCGATCATGCGCACCGCCTTGCCGGGGTGGAGCACCACCTCATTAAGGGCATCACCGCTGCCCATCAGGGTCCCGTCACGATAGAGCTCGGCGTCGATCATGAAGCGCTCCTCTACCTCGAAACGCCCATCGAGCACCTCGCCAACCCTGGCTTCGAGTTCGTCCGGAGAGATGTCGGTGAGGAACCCCAGCCGGCCCCGGTTCACGCCCAATACCAGGGTCCCGCTGTGGCAGAGGGTGCGGGCGGCGCCCAGCAGGCTGCCATCGCCGCCCACCACGATCACCAGGTCACAGAGCTGCCCCAGCATGCGCCGGCTGGCTTCCGGGTGGCCGTGGTCGAGCAGCACCGTGGCGGTGCGGTCCTCGACGATGACGTGGTAGCCACGCTCGTCCAGGAAGCGCATCAGTCGCTTGAGGGTATCGACCACCTTGGCACTGCCCAGGCGGCCGATCAGGCCGATATTGCGGAAGGGCAGCTGGTCGCGCCCCGTCGAAGTGCGTTGTTCGGATGGCATGCACGGGCCTCTCGCTTGGCAGCGGCCTATTATGGCGACTGCCCTGCCCCCCGGCAAACCGGCTCCTCAGGCGGCCTTGAGTTCACGCCGCTTGAGCCACCACTCGTTGAGCGCCAGCGAGCCGGCAATGATGGCCCCGCCCAGCACTAACCGGGCGAGGTCGGCGTCACGATTCCAGATCACCAGGTTGACCAGCAGGCCGGCGGGGATCAGGGCATTGTTCATGATCGCCAGTGCCCCGGCATCCACCCGCGTTGCGCCCAGGTTCCACAGGAAGTAGCCGAGACCGGAGGCCACCAGCCCCAGCCAGGCCAGCACACCCCACTGTACGCCGGTGGTAGGCAGCGCGGCGGCGTTACCCACTACCGCAAAGGCCGGTAGGGCGACGGCCAGAGCGCCCAGATAGAACCAAGCGAAGACGCTGTGGCGAGGCAGCGAGGTGGGCAGCTCTGCGGAGAGCCGCCGATAGCCGACCTGCCCCAGGGCGAAACAGAGGTTGGCGCCCTGCACCACCAGGAACCCCAGCAGGAAGCCGCCATCGATGCCGTCATAGCGAATCACTCCCGCGCCCACCACCGCCAGGGCCGCGGTCAACAGGTAGAAGGGGGTGAAGCGTCCGAACAGGGCGTCGTCGAGCAGGGTGATATAGAGCGGCGTGAAGATGGTGAAGAGCAACACCTCGGGTACCGAGAGCAGCAGAAACGACTGGTAGAAGAAGAGGTACATGAGCCCCAACTGAATGGCGCCAAGCCCCATCAGGATGAGGCGCTGACGCCCCTGCAGCCGCGCAGGGCGCAGAAAGGGAAGGAACACCAGAGCCGCCAGGCCGACGCGCACCAGCACCGCAAAGTAGCTGTCTACCTGGCCCGCCAGATAGACACCAATCAGCGAGAACGAGAAGGCCCAAAGGACCGTGACACCCACGAGATAGCCCACAGTCAACTCCATAGTCGTAAAAGGTTGACGGTGATTATACCTCTCCAGCCGAGCTTGCCAAGGTCGGCGTTGTGGCCTGAGGGGAACAGGAGAATCAGGCTGGCGGACGACGTACCCAGCGAAGCGCATGCCACACGCCGGGCAACCAGCCGAGCAGGGTCAGCAGCAGGTTGAGCCCCACCCGCGTCGAGCCACCCCTCGACAACCCAACGGCCAACGGCGGCATCAGGATCGCCAGTGCCAGGATGGGACCTCGCGGCCCCGGCTCGGGGAATTCGACGCGGGAGCCGGTCTTACCGCTGACTTCCTCGGGGGTAAATGTCTGTACCGACTCGCCCCTTTGGCGCGCCTCTTCCGCTTCATGTTCGAGGAGCTCTCGATGGGCTTCATAGTCAATCTTCTGCTGAAGTGTTTCGGCCCCCTCTGCCAACTCGTCGTGGTGTCGCTCCCACTCCTCCCAGTCGTGGGGCGTGCCGGCTCGAGGGCGATGATCCCCGGCCCCCCGGGCGCGACTCCAGGCCTTCTCCTCTAGTGTCGTGGGACGCTCACTGTCGCGCTCCCCGCTCAACCCCTTCTTGGCCAGGTATTCTCGGGCATCCATGGCATCCCTCCCTCGCGGCTGATGTGATATGAATAGACTCTTGGAGTACCTCGCCGGAGCCGTGTTCCGGCTGTATCACGCCGACGCGTTGTCTGCCCAGCGTTGGCAGAGCGCATGCCGACGGGTGCCAACCGGCCCAAGGAGTCGTCTATGCTGAAATCGAACCGGCACAAGGAGACATGCCATGCCCAACAAGGCCCCTACCACCATTCGCGATATCATGTCACGTGACTGCTACCGGGTCACCGGCAAGACCTCGGTGTCTACGCTGGCCGAAGGCCTGGCCCTGCATCGCCTCCCGGGGGTTCCGGTGGTAGACGAGCGCGACCACCTCATCGGCTTCATCTCGGAGCAGGACGTGCTGGGCAAGGTTCTGGAAAGCTCCTATCTCAACGAGGAACCACCCCTGGTAAGCGAACTGATGCGCAACGAAGTGCTTACCGTCACACCCAACAAGAGCATTACCGACCTGGCCCAGGAAATGTTGGACAGCAAGCCCAAGGTCTATCCGGTCGTTGAGCAGGAGCGCCTGGTGGGCATCATCACCCGTCGCGATGTGCTCAACGCCATCCTGCGCATGCGACACAAGTAACCCGAGCGCCACGTACACACAATGTCACCCCCCTGGCCGTGCCAGGGGGAAATGGCGTGCCTGGAGACACCAGGAGCCAGGGAAGCGCAAGGCACACCAAAAGAAAGCCGCCTCACAAAGGGGGAGGCGGCCAAGCATCGATCGAAACTGCGAGCCAGAACAACAATGTTAGCGACTGCTATCGCTTTGCTGCCTGTCCCTCATGAGACAGCCTAGGCAACAAAAGTTCTCTGCCCACTAAAAATTTCTTCCGCCCGGCGCCCCCTCGGCTCTCTCATTGCCCACCACCGTCCCGCTAACGGCCAGGGAATCAGCCACTTGCACCGGCCCTACGGAAAAAGGCTCGCGCCGACTTGCAAGGCTAAGCGGTTGGTTTTACTATCGAATCACCCAGCGGGTGTAGCTCAATGGTAGAGCAGAAGCTTCCCAAGCTTAAGACGAGGG
>CAYWBG010000172.1:0-4603 GCA_964456005.1 uncultured Halomonas sp.
AGGAGGTCTCCCGAGCCGTGCGCAGGAAGTCCTCCATCCATGGCGCCTGGCGGGTTTCCTCGCGGATCGCCGCGAATAGCGTGCTCCAGACCCCCTTCTCGCCTAGCGCCACCGCTTTCACATAGTCCCGTTCCAGGTACTCGGTGAGCGCCCAGTTGGGGAGGGCACAGACACCGCGGCCGCTGGCCACCAACTGCATCATCATGATGGTCAGCTCGGCGGTGCGTATCTCCCTGGGGCGGACTCCGGCCGGCTCGAGGAACTGTGTGAAGACATCCAGGCGCGAATGTTCCACCGGATAGGTGATCAGGGTCTCCTCGGCCAGCGCCTCGGGTGTGACGAACGCCTTGCCGGCCAGGCGGTGCTGGCGAGCCACCGCCAGCAGCCCCTCATAGCGAAACAACGGCTCGTAGTGAATGCCGGGAAGCGGCTGAGGATCGGCGGTGATCACCAGGTCGAGCTGCTCCCGGGTCAGAGCCGGCAAGGGGTCGAAGTGGTGGCCGCCGGGAATATCGATCTCTACCTCCGGCCAGTGGTTACGGAAGTGGTCAATGGTGGGCATCAGCCACTGGAAACAGCTGTGGCACTCGATGGCCATGTGGAGTCGCCCCTGCTCGTTGCCGGCCAGCCGGGCCAGGTCGCGCTCGGCCATGCGCACCAGCGGCAGCACCTGTTCGGCCAGGGTCAGCAGCCGTTGGCCGGCGCGGGTGAACTCCACCGGCCGGGTCTTGCGCACGAACAGCGGGTTACCGAGCCGCTCCTCGAGATCCTTGATCTGATGGGAGAGGGCAGACTGGGTCAGGTGGACACGCTCGGCCGCCTCGACGAGGGAGCCGGCGTCGCGCAGGGCGACCAGGGTGCGGAGATGGCGAAGTTCCAGCATGTGTGTGAGCCATTTTCATTTTAAAGATTAAAAAGCTTAGTTTGATTCACTCCTCATGGCCAGCCAGACTTCGTGGCATCACTCATTCAGAAGGCTGAATATTATGACTCTGGCTCATATAGGTGGCTATCCGCGCATCGGCGCGGACCGCGAACTGAAGACGGCCGTCGAGGCCTACTGGGCGGGTGAGCTCGACCGCGAGGGACTCGAGCACGCGGGGCGCGAGCTGCGCGCTCGTCACTGGGCGGACCAACGCGAGGCGGGGCTCGACCTGGTGACAGTAGGCGACTTCGCCTTTTACGACCAGGTGCTGGATCTTTCGGTGGCCCTGGGGGCGGTGCCGGCACGCTTCGGCGCCGAGGCCGAGGTGGATGACGGCGAGGTGGATCTGGACACCGCCTTCCGCATGGCTCGTGGCCGGGCGCCCAGTGGCGAGCCCGCCGCCGCCTGCGAGATGACCAAGTATTTCGATACCAACTACCACTACCTGGTGCCGGAGCTTCACGCTGGACAGGCCTTCCGCCTTGCCAGTTCGCGACTCTTCGAACAGGTGGCCGAGGCTCAGGCCCTGGGCCACGCGGTGAAGGTGACCCTGCTCGGGCCGTTGACCTGGCTGTGGCTGGGCAAGGCCCGCGACGAGGGGCTCGACCGCCTGAGCCTGCTCGAGGCCCTGCTGCCGGTCTATGACGAACTGCTGGGGCGTCTTGCCGAACAGGGTGTGGAGTGGGTGCAGTTCGATGAGCCGGCGCTGGTTCAGGATCTGCCCCGCGACTGGCAGCAGGCCTATGAGGCCGCCTATAGCGTGCTGGGTCGGGCTCCGGTCAAGCTGCTGCTGGCCACCTATTTCGGCGCCCTTGGTGACAACCTGGGCCTCGCCGTGGGTCTGCCGGTGGCGGGGTTGCACATCGATGCCGTGCGCGCCCCCGAGCAGCTTGCGGCGGTGCTGGATCGCCTGCCCGCCTACAAGGTGCTCTCGGTGGGTGCCATCGACGGTCGCAACGTCTGGCGCGCCGACCTGGCACTGCTCCGTGAGCGGCTGGCCCAGGCGCGGATCCGCCTCGGCGAGCGGCTGTGGATTGCGTCTTCCTGCTCGCTTCTCCACGTACCGGTGGATCTCGAGCGCGAGACCGACCTCGACCCCGAGCTCAGGAACTGGCTGGCGTTCGCCCGCCAAAAGCTCGATGAAACGGTGACCCTGGCGCGTCTGCTCGATGGTCGTGCCTCCGAGGCCGATCGCAAGCGCCTGGACACCGCCATCCTGGCCCTGCAGGCGCGGCGCGACTCGCCGCGCATTCACCGTTGCGAGGTGGCCGATCGCCTGGCGGGCATGGAACCGTCGGACCAGCAGCGCCAGAGCCCCTTCGCCCGGCGGGCTCTGATTCAGCGCCGGTCCCTGGACCTGCCGCTGTTTCCCACCACCACCATCGGCTCCTTCCCACAGACCGCCGGGATTCGCGGCGCGCGTCGCGCGCTCAAGTCCGGCGGGCTCTCCCGGGAAGCCTATGAAGCCCGGATGCGCGGGGAAATCGCCTACGCGGTCGGGCGTCAGGAGGCCCTGGGCCTCGACATGCTGGTACATGGCGAGCCCGAGCGTAACGACATGGTGGAATACTTTGGAGAGCAGCTCGATGGCTATGCCTTCACCCGTTTCGGCTGGGTGCAGAGCTACGGCTCGCGCTGCGTCAAGCCGCCGGTGATCTTCGGCGACGTCAGCCGCCCGGGGCCAATGACCGTGCGCTGGAGCGAGTACGCCCAGTCGCTGACCGACAAGCCCATGAAGGGCATGCTGACCGGTCCCGTGACCATGCTGCAGTGGGCCTTCGTGCGCGACGACCAGCCCCGTGAGGCCACCTGCCGACAGATTGCCCTGGCGCTACGCGATGAGGTGTGCGACCTGGAGGCGGCCGGCATCCAAGCCATCCAGATCGACGAGCCGGCGCTGCGCGAGGGGCTGCCCCTGCGGCGAGGCGAGTGGCAGGCCTACCTTGAGTGGGCCGTGGCCTGCTTCCGGCTCAGTGCCGCCGGGGTGCGCGACCATACCCAGATCCATACCCACATGTGCTACTCGGAATTCAACGACATCATCGAGTCGATTGCCGCCCTGGACGCCGATGTCATCACCATCGAGACCTCCCGCTCGGACATGGAACTGCTCGACGCCTTTCAGGACTTCGCCTATCCGAACGAGATCGGCCCTGGCGTCTACGACATCCACTCGCCCAATATCCCCGCGGTCGACTGGATGGTGGCGCTGATGGAGAAGGCCGCCGAGCGCATTCCGCTGGAGCGGCTCTGGGTCAACCCCGACTGTGGCCTGAAGACGCGCCGCTGGGAGGAGGTGGAACCGGCCCTGGCCAATATGGTGGAGGCGGCGCGGCAGTTGCGCAGGCGCCTGGGATAAGCCGGCTGCGCGAGCAAGGGCGTCGAGAAAGGGCGACGGAAGCGTTGAGCCAAAGGGAGCAGCCGCCTACCGCGGCGGCTGCTATGCTCGGCCCATCAAGGAACCGCAACCCCCTCAAGGAGACGCCATGCCCCGCCTTTTCGCTCCCGCCGCTTTCGGCGCTGTCCTGTTGTTGGCCGGCTGTGCCACGACCAGCGCGCCAACGCCGATTACTTCAGGAGAGCATGCACCGCTGCTGCCCTCAGTGCTATTTCCCGGTGGCGCCGAAGCCTTTACCGCCTGGCGCTGTAACCCTGACCAGGCGCTGGTCACTGCCGCTTTGGAAGATGAGCTGCGGCTATGGTCGGCCCACGGCGCCTGGCGGCTAGCGCCTGCCGTGGTGGCCAGCGGGGCCCGCTATGAGCAGGGCGACGTCAGCTTCTGGAACAAGGGCGCCGACGCCATCGTGGAGACGCCGCGCGGCCGGCTCGACTGCCAGGCCTACGTGCAGCGTCAGACGCTGACCCGGGAGCAGCGTCCGGGCGTAATGTTCCAGGGGCGCGGCAACGAGCCGGGCTGGATGGCGAGCCTTGCCCACGACCGACCCGAAGTGACCCTGAGCCTCGATTACGGCGCCCGGGAGCAGACCCTGCCCTATCGAGTCACCGCCCTGGATAACGAGGCGGGGCGAGTGGTGCTGGCCAGCGGCCGCGGCGATACGCCCTTCGAGCTGCGGATCGAAGCCGGCGCCTGCCTGGACGACATGAGCGGCGAACCCTTTCCGGCACGAGTCACCCTCACCGTCGACGGGGAGCAGTACAGGGGCTGCGGCCAGGGCATAGCACCCTGAAGGACCGCCGAAAACTGCCTTCGCTCGCCCAGTTTTCGCCTGGCCCTTGCGCGGGATCTGTTTTCGTTTTTGTCGAACGTGGGGTGCGGATTTTTGCGCTTTTTATGGCAAAAAATGCATCTATCATGGCGATCATTGCCCTGATTCCTCTCCAAGGAGATCGCCATGCCCCCTCGCGCCCTCGTGATTACTTCTTCCATCCTCGCCGAGAATGGCCAGTCCAAGGCCCTCGCCGAGCACTTCATCGCTCAGGCCAATGCCAGAGGCGGCGTCCAGGTCACCCATCGTGACCTGGTGGCCAGCGAGCTCCCTCACCTGGGGCTGGCGGAATTGGGCAGCTGGCAGGTGGAGGAGGAGGATCGCACCGACGAGCAGCGCGAGCTGGCCGCGCGCTCTGATGAGCTTATCGACGAGTTGCGGGCCCATGACGTGGTAGTGCTGGCGGTGCCGATGTACAACTTCGGCATTCCCAGCCAGCTCAAGGCCTGGT
>CAYWBG010000173.1:0-4587 GCA_964456005.1 uncultured Halomonas sp.
GCCTGACGGGCACGCTCCTTGGGATCCGAGGCCGCCTTGCCCGAGCCGCTGGTCGGCAGGTCGCGGATGTGACCCACGCTCGACTTCACGATGAAGTCGTTGCCGAGATACTTGTTGATCGTCTTGGCCTTGGCCGGCGACTCGACGATGACCAGTGACTTGCCCATAGTGCTCCACTGAAAAGTGCACGGCGCAGACTTCGGGTCTACGCCTGACGATGCCATACCGCCCTGATACGACGGCCGAAAAATCCGCTTACCCTACCCCAGCGCCGGAGATCACGCCAGTCAGGGACGTGCCCTGACGCCTTCTGACCCTAGACCGCACCTTCCCACCGAGGCAAGCCCGGCCATAACGACAGCGCCCCTGTCGACGGTGCGACAGGGGCGCTGGAAAGGGAGGCTCAGCGGCGGGATCAGCGCTTGTTATTGCCACCCGGCTTGCGGCGCGGGGCCTTGCTACGACGCTGCGCCGGTCCCTGGCGGCCATCAGGCTCCGCCTTTGCCTCTGCCTTGGTAGCAGGCACCGACTCGGCCTTTGGCTCTTCCTTGGCAGAGTGCGTAGTTTCGGCCTTCGGCTCTTCCTTGGCGGCGTGCGCGGGCTCGGCCTTCGGCTCTTCCTTGGCGGCGTGCGCGGGCTCGGCCTTCGACTCTTCCTTGGCGGCGTGCGCGGGCTCGGTCTTTGGCTCTTCCTTGGCGGCGGACTCAGGCTTGGGCTCGGCCTTCGCTGCCGGCTCAGGCTTGTCCTCTGCCTTGCCAGCAGGCTCGACACGGGCTGTCGCCTCGTAAGGTGCAACCGGCTCGGCCGCGGTCTCTGCCTGGGCCTCCATCAAACCTTCCACACCGCTAAGGGCCTGACGCTGAGCTTCGGCCTGGCTAACGACCCAGGCCTGGGCCTCGGCACGGGACTCTGCCTCGATGATCGGTGCCTGATCGATGGCCTGCTCGAACAACGACTTGACCCGAGCCAGCCGGTCGGCGGAATGCTCGGAGAGCTCACCGCTGGCCGCCAGCACATGCTCGATGTGCTCGAGGTGCTCGGCAATCTGCTCCGCTGACTGCCCCTTGAGCAACTCGGGCAGCGCCTTGACGGCCGCCTCGCGGCCGAGCTTGAGGATGAAGAACTGCTCGCGCATCAGACGCTTGAAGTCTGCCACCGAAAGCTGAGGCTCGAGTTCGGCGTGGGAGGCACGCAGGCGCTTGAAGTTGCGCTCGTCGGTGGAGGGCGCTCCGCCTAGCACGAAGATCAGCGCACGGATCACGGCTTCATGGCTGCCGCCCTCGGCGACTTGCTCGCTCAGTTCGGCCTGGCGACGTTCGATAAAGCGGCGATGCTCTGGTTCCGACCCCGGGCGACGACGGTGCACGTGGGCATCTCCTCCCAGGCCCACCAGCGACTGCAGTAGCGGCTGACCATACACGTCCAAGAAGAGCCGCTCGGTGGCTCCATCGCGAAGATCACGCCAGGCATTGAAACTTCCTGTGATCTGGTCTGAGGCAATGGATTCCAGTCCCCGGAAGAAGTTTTCCTCGTCCACGGGATGCCGCTCGGTGCGAATTCGCTCGGCCAGTACCGGAATCGCGTGCATCAGCGGGTTGCGGTCGGAGAGCAGCCGATACCCCAGGCGATTGGGGTGCATGCGGCGCATCCAATGAGCTGATTCCGGCGTGGTCATGGCACGTACCCAGGGCTGCATGAAGAGCCGGTAGAGACCCAGATTGATCTCCGAGATTCGCGCCACGGTGGCGAAACGGGTGTCGTCTTCGGGGCTGTGCTTCACTACCTGATCGAGCTCCTCGATGGTGCGCGGAGTGAACTCCAGCAGGTAGTCGCGCTCGATTAGCTCGGCGTCATCGCGCTGGGAAGCCTCGGAAACGGTGGTCTCGTAGAGCCCCGGCGGCAGCACATCGATATAGTCCATGTTGGCCGTGAACTCGGCGTGCTCCTTGCGGGAGACGCTGCCCGACACGAAGATGCCCAGATGGCCGGTGGAGTCGTGGACGCAATAAACGATGGTCTGCTCGCTCGCCACGATATCCTCCACGTCCTCGTAGAGGTCGCGGACCCAGCCCAGCGCCTGGGGCGGTGGGGTGATGTCATCGCCTTGGGAGCAGAACACCACCACCGGCGAGCGCAGGTTGCGCAGGTCGATGCGCCGCCCATCGGAAGTCACCATCTGGGCGGTGGAGAGCCGGTTGCCCACGAAGAGATTATCGACGATGTACTGGATCTCGTTGCCGCCCAGCACCACGTGGCCACCCCACCAGCGCTCGAATTCTAGGTAGCGGTTAGCCTCGGTGTCGATGTTGGCGTAGAGCCGATACTGCTTGTTCCAGTAGGTATTGGCCGGGTTGAGCTTTTCGAAGTTCTGGACCAACCAGGCACCATCGAACTGGCCATCGCCTAGGTCGCTGAGCAGGGAGGTCATCCAACTACCACCCGACATGCCGCCGGCATAGCGCATGGGCGCGCCGCCGCGCTCGCCGGCCCAGTAAGAGAGCGGCGCACCGGCGATCAGGATGGGCCCGAACAGGTCGGGCTCCAGGGAGGCGGCCATCATGATCTGCCAGCCGGCCTGGCAGTTGCCCACCACCATGGGCTTCTCCTGGAAGCTCTCGTCATGGCGCTGGTTGACGTGGCGCATGAAGGCGACTTCCGCCTCCACCACGTCCTCGACGGTCTGGCCGGGCACCGGATAGGGCAGAAAGCCGATGAAGTAGCAGGGGTGGCCGGCGCGCAGGGCGACACCGATCTCACTGTCGGGCTTGAATCCGCCGATGCCCGGGCCGTGACCGGCACGCGGATCCACTACCACGAAGGGACGCATCTGCGGATCGGTGGGCTGGCCCTGGGGGGGCCGAATCTTCAACAACTCGTAGTTTACCGGGCGCGACAGGTCCCGGCCGTCGACAATCACCTCGGCCTCGAAGCCCAGCACGCTGGGCTTGGTCTGCTCAATATGCTCGAGGTACTGGTTGCCACGGACTCGCATGACGTCCATGTAAAGCACGCTTCGCTCGAAGGCATCCAGCCAGTAGCGACCGGCGGCGCGTCCAAAGCCGAACGGATCCAGGAAGGACAGCGCGGCTGCCGGTGGTGTCGGCATCGGAAGATTCATCACGAGCTCCTGGCGTTGGGGATCAGGGGACATCTTGTTGGCTCCAGACCATTGGCAGGGAGCTTTGCTGCATTGCAATATAACGCAAATTCGACGAATCAGCGAGAAAAAAACACGGGGACCGGCGCCTCGATTTGCCCGTTAGGCCGCCTAGCGACAAGCAGAAAGCGGTGGCGAGCCCGCCGGTAGCGGGTAGGTGGTACGGCATTTCTGACGTACCGCTGACGCGTCTTGACCCGGACAGGGCCAACACTATCCCAACCGTGCTCTCCCCGGCCCAGCTATGTTAGATTAAAGGGTAGAAACCCATCTCAACGCCAGCGCCCCCTGCGGAGCGTCCCGACACTTCCTCGGGCGAGGAATTCCGCACTCGGCGGCCCTGGCAGCCGCCTAGCGGAGGGGCCCACACCCTATGAGCGACAACATCTCGAAACCCATCTCTAGCGGCAATAAGTTCCGCACCGAGCACGGCTTTGCCGCCATCAAGGATGGCATCAAGCAGCGCCGCCAGGAGGAGGCTGGCCCGGATCTGGGGCGCAAGCCCAAGTGGCTGCGCGCCCAGATTCCCGGCGGCGAGAGATTCGAGGCCGTCAAGCGCAACGTCAGCGAGCACCGCCTGAGCACGGTGTGCGCCGAGTCCCACTGCCCCAACATGGGTGAATGCTGGAGCAATGGCACCGCCACTATCATGCTGATGGGGTCGGTATGCACCCGCGCCTGCCGCTTCTGCGCCGTCGACACCGGCAACCCCGGCGGCTGGCTGGACGCCGAGGAACCGGCCAATACCGCCAAGTCGGTGGAGCTGATGGGCCTGCGCTATGTGGTGCTCACCTCGGTGGACCGCGACGACCTGGAAGACGGCGGTGCAGGCCACTACGCGGCCTGCGTCCGCGCCATCAAGACCAACACCCCTGAGGTGGTGGTCGAGGCCCTGACGCCGGATTTTGATGCCGTGAGCGCTGCGATCGAGCAGGTCGTGGACTCCGGCCTAGAGGTATTTGCCCAGAATGTCGAGACAGTGGAGCGACTGACCCAGCGAGTACGCGACCCCCGTGCCGGTTACCGCAAGACCCTGGATGTGCTGGCCCATGCCAAGCGCCACCGGCCGGCGGTACTGACCAAGACCAGCCTGATGCTGGGCCTAGGCGAGACCGATGAGGAGATCCTGGCCACCTTCGACGATCTCCGCGAGATCGGCGTCGATATCGTCACGCTGGGGCAATATCTGCGCCCGACCCGCAACCACCTGCCGGTGGAGCGCTACGTCACTCCCGAGGAGTTCGAGCGCTATCGCCACATCGGCCTGAAAAAGGGCTTCATGGAAGTGGCTTCAGGCCCGCTGGTGCGTTCCAGCTACCGAGCCGACCGAGTGTTCGAGAAAAACAACCTGGGCCTGGCGGCCCCTGCCGAGGTACCCGGCCAATCGGCCGACCCCGACCGTATCAATGCGGTGAATGTGGGCTAGCGCC
>CAYWBG010000174.1:0-4542 GCA_964456005.1 uncultured Halomonas sp.
AGGACCAGGTAGGTGTCCACCTCCTCGCGATGCTGAAAGGCCCGCGACTCGGCGCTAAAAGAGACCCGCTCGAAGCGCTGCACCCCGAGCTCGGCAAGCACGAAGTCGGACCAGTCCTGGCGCAGGTTGCCGAAGAACATCAGCCGCAGCCGGTCGCAGGTAGCCATCACGGTCAGCCTCACCACCCGATCAGGCGAAGCCGGCCACCACCCGGTCAGCGGACGAGCCTCGACAAGCCGCGGTGCCAGGGCATCGAGCAGCGCGGCCTTGCCCAGCGAGGCCGGCAGCCCGGCAGCGCGGATATCGCCGGCCAGCGATCGGCGTAGCTCCGGCAGGCGCAGCTGCCGGAAGAGTTCGCCAAGAGTCAATGGAGGGTCGCCTTCCACCAGGCCGGCGGCCTCCAGGGGCCCAAGGGCCG
Organism: uncultured Halomonas sp.; assembly: GCA_964456005.1. Lineage (GTDB taxonomy): Bacteria > Pseudomonadota > Gammaproteobacteria > Pseudomonadales > Halomonadaceae > Halomonas. The sequence goes on from CAYWBG010000174.1 coordinate 419, forward strand.
CCTCGCTGTTGCCGATCTCGGGGTAGTCGAGGCGCGAAGTACGAAAATGCTCGCCGCGGCGCATCACCATGCGCACCAGCAGCGCCCGGGAGGCCCGGGGCAGCTCGGCGAAGGTGGTCAGGAAGGCCCGCTCATCGTCGCTCAGCAGGTCGCCATGGCGCTCGGCCACCCAGGCCACCACGAACTCGAAGTTCGCCAAGTAGTAGAAGGGATCGTCGAGGGATGCTGCGATGGCCACCGCGCTAGGGCCCCTCCGCCAGTTCGGCCACCACCTCGGCAGCAGACACCACCCGGCAGCGGCTGGCGTTCTGCCCGGCCCACAGCGGCGAGAAGTCGCCGAGTCCGCGCTCCTCGCCGGCGGCGCGTAACGGCGCAATGGCGGCGGTGGCCTGGGGGAAGGCGGGTGCAACGTCGCCCATCGGCCCCAGTTCGCGCATCAGCCGGGTGACGATACCGCGGGCCGGGCGACCGCTGTAGAGATTGGTCAGCGCCGTGTGTCGGCCGGCCTCGCTCATCAGCGCCCGGCGGTGGATGGCCGAGATGGTCGACTCGGGGCAGCACAGGAAAGCGGTCCCCGCCTGCACGGCGTCTGCACCCAGGGTCCTCGCCGCCGCCACGCCATGGCCATCGGCGATACCGCCAGCGGCGATAAGCGGAAGGTCCACTGCCTCCCGCACCTGGGGCAGCAGGGCAAAGGTCCCCACCTGGGTGGTGAGATCGTCGGTGAGAAACATGCCGCGGTGGCCCCCCGCCTCCAGCCCCTGAACGATGATCGCGTCGGCGCCGTTGGCTGCGAGCCACTCGGCCTCCTCCACGGTGGTCGCCGTGGAGAGGACCACGGCACCCCAGCCCTTGACTCGCTCGAGCAACGCGGCCTCCGGCAGGCCGAAGTGGAAACTCACCACCTCGGGCCGAAAGGGCTCGATCGCATCGCAGGCCACCGCATCGAAGGGCCGGCGGCCGGGGCCCTGCGGCACGGCATCGATGTCGAGGCCGAACTCGGCATACCAGGGCGAGAGAGCCTCATGCCAGCGCGCCATGGCGGCGGCATCCGGCGTGGGAGGGGTATGGCAGAAGAAATTAACATTGATCGGCGCGGCAGTGGCGCGGCGGATGGCCGTGAGTTCCTCGACCATAGACTCGGGCGAGAGCATGGCGCAAGGCAGCGCGCCAAGCCCGCCGGCCCGAGCCACGGCGATGGCCAGCTCGCTGCCCTGGGCGCCGGCCATGGGGGCCTGAAGAATGGGCAGTGCAATGCCGAGGGTCTGGGGCAGGTTCATCGAGTCTCTCCCGGATCGTGTGGTTCGGCGGCATCTCCGTCGCGCCGCCAGGGCCGGTGTTGGCCCAGGGTGTCGGCCGAGAAAGCGCCGCGCTCACCAAGCGGCCGAGACTCACCCACGGTGGTGTCGTGTCGTGTCTGGCGTTCCATTTCACTGTTGATCTCGGCGCCCAGCAAGACGACGAAGGCCGATAGCCAGAACCACATCATCAACACCACCACAGCGCCCAGAGACCCGTAGAGTTCGCCCAGGTGCGCCACATGGCGGACATAAAGCGACAGGCCAGCGGAGCCGAGCAGCCACAGCAGGATCGCGATGACGGTGCCGACACTGACCCACTCCCAGCGCGCGGAAGTGCGATTGGGACCGAAGCGATAGAGCACGGCGATGGTGAACATCATCACCAGCAACAGCACCGGCCAGCGCACCAGCTCGATCATGTTGACCTGGTCGTCGTCCAGGCCGAGCGTGGCGATGGCCAGCGGGAAGAACGCAACAATGGCGATGGTGATCAGGGTCAACATGATCAGGCCGACGGTCATGGCGGCTACCACCAGGACCCGGTGGATCAATCCCCGCGACCCCTTCTCACCGTAGACGGCATTAAGGCCGGTGATGATTCCCTGCACCCCCTTGGAGGCGACGAACATCGCCACGACCACGCTGCCCAGTGCCGTCAGGCTAAGGCCGGTACCGGTACTCTCGCCGATCTTGCGGGCCTGGTCGTCGATCAGGCTCGCGACATCGGGTGGCAAATAGCGGGATATCTCGCCGATCTGGCGAGCCATCTCATGGGGATCAAACGCCAGCGCCCACAGCGAGATGATCGCGGCGATGGCGGGAAACAACGAGAGCAGGGAATAGAAGGCGATACCAGCGGCGAGCAGGGTAACGCGATCGCTAGCCAGCGACTGACGAACCCGCCACAGGATATCGAGCCAACCGAGACCAGGGATTTGCTTGGGTTGTTCGGCACGACGGCCGCGGGGTCGATCGGTCATGGATACCTCAGTCAGTGCGCGCCGGATGCAGGACCATGCGCGCGTCCCGGATCTCGATGTCGAAGCGGTTGAGGAAGCTCATGCCGAGCAGTGCCACGTCGCCCTCCATCCCAGGGCTGATGGAACCGCGAACCTCGTGGGCCGCGAAGCCCCCGAGGCTAACCTCGTCGAGGGTAGTGAGGTCGCCGCGCACACGACCGTTGGCGGTATTGAACCAGGCGCTGCCTGTCGACTCCAGCTCCAGCCGGTCGGCCAGCTCCGAGGAGACGGCCACATAGGTGGCACCGGTATCGAGCAGAAACTCCACCGGCTCGCCGTTGATGCGCCCGGTGGCCAAAAAGTGTCCGGCCCGGTTGCGCTCCAGCACGACCGGCTCGCCGTCACCGCTCACGGAATTGACCAGGTGGGCATTAGGATTGCGCTGGCCCTCGAGGTAGCCGTGGAACCACCAGGTCCCGGCTCCGATGAACAGCATCCAGAACAGCAGCATCATGCCGAGCCCGGTGCGCCGTACCGCCCTGTTGTCATCACTGTGCATGGCACGCCTCCCTGGGCGTTGGTGAGCACTGGTGTCTTGGCGTTGACACCCGACCTCCCGCTGTCTGTACTGAATGCCGTGCGCCCGATCACGAGAACTATCACAAGGATAACGCCCCATGCAGGACAACACTCGGATTTCGACCCCCGTACGCTCCCATCATTCCCTCGTCGCCGGATTCGGCGGTGCCCTGCTGCTAGCCAGCAGCGCCGCCTTTGCCTGGGATGGCCTGGTGGAGAAGCAGGTCTTCGAGATGGAGGAGTACACCACTCGCGGCGGGGAGACCATCGCCCCCCTGGCGGTGGGCTGGGAGGCCTACGGCACCCTCAACGAGGCCCGTGACAACGCCATCCTCATCACGCATTTCTTCTCGGGCACCAGCCAGGCCGCAGGCCGCTACGCCGAGGACGGGCCGGCCGGCTACTGGGACAGCATCATCGGGCCCGGCAAACCGCTGGATACCGACGAGTACTACATCATTGCCTCGGACACCCTCGTCAACCTCAATGCCCATGACCCGAATGTGACCACCACTGGCCCCGCGTCGACTCATCCCGAGACCGGCGAACCCTGGGGCCTGGACTTCCCGATGGTCACGATCGGCGACTTCGTCGACGTACAGAAGGCCCTGCTGGAGAGCCAGGGCATCGAGCGGCTGCACGCCGTGATGGGCGCCTCCATGGGGGCGCTGCAGGCCTACGAGTGGGCCAGCACTTACCCCGAGCGGGTCGAACGGCTGATCCCGGTGATTGGCGCCGGGGAGGCGGACCCCTGGCTGCTGGCCACGCTGGGCGCCTGGGCAGCCCCCATCCGCCTGGACGCCAACTGGAACGACGGCGACTATTATGATGGTGAGCCGCCGCTAGACGGCCTGCGCGAGGCACTCAAGCTGGTCACCCTCAACGCCAATCACTGGCAGTGGGCCAACGAGACCTTCGACCGCAGCTGGGCCGACGAGGACGCCGACCCCGCCCGTGACCTCAGTGCTCGCTACGCCATCGAGCAGACCCTGGATGACATCGCCTCGGCCCGCGCCGAAGTCGCCGATGCCAACCACCTTCTCTATCTGGTCCGAGCCAACCAGGCTTTCATGGCCGGACACGGCGAGAGCCTGGAAGAGGGCCTCGCCAACATCGATGCCCCCACCCTGATGCTCTATAGCGAGGACGATCTGGTCTTCGCCCCTCAGAGCGTGCGACGCACCGCCGAGCTGATCGCCGCCGACGACACCCCGGTGGAGCTGATTCCGCTCACGGGCACCCGCGGCCATCTCGACGGCGTCCTCTCCATCGACCAGGCCAGCGA
>CAYWBG010000175.1:0-4538 GCA_964456005.1 uncultured Halomonas sp.
CCACGTAGTAGGCGAAGGCCGCCCCGGCGTAGAAGAGCAGCACGCTGGAGGCCAGAATCGGCACCGCCAGCGCCTTCTCGTTGTCGTAGAGCCCGGGGGCCACGAAGGCCCAGGCCTGGTGCAGCACATAGGGCACGGCGATGAAGACGGCGGCCACCAACGTCAGCTTGAAGGGAGCCAGGAACGGCGAGGCCACCTCGGTGGCGATCATCTGGGAGCCTTCCGGCAGTAACGCCATCAGCGGCTGGGCCACGAAGGTATAGATATCGTTGGCGAAGGCGTAGAGGCCCAGGAAGATCACCAGAATCGCCACTACGCTGCGCAGCAGTCGCGACCGTAGCTCGATCAGGTGTTCGATCAGCGGGGCCTGGGGCGGCTCCGGGGCGTCACCGGTCTTGCTCATCGTGAGGAAGCGTCCTTGTCGTCGGCGGAGGGCTCGGCACGGTCATCGGGCGTCTGGTCGAGGCGGGCCCGGGCGAGGGCGTCATCCAGGCGCTGCTCGGGCGCTGCGGGTTTCTGTCGCTCTGTGCTGTTGTGGCCCTGACGGGAGGCACTGCCGGTCGAGTCGTCCTCGGCGATGCTCTCCACATCGCGCTGGACCTGGCGGACGCTCTCATCGAGCTTCTTCTGCTGCTCGTTGAGCTTCTGACGCAGTTCCTCCGACTCCAGTTGGGCGCTGATCTCGCGCTGCATGCCGGAGACGCTGCGCTTGATCTTGCCGATCCACAGGCCCAGGGTACGCGCCGCCTTGGGCAGCCGCTCCGGGCCTAGCACCAGCAGGCCAACCACGCCGATGAAGATCAGTTCGAGAAAGCCGATGTCAAACATGGCGGCTTATTTTCGCTCTTCCTGTTCCTCGGGCTTGCGCTCGGACTGGACATCATAGGTGTTAGCCTCCTCCTGATGGTCCACGCGCGCCTGTGCCTGGGCGTCGTCGTCCTTCTCTTCGCCCTTTTCGCCCTTTTCCTCCTCGCTCATGGCCTTCTTGAAGCCCTTAACGGCGCCGCCCAGGTCGGTGCCGACGTTGCGCAGTTTCTTGGTCCCGAAGATCAGGATGATGATGCCGAGTACGATCAGCAGCTGCCAGATACTGATACCACCTAACATGAGCGCTTCCTCTGAGTTGCGGCTCCGGGGGGCCCCGGAACGGGCATTGAACTTATTGTGACCTGGCGGCCTTCTCGTCGTGCCCCGACACGTCAAAGCGTCGGGCCAGCTCATCCAGCACGGTGCGATGATCGAGGTCGAGATGCGAGAGCATCACCAGACTATGAAACCACAGGTCGGCGGTTTCGGCGATCAACGCTTGCCGCTCGGCCTCTCCTCCGTGCTCGGCATCCTTGGCGGCCAGCAGGGTCTCGGTGGCTTCCTCACCCACCTTCTCGAGTATCTTGTTCAGGCCCTTGTGATGCAAGGCGGCCACGTAGGATTCCTGCGGGTCAGCCTGGCGGCGTTGATCCAGGACATCCTGCAGGCGATCGAGTATCTGGCTCATGGGTGAGGGTTCCGTTGCGTGGATTGTCAGTGCCAGGCCAGCAGGACCAAGCCGATGGCGGCGGCGGCCAGCGCCGGCCAGGGTTGGCCTGCGGCCCACTGGGCCAGGGGCTGCCAGGCCAGGGCCAGGGCTATCAGGAGTAGCCCCAGACGAAGCTGTCGGCCCCGACGGCCCTCGCGCACCAGTTGGTGACGGATGTCGCCGATCGCTTCGCCCTGACGGCGGCGCTGGCGCTTCTCCTGCTCCATCTGGTTGAGGGCCTGGTGGGCCAGTACCGGCAGTTCCGGAAGCTGGCGGGTCAACTCCGGCGCCTGCCGCTTGAGGGAATCCCAAAGACCACGCGCGCCGATGCGTTCGGCCATCCACTGTTCCAGGAAGGGCTTGGCAGTCGTCCACAGGTCCAGGTCGGGATAGAGTTGGCGGCCCAGCCCCTCGATATTGAGCAGGGTCTTCTGCAACAGCACCAGCTGGGGCTGCACCTCCATGTCGAAGCGTCGGGCAGTCTGGAACAGTCCCAGCAGTACCTGACCGAAGGAGATGTCCTTGAGCGGTTTCTCGAGGATCGGCTCGCATACCGTGCGGATCGCCGCGGCGAACTCATTGGCTCGAGTGTTCTCCCCCACCCAGCCGGACTCGATGTGCAGGGCGGCGACTTCGTAGTAGTCCTGATGGAAGAAGGCTAGCAGGTTGCGCGCCAGATAGTCCTGGTCTTCTCGGGTTAGGCTGCCGACGATGCCACAATCAATGGCGATGTACTGCGGGTCATGGGGGTGCCCTCGGGTGACGAAAATATTGCCCGGATGCATGTCGGCATGGAAGAAGTTGTCACGAAACACCTGGGTGAAGAAGATCTCGACGCCCCGCTCGGCGAGTTTCTTGAGATCGGTCTCCTGGGCCTGCAGGGCAGCCATGTCGGCCACGGGAATGCCGTAGATTCGCTCCTGCACCATCACCCGCTGGCGGGTCAGCTCCCAGTGGATCGCCGGGACGTAAAGCAGCGGGGAGTTCTTGAAGTTGCGCTTGAGCTGCGAGGTATTGGCGGCTTCCTTGTGCAGGTCGAGCTCATCGAACAGGGTCGCCTCATAGTCGCGCACCACTTCCACCGGACGCAGCCGGCGAGCCTCGGGGACCAGCGCCAGGATGCGGGCGAAGCGGTACATCAGGGCCATGTCCTGACGCATCACCCGCTCGATAGTGGGCCGGATGATCTTGACGACCACCTCCTCGCCACTGTGCAGCCGGGCGCCGTGCACCTGGGCGATGGAGGCCGACGCCATCGGGTCGGCGTCGAAGCGGGCGAAGGCCAGCGCCACCGTCATGCCGAGCTCACCCTCCACCACTGCGCGGGCCTGGTCACTGGGGAAGGGGGGGACCTGGTCCTGCAGGCGCTTGAGCTCGTCGGCGATGTCCTCGGGGAGCAGGTCGCGGCGGGTGGAGAGCACCTGGCCGAACTTGATGAAGATGGGGCCCAGCGACTCCAGCGCCAGCCGCAGCCGGGTCCCCCGGCGACGGTTGCCGATCGGCATCAGGCGTAACGGCGAGAGGCGCAGCGGGATACGCAGAGCCCAGGGGAGGCGCTCCCGGGGAATCAGGGTGTCGAGCCGGAAGCGAGTGATCACCCAGATGATGCGCAGAAGCCTCAGCAGCATCATGGCGTAACCCGCTCATCTTTTTGTGCCGCCAGGCGGCGGTGCAGTCTGGCCAGGCGAGCCTCGAGGCGGTCGGTGGCCACCTCGAGCTCCGTCAGGTGGTCACGCACCACTTCCATCTGGGGGCGGCCAGGCAGCAGGCGGGCTTCCTCGACAAGGTACTCGGAGAGATCGGTGCAGAACTCCTCACGGGTTCGCAGGCCGAAGCGGCCCAGGCGGCGCAGCCCCTCGGCCAGGCTGTGGGCCGGGATATCGCCCAGCCAGCGGGCCAGCTCCCCCTCCCAGTCGAGGTCGAGGTCGAGCAGCAGGTCCCGGGTCGCCTCCAGCAGGGGGATACGGCCGCGTATCGCCAGCTGCCCCTGAAACATGAGTCGTTCCATGTCGGCGCCGCCGAGCAGGGCGCCAGCGGTCTCGGCGTCCAATTCGACCACGGCATCATAGGCCGCCTCGTCGATCTCGTCAGGACACTGCAGATCGAGTCCACCGCCGTGGAAGTGGATCGCCATGGCCAGCTCGGGCCGCTCCAGGCGCACCAGCAGCCGCTGGCCGGCCAGCCGGGCCAGGCGCGAGGGCGCTGCCGGGTCCCTGGCGAGCAGGGTGTTGAGGGTTCGCTCCAGGCCAGCTAGCAATAACATTATAATTTGATGCCGCGATGCAGGGCCACGATGCCCCCGGTGAGGTTGGTGTACTCGACCCGCTCCAGGCCGGCCGCTTCCATCATTTCCTTGAGGGTCTCCTGGTCGGGGTGCATGCGAATCGACTCGGCTAGATAGCGGTAGCTCTCGGCATCGTTGGCCACGAGCTCGCCCATCCGGGGCAGCAGCCGAAACGAGTATTCGTCATAGACCTTCGAGAGCAGGGCGCTGGGTGGTTGGGAGAATTCCAGCACCAGCAGGCGACCGCCGGGCTTGAGTGCTCGGGCCATGGAACGCAGGGCGGCGTCCTTGTCGGTGACGTTGCGCAGGCCGAAGGCGATGGTGATGCAGTCGAAGCTGTTGTCGGGGAAAGGCAGGCACTCGGCGTTGGCCTGGACATACTCGACGTTGCCGCCGACTCCCTGATCGAGCAGCTTGTCACGGCCCACCCGCAGCATCGACTCGTTGATGTCGGCCAACACCACGCGTCCACGGGGACCCACAAGGCGCGAGAATTTCAGCGTCAGGTCGCCGGTGCCGCCGGCGATATCGAGGACGCTGTGGCCGGGGCGCACTCCGGCACGCTCAATGGTCAGCCGCTTCCACAGGCGGTGGATGCCCAGCGACATCAGGTCGTTCATGACGTCATAGCGGGCCGCCACGGAGTCGAATACGTCGGCCACGCGTGAGGCCTTTTCCGCGAGGGGGACTTCCTGATAGCCGAAGTGGGTCGTCTGCTGGTCCCTGGAGCTGGGGTTG
>CAYWBG010000176.1:0-4529 GCA_964456005.1 uncultured Halomonas sp.
TCAGCGCACGAAGAGCTGGCGCGGGAAGTTGGCCAGGGTCTCGCAGCCGGTCTCGGTGATCAGGATGCTCTCGGTGATCTCCAGGCCCCAGTCGTCCTCCCAGAGGCCAGGCATGAAGTGGAAGGTCATGCCTGGCCTCAGGATGGTCTCGTCCGAGGGGCGCAGGCTCATGGTGCGCTCGCCCCAGTCCGGCGGATAGCTGATACCGATGGGATAGCCACAGCGGGCACCGCCGCGATCGAAGCCATACTTGTCCATTGCCGAGCCCAGCGCCATAGCGATGTCGGCGGTGCGGTTGCCGGGCCTGGCCACGGCCAGGCCTTGCTCGATGCCCTCCAGCAGGGCCGACTCGGCGCGCACGAACTCCGGCGGCGGCCTGCCCAGAAATACCGTGCGTGACATTGGCGCATGGTAGCGCTTGTAGACCCCGGCGATCTCGAAGAAGGTGCCCTCCCCCTCGCGGAACGGTGTGTCATCCCAGGTCAGGTGCGGCGCAGCGGCATCCTTGCCGGTGGGCAGCATGGGCACAATGGCCGGATAGTCGCCGCCGAAGACCTTGCCGTTGCTGTCTGTCCAGCCCTCGATGCCCACGCGGTAGATCTCCGACACCAGCTTGCTCTTGGGCAGCCCCGGCTCGATCACCTCTAGGATGCGCGAGTGCATCCCCTCGACAATCTTCCCCGCGACGCGCATGTATTCGATCTCCTGGGGCGACTTGATGGCGCGACACCAGTTGACCAGGCCGTTGGCATCCATGAAGCGGGCGTGGGGCAGCTCGCGCAGCAGGCTCTGGTAAGCCTTGGCGGAAAAATAGTAGTTGTCCATCTCCATCCCCACCACGCCCTGGTGCCAGCCGCGATCGGGCATGATCGACTGGGCCAGGTAGTCCATGGGGTGCATGTCGGGATTCTGAACGTAGTAATCCGGATAATAGGTGATGTTGTCCGGGTCGATCCAGCAGGTCCGCAGCGCTCCGTTGGCGTCCATGCGTCGCCCATACCACACCGGTTCTCCCTCCAGGCTCAGCAGTACGCATTGGTGCACATAGAAGGACCAGCCATCGTAGCCGGTGAGCCAGGCCATGTTGGAGGGGTCGCTGATGACCAGCACATCGATGCCACGGCCGGCCATCTCGGTGCGGACCTTCCACAGCCGACGGGCGTATTCTTCACGAGTGAAGGGCAGGTTTACCTGGGTCATGGGCCACTCGCCATCGCAACATCAAGAAAATCGGCCCTCTCTGATGAGGAGAAGGCCGGGCCAGGGTGACGATCACCGACGAGATGCCTGAACGGGCCGGGGCCGTTCAGCTGCACCAGGCAGTGGGGAGTGTCCCCATGGTGGGGAGGTTACTGCCAACCCACGGTGGGGGGTCAAGCATTTCCTGCGGCGACGGCGATGCACCTCTCAACGCTTGTCCGAGAGGCCATGCCCTCCCATGATGAAGGAAGATCCACTGCCGGGAGATACGAATTGAAGGTACTGGTACATATCGATGACGCCGAACAGTGGCGCGACGCCCTCGCCAGGCGGCTGCCCGGGGCCGAGGTGATCACCGCCTCGGCACCGGCCGAGGAGCGCCGCGAGGCCGACTATCTGGCGGTCTGGAAGCCCCCCGAGGCGCTGCTGCGCGAGCCTACCGCCCTGAAAGGCATCATCAACTTGGGTGCCGGGGTGGACGCCCTGCTCAACAACCCCGGCCTCCCCGAGGGCGTGCCCATCGTCAAGCTGCGCGACGCCGGCATGGCGGAACTGATCGGCGACTATGTGCGCTATGGCATCCTCCATTTCCAGAGGGACTTCGACCGCTACCGCCGACAGCAGGATGACCGTGAATGGCGTGAGCATGCGGTGGTCGACAAGGCCGACTGGCCGGTGGGCATTCTGGGGCTGGGGGCCATCGGCGCGAAGGTGGCAGGTATGGTCGCCGCCGACGGCTTCCCGGTGCATGGCTGGAGCCGCTCGGAGAAGACACTGGAAAACGTCACCTGCTATCACGGCGATGAGGGCCTGGCCGATCTACTGGACCGCGTGAATACCCTGGTACTGCTGCTGCCGGATACCGCCTCCACCCGACAGATCATCGACGCCCGGGCGCTGGCACGGCTCCCCGAGGGGGCTAGCCTGATCAATCCAGGTCGCGGCACCCTGATCGACGAAACGGCCCTGCTCACCGCGCTGGGTGATGGCGACGCCGAAGGCCGCCTGCGAGGCGCCCTGCTGGATGCCTTCCCCGAGGAACCGCTGCCCGGGGACAGCCCGCTGTGGGCACACCCGCGGGTATGGGTGACACCGCACATGGCCGGCCCCACCCCGCTGGGTGCTGCGCTGGATCAGGTCGCCGAGGCACTGCGCGCCTTCGAGGCCGGCGAGACGCTCGAGACAGTGGACCCGGACGCCGGGTATTGAGCCAATCGCCCCCAAGCCCCTACACGAAGCCCGCACCAGGCCTTACGCTGGTAGGTAACACTCCTCGACCTCCAAGGAGGTAAGTGATGACAACGCAAGTGGATTACGGCCCCCGCGATGCCCTGCTGGTCGTGGACATGCAGAACGATTTCTGCGAGGGCGGGGCCCTGGCGGTGGAAGGTGGCGGTGCCCTGGTGCCGGGCATCAACGCCGAGATCGCCTCGGCCCGGGCCGCCGGCACCCTGGTGGTGGCCTCCCGGGACTGGCACCCGGTAGACCATGTCAGCTTCGCCCATCGGGGCGGCCCCTGGCCGGTGCACTGCGTGCAGGACACCGAGGGTGCCGCCTTCCACCCCGACCTGGCGCTGGATGCCGATACCATCCGCGTCAGCAAGGCCACCGCCTTCGATGCCGATGCCTACTCAGCCTTCGACGGCACCGGGCTGGGTGGCTACCTGCGCGAGCAGGGCATCGAGCGTGTGATCGTCTGCGGCCTGGCGCTGGATGTCTGCGTCAAGGCCACGGTGCTGGCGGCCTGCGAGGAAGGCTTCCGTACCCTGCTGCTGGAGCGCCTCTCTGCGGCGGTGGACCCCGAAGCCGTCGCCGAGTGCCGCCAGGCATTTGAGGACGCCGGTGCCGAGGTGCGCGCATGAACCATCGAACTCCCATGCAGGTCGAGGACAGCGAGCTGGCCCTGCTTACTGACCTCTACCAGCTGACCATGACCCAGGCCTATTGGAAGGAGGCGATGCATGAGCGGGCCACTTTCAGCCTCTTCTTTCGCAAGATGCCTCCGACCCGCCGCTTCATGCTGGCCTGTGGCCAGCAGCACGCCGCAGAGCTGGCCACTCGGTTGCGCTTTACCGACGACCACCTGGCGAGCCTGGCCGATACCGGCCTGTTCGAAAAGGACTTTCTCGACTGGCTAAGAGACTGGCACTTCGAAGGCGACATCTGGACCCTTCCCGAAGGCACGCCGGTGTTTGCCAATGAGCCACTGCTGGAGGTCGATGCCCCCATCGCCCAGGCCCAGCTGCTCGAGAGCCTGATCATGAACCTGGTACAGTTGGAAACGGTCCTCGCCTCCAAGGCGGTACGCCTGGTGATGGCCGCAGCAGACCGGCCGGTGGTGGACTTCGGCATGCGCCGCATGCACGGCGTTGACGCCGCGGTGCGCGGCGTGCGGGCCTACCACACCGCCGGCCTGGCCGGAACCAGCAATGTGCTGGGCGGACTGCGCCATGGACTGCCGCTGAACGGCACCATGGCCCACAGCTACATCCTCGCCCATGACGACGAGCGCGAGGCCTTCCGGGCTTTCGCCCGCCACTACCCCGGCACCACCCTGCTGGTCGACACCCATGACACCCTCGAAGGGGTCCGCATGGTGATCGAGATCATGCGCGAGGAACCCGAGGTCGGCGTGAAGGCCATCCGGCTCGATTCCGGCGACCTGGGCGAACTGGCCAAGGGCGCACGCGCCCTTCTCGACGAAGCGGGACATGAGGAGGTGCGCATCGTCGCCAGCAGCGGCCTCGACGAGCACCAGATCGAGGCGATGCTCCAGGACGGCGCCCCTATCGATGTCTTCGGCGTGGGCACCCAGATGGGGGTTTCCGCCGACGCCCCGGTGATCGACCTCTCCTACAAGTTGGTGGAATACGCCGGCACGCCGCGGGTCAAGCACTCCCCCGGCAAGATCAACCTGCCCTGCCGCAAGCAGCTCTATCGCCAACTGGGGGCCGATGGGCGCTACGCCGGTGACCTCATCGCCCTGCGTGACGAGGCGGTCGAAGCGGGTGAGCCACTGCTGCGTCCCCTGGTGGAGGGCGGCAGAGTGGATGCCACGGAACTGGCGCTCGCCGATCAGGCCAGGGAGCGAGTGCAGGATTGTCTGGGGCGGCTGCCCGATGCGCTGCGCCGTCTCGACCCCGGTGATGCCGGCTATACGGTCGAACTGAGCCCCGGGCTCAAGCAGCTACAGCAGGATAACTGAGCCCGGTTCCACGCCATGCCCCCGCCGCCGATTTCACGACACGCCGGGGTCAAGGTGTTTCGCAGACCAGGCGTGTCTCAGAGCGGCTGGCGAGTCGGGCGAATGGTCAACTCGTTGACGTCCA
>CAYWBG010000177.1:0-4515 GCA_964456005.1 uncultured Halomonas sp.
TGACCGGCACCTCCCTGGTGGATGACATCGTCGCCGTGGCCGAGTGGGTCAACGCCTGCGAAGACGTCTCGGTGCTGGTGATCACCGGCGAGGGTAGCGCCTTCTCCGCTGGCGGCAACGTCAAGGACATGGCCAATCGCGGCGGCGACTTCGCCGGTGACGTGGCCGAGGTGGCCACTCGCTACCGCCGCGGCATCCAGCGCATCCCGCTGGCGCTGCAGGCGGTGGAGGTGCCGATCATCGCCGCAGTCAACGGCCCGGCCATCGGTGCCGGCTTCGACCTGGCCAACATGGCCGATATCCGTATCGCCTCGAAGAAGGCCAAGTTCGGCGAGACCTTCCTCAACCTGGGGATAATCCCCGGCGACGGCGGTGCCTGGTTCATGCAGCGCCTGATCGGTTACCAGCGCGCCTTCGAACTGACGCTATCTGGACGGGTGATCGACGCCGAGGAAGCCAAGGAGATCGGCATCGTGCTCGATGTCTGGGAGCCCGAGGTGCTGATGGAGCGTGTCAGCGAAATGGCCGGTCGCATCGCCGCTCAGCCACCGAAGGCCACGAGGCTGACCAAGCGGCTGATGAAGATGGGAAGCCGGATGGAGCTCAAGGACTTCCTAGACCTCTGCGCGGTGTTCCAGGGGATGTGCCACAACGAGCCCGAGCATCTCGACGCGGTCAATGCCATGCTGGAGAAGATGGCGAAATAGCCCCCTGCAAGCGCACCTCCTCCCGTGACGCCCGGCTCCGGCCGGGCGTCGTCGTGTAAAAACACTTGTCGCCGAGACCCCGGGTTGGCGATGCTATCCTCTCACCATCGCCACAGGGAAGTGAATGCATGACCGACAGTACCCTGGTCTTTATCGTGCTCGGGCTGACGCTGGCCGCCTTTGTCTGGGGGCGTTTTCGCTACGACCTGGTGGCGTTGGCCGCTCTGCTGGGCTCGGTGATGCTGGGCCTGGTGCCGGGGGAAGAGGCCTTCCTAGGCTTCGGTCATCCTGCTGTGATCACCGTGGCCGCGGTGCTGGTGCTCAGCCGCGGCTTCGAGCGCTCCGGGGTGGTAGACGTCATCGCCGAGCAGGTGCTCAGGGTGGGCGAGCGTCTCTTCCTGCAGCTGATGGTGCTGGTAGGCACCGTGGTGGTGTTGTCCGGGATCATGAACAACGTGGGTGCCCTGGCGCTGCTGCTGCCGGTGGCGATGCGCCTGGCCCGGGAGCACGATACCTCGCCGTCGGTTCTGCTGATGCCGCTGGCGTTTGGCTCACTGCTGGGCGGACTTACTACGCTGATAGGCACGCCGCCCAATATCATCATTGCCAGCTACCGAGGTTCGGTGACCGGTGACAACTTCGGCATGTTCTCCTTCACGCCGGTGGGGGCGGTGGTGGCCCTGGTCGGGTTCGTCTTTATCCTGCTGGTTGGCTGGCGGCTGGTGCCCCGACGGGCCGGCAAGGCGTCTACCGAGGCCATGTTCGATACTGCTAACTATTTGGTCGAGCTGCGCGTGGGCAAGGATTCCAAGGCCAACGGCCTGACTCTGCGCGAAGTTCAGAAGGAGTTGGAGGAGACCATTCCGGTGCTGGCGGTGGTGCGCGACGAGGAGCGCCGCGCCGGCCACGCCTTCTTCGGCGTGCTCAGGGAGGGCGACATCCTGCTGATGGAGGCAGGCCCCGAGGAGATGAAACTGCTGGAGGACAAGGCAGGCCTGAGTCTGGGCAAGGACGTCGATGATGAAGAGAAGGAAGCGGAAGCGAAAGAGGACGAGGAAGCCGAAGTCAACAAGGAGGTGCCACTCAAGAGCGATACGAACAACCTCGAGAGCCCAGGCGAGGTGAAAGACCAAGGAAGGGACAAGGGCACGGAGAAGGACAAAAAGAAGGAAAAGAAAAAGAAGGAGAAGGAGAGGAGGGGCGTGGATACCGAGGGCCTCCAACTGGTCGAGGCGGTGGTGCGTGCCGATTCCATGATGGTCAACCGCACCGTCGCTCAGTTACGCCTGCATAACCAGTTCGGTCTGCATCTGGTGGCGGTAGCCAGAGACGGCGGACGCCTCAATCAGCGCCTTCACGAGATCCGCTTCCGCCCCGGCGACGTGTTGCTGCTGCAGGGCGGTGAGAGCGAGCTTTCCGAGAGCCTGGCCATTCTGGGCTGCCTCCCACTGGCCAGTCGCAACCTGTCGCTTGGTCAGCCCCGCATGCTGCTGGCATCCATTGCCATCTTCGCCGCGGCCATCCTGGCCATGATCTTCGATCTATTGCCAACGGCGGTGGCGCTCTCCTCGGCGGCGCTGGTCTCGCTGCTGGTGGGGGTGCTGCCGCTACGCGACGGCTATCAGGCCCTCGATGGACCGGTCATCGTGCTGCTTGGAGCCATGATCCCCGTGGGGCAGGCGCTGGAGACCAGCGGCGGGGCGGCGCTGATCGCCGAGGCGATGCTCGCCTGGGGCACCGAGTGGCCGGTGGTCGTGACCCTGGTGGGGCTCTTCGTCCTCTCCATGGTGCTCTCCAACATCGTCAACAACGCCGCGGCGGCGCTGCTGATGGCGCCGATTGCCGCCAGCCTGGCGCGCGGTTTCGACGCCTCGGTGGACCCCTTCCTGATGGCAGTAGCGGTCAGCGCTTCCTGCGCCTTCCTGACCCCCATCGGCCACCAGTCCAATACTCTGGTGATGGGCCCCGGTGGCTACCGCTTCAGCGACTACTGGAAGCTGGGATTGCCACTCTCCTTGGTCGTGCTTGTGGTGGCGATACCCATGATCCTGCTGGTTTGGCCCTTGTAGGAAAAAGGCGCGCGCGATCAGGCCTCGCGGGCTCCTGCTGTAACGCAGATGCCCCGGCGCTGGGCCGGGGCATAGGTCTGGCGAGAGGGACGGTGAGCGTCAGGCGGCGTTGTGGCGCAGCACCTTGGACTTGTCGATGACGAAGGCGTCATACTCGAAGTCATCCACGGTGAGCAGCTCCAGCACCTGAGCCTCGCGCTCGCGCATGAACATGGCATCCTCCTCGCTGATCAGGCCGGCCTTGGCCGCTTCCTCCACCCGCTGCTCGGGATGCAGGGCATCGGCAGGCAGTTCGCCCTTGGCGTGGGCCTTGTTGACTGTCCGATAGAGGGCCTCGGCTCGCTCCTGGGTGGCCAGCAGGGCGTTGTAGCGCGCCAGGAAGTTGGGCTGGCTGCCGTCGTCGGCCTCCCAGGTCTCGCGCAGCAGCTTCTCGCGAAGGGCGGTGTTGCGCGAAACGGCCTGGGCGATGGTTCGCGCCAGATCATCGTGGGGGCGCTTGACGCGCTTGCCCCTCGGCATCACCACGACTCGCAGCACGCCGGCAAGTGCCCGGTTGGGCAGGTTGTCGAACAGCTCATCCAGGGCCTGCTCAGCGCGGCCCAGCAGCAGCTGGCAGCTGTAGTGAAGCAGCGCTGCTTCGTCCTCGACCTTGTCGCCCTCGTGCCACTGCTTGATCACCATGGAGGCGAGATAGAGGTTGGAGAGCACATCGCCCAGCCTGGCGGAGAGCATCTCGCGCTGCTTGAGGGTGGAGCCGAGGCTGGCCATGGCGGCGTCCGCGCAGAGCCCGAAGCCGGCGGAGAGACGCGCGACTTCACGGGCATAGGGGGCGGCGACCGCATCGAAGGGCACCGCCGGCTTACCAATGCCGAATCCCTGGGTGAAGGCGCGGGCGGCGTTGCCGAAGATCAGCCCGGCATGGCTGAAGAACGCCTTGTCGAAGGCCTTGATGTCATCGGCTTCCTTGGCGGCCAGTTCCTCAAGCACATAGGGATGGCAGCGGATGGCGCCCTGGCCGAAGATCATCAGGTTGCGGGTCATGATGTTGGCGCCTTCCACGGTGATCGACACCGGGTTGGCGCTGTAGCCGATCCCCAGATAGTTGCGCGGTCCGAGAGTGACCGCCTTGCCGCCGTGGATATCCATGGCATCGCTGAGGACGATGCGCTGGAACTCGGTGAGCTGGCTCTTGAGGATCGCCGAAGGCACCGCCGGCTTCTCGCCGCGGTCGATGGTGTTGGCGGTTTGATAGACCGCGGCCTGGGCGATATAGCCCAGCGCCGTCATGCGCGCCAACGGCTCCTGGACGCCTTCCATTTCGGCGACCGGCACGTTGAACTGCCGGCGAATGCGGGCGAAGCCGCCGCTCCAGCCGATGGCGTAGCGGGCGCTGCCGGTGGCGCCGGAGGGCAGGGTGATGCAGCGGCCGATGGAGAGGCACTCCACCAGCATCCGCCAGCCCTGGCCGATCATCTCGGTACCACCGATGATGGTATCCAGCGGGGTGAAGACATCCTTGCCCTTGATGGGACCATTGAGGAAGGGGCTGCCGATGGGATGATGGCGTCGGCCGATCTCCATGCCGGCGGTGTCGCGCCGGATCAACGCCAGGGTGATGCCGCGGTCTTCCTCATCGCTCAGCAGGTGTTCCGGGTCGAACAGGCGGAAGGCCAGGCCCACCACAGTGGCGATGGGCGCCATCGTGATCCAGCGCTTCTCGAAGTTGAGGCGCACGCCGA
>CAYWBG010000178.1:0-4473 GCA_964456005.1 uncultured Halomonas sp.
GCCAGCATTACCCCCGCGGAATCAGGCGGCCATCCTCGCCCACGCCCAGGCGGATTTTGCGGTGTTTCCGCGGGTCGGCAGGTGGCCGTAACGCAACAGCACCCCACCCGCCACTAGGGCCGGTGGGGTGTTGTCAGTGGTA
The DNA here is from genome assembly GCA_964456005.1 of uncultured Halomonas sp. Lineage (GTDB taxonomy): Bacteria > Pseudomonadota > Gammaproteobacteria > Pseudomonadales > Halomonadaceae > Halomonas. Next base: position 143 of record CAYWBG010000178.1, read on the forward strand.
CGAAGAGGTCTCAGCGGCGGCTCTTGCGTGCCTCCTTGGTACGGCCCAACTCGCGCTTCTTGGCCTTCTCGCGGTCGCTGGCGTCGGCCATGCTGTCGAAAGGATTCTTGCCGGAGCGGAACTCGAAGCGCATCGGCGTGCCGCGCACCTTGAGCACCTTGCGAAAGGTATTGGTGAGATAGCGGCGGTAGGCCTCGGGCAGCGACTCGGTCTGGTTGCCGTGGACCACGATGATCGGCGGGTTGCTGCCGCCCTGGTGGGCCATGCGCAGCTTGATTCGCCGGCCCCGGACCAGGGGTGGCTGGTGGGCCTCCACGGCATCCTGGAGGATGGTCGTCAGGCGGTTCGTGGACCAGTGGGCATTGGCGGAGGCGAAGGCGCGCTCCAGCGACGGGTAGAGGTCGCCGACCCCGGTGCCGTGCAGGGCCGAAATGAAGTGCAGGTCGGCGTAGTCGGCGAAACCCAGGCGGCGCTTGATCTCGGCGCGCATCTTTTCCTTGGCCTCATGCTCCAGCCCGTCCCACTTGTTGATCGCCAGCACCAGGGCGCGGCCGGTGGTCAGCACATAGTCGAGGAGGTGAAGGTCCTGCTCCACTAGGCCCGAGCGCCCATCCAGCACTACGATGGCGACGTGACACTCCTTGATCGCCTCCAGGGTCTTGATGATCGAGAATTTCTCGGCGATCTCGCTGACGTTCTTGCGCCGCCGAACGCCGGCGGTGTCCACCAGCACATAAGGCTTGCCGCGGCGTTCGAAGGGGATCTCGATGGCGTCACGGGTGGTGCCGGCCTCGTCGAAGACCACCACACGCTCTTCTCCGAGCAGGCGGTTGACCAGGGTCGACTTGCCCACATTAGGGCGTCCGATCACACCGATGCGAATGCCCTTGGTGCCGGTATCGGCGGGAATGCTCTCGTCGCGCTCGGGGAAGGGCTCGAGTACCTCGTCGATCAATGCAGTGACATTGCGGCCGTGGGCGGCGGCAATGGGCCGCGGCTCATTCAGGCCCAGTTCCCAGAATTCGGCGGTGGCGCTCGCCTCGTCGAGGCCGTCGGTCTTGTTGACCACCAGCCAGGTTTTCTTCTGGTTGACCCGCAGGTGATTGGCGATGGCCTGGTCGGCCGGGCTGAGTCCGTCCCGGGCATCCACCAGGAAGAGCACGATGTCCGCTTCATCGATAGCCGCCAGGGACTGCTCGGCCATGGCCGCGTCGATGCCGTCCTCGTCGCCGCTAATGCCGCCGGTATCGATCACCGTGTAGGTCTTGCCGCCAAGCATACCGTTGCCGTACTTGCGGTCCCGGGTCAGGCCGGGGAAATCGGCCACCAGGGCGTCCCGGGTGCGGGTCAGGCGGTTAAATAGGGTCGACTTGCCCACGTTGGGGCGGCCGACCAGGGCGATTACCGGTGTCATTGGATGTCCAGGGTCTCGAGGCTGCCATCATTGGCCAGCACATGGATGCGGTTACCCTCGGTGGCCGGGCGCACGCTGATGCCGGAACGATCGACGCGCTCGCGACCGACCATCTCACCGCTGCGGGCCTCGATCAGATGCAGGTAACCCTCGAAGTCGCCGAACACCAAGCGGCCATCCACGAAGGCCGGAGAGGTGATGGCGCGCCCCTCCAGAGCGGTGTTGCGCCAGATCTCCTCGCCGCTGTTGGCGTCCAGGGCATAGACATGGCCCGCCTCGTTGACGGCGAATAGGAAGTCGCCAACCACCACTGGCGTATGGTAGCTGGAGAAGTCGATGGCCCACAGCATCTCGCCGCGGGTTGCCTCCAGGGCCACCAGGCGGCCGTTGAAACTGGTCACGAACAGCCGTCCGTCCGGGGTCAGTACCGGCTGAGCGGCCAGGTCTACCAGACGCTCCATGTCGCTGCGACCCTGGGCCACGGCGATGCGCTGTTCCCACAGCGGCTGGCCGCTGCGGTTGTCGAGGGTGACCAGGCGGCCATTGGCAAAGCCGGCAAAAGTCACCGGGTCGATCACCGTGGGGGTGCCGGTGCCGCGCAGAGTCAGCGACGGACGACTGGCGGTATAGGCCCAGCGCTCCGTGCCGCTGGTGCGATCCAGGGCGGTCACCGAACCGTCGACGCTCTGCACCACCAACAACTGCTGGTTGGGTTGTGGGGCGGCCAGTACCTCGCTGGGGACCCTGGCCCTCCAGCGCACGCTGCCGTCCCGCTGGCTAACCGCAAGAACCTCGCCGTTGCGGGTGCCCAGGTAGACGTCGTCGGCCACGGCGGTCAGGGCACTGGAGACGGGCGCCTCGAGCTCCACTTGCCAGCGGCGGTCACCGTTGGCCGCATTGAAGGCGGCCAGCCGGCCTCGCTCATCGGCGGCGAAGAGGGTGTCGCCATCCCGGGCGGGGGCGATCGGGTAGCCGGCACGGCCCAGGCCGCGGCCGACCCGCTGGCTCCAGACACTGTCGATCTCGGCGCGCTCCTCGAAGCTGGATAGCGCCTTGGGCGGATACTGTGGCTCCACCTGGTTGCCGGCGCAGCCGGCCAGTAGTGCCAGGCCGGCCACGGCGGCGATCAGGAAAGTCGGTTTCATGAGTCCAGCTCCTGATGATCAAGGCCTGAGTTTTCAAGACCCGGGGTTTCAAGACCCAGGCTGTCGAGCTTGAGCTGTACACCGTAGAGCGGCTGATCCCTGGCTTCGGCAAGACCCAGCGCCTCACGCCAGGCCTCGCCGGCATCGCCCTCGCGGCCCAGGGCGTGGTGGGCATCACCGCGCACCTCGGCATGCTGGGCGGCCAGGGATTCGGGCACGCCCGCCTCCAGGGTGGCCAGGGCCGCCTCGGCGTCACCTTCGGCGATCTGCAGGCGGGCCAGGCGCAGCCGCGCCAGGCCCTTGACGTAGTCCCGGTCGCTGGCGTCGATCACCGATTCCAGGGCGGCGCGGGCGCCGGCCGGGTCCTCTTGGGCCACCGCCAGCCGGGCATCGATCAGGCGCGCCAGGTCGGCGTAGAGGGTCCTGCCGTGATTGTCGGTGATCTCCACCACCAACTCGCGGGCCTCGGCCAGGCGGGCCGCGTCCGTTTCATCGCCGGCGGTCAGATTGATCAGGTGTTGGTAGCGCGCCGAGGCGGCACTGGCCTGGTTCTCCTGATAGTTCTGCCAGGCGTTCCAGCCGAGCACGCCGGCGGCGGCGATGGCCACCCCGGCGATCAGCGATACGCCGTTCTCTTTCCACCAGCGCTTGAGCGCGTCAAGCTGCTCTTCCTCGGTTCTCAGCTCCGCCACGGGCGGTCTCCTTGTGTTCGGGTGGGCGCCGGCAAACGGCCGGTCGCCCGGGGAATCAGGTATCCTGCTCGGCCAGCAGTCCGACGAGGGAGTCGGTCAGGGCGTCACGCGGCAGGCTCTGCTGCTCGCGCTCCTCGCGCAGGAACTTCAGGGTCACGCTGCCGCGGGCCAGTTCGTCCTCACCGAGGAGCAGGGCCAGGCGGGCGCCGCTCTTGTCGGCCTTCTTGAGGCGGCTCTTGAAGCTGCCGCCGCCGCAGTGAAGCTGGGCACGCAGGCCGGGAAGCTCGCCGCGCAGACGCTCTCCGAGGAGCAGGGTAGCGCCGGTGGCAGTGTCGTCCATGGGCAGCAGGTAGAGGTCGAGCTCACCACGGGCCGCCTGGGGTACCAGCTCGAGGGTCTCGAGCAGCAGCACCAGGCGCTCGATGCCCATGGCGAAGCCCACCGCAGGGATCGGCTTGCCGCCGAGCTGCTCCACCAGGCCGTCGTAGCGGCCGCCGGCGCACACCGTGCCCTGGCTACCCAGCGCCGAGGTGGTCCACTCGAAGACGGTGCGGCCGTAGTAGTCCAGGCCACGCACCAGCCGCGGGTTGAGCACATAGTCGATGCCGGCGGCGTCGAGCATGGCGCAGAGGGCCTCGAAGTGCGCGCGAGACGCATCGTCCAGGTGGTCGATCAACTTGGGCGCGTCGGCGAGCATCCCGGCCATCTCGGGATTCTTGGAGTCAAGGATACGCAGCGGGTTGCTGGACAGTCGCCTCCGCGAGTCCTCGTCCAGCACGTCGGCGTGCTGCTCGAAGTAGGCCACCAGGGTGTCGCGGTAGGCAGCACGGGCCTCGGCTGAGCCCAGGGAGTTGAGCTCCAGAGTGACGTGCTCCATCAGGCCCAGCTCGCGCCACAGCCGAGCCGAGAGCAGGATCATCTCGGCATCGATGTCCGGACCCTCGAGGCCGAAAGCCTCCACGCCGACCTGATGGAACTGGCGGTAGCGCCCCTTCTGGGGGCGTTCGTGGCGGAACATGGGGCCTTGGTACCAGAGCCGCTGGGTCTGGTTGTGCAGCAGGCCATGCTCCATGGCGGCGC
>CAYWBG010000179.1:0-4446 GCA_964456005.1 uncultured Halomonas sp.
ACCCAGATCACGCCGAAGCCGCCCGCCAGCAGGTAGCCGGGCACCGCCAGCAGCAGCGCCAGGCCGGCTAGAATCAGCAGATGCTGAACGGCATTTCTTAACCGCTGGGAGGCGAAGCGATGGAGCATGGTGTCCTCCTGTCCCCCGACACGACAATGCCGCACTCGAGAGTGCGGCATTGTCGTGATGTTGGCGGCCACTGCCATCGGCAGGGCGCGTTAGCCTGTCATCAGGCGGTGGCGGCCTGATAGCGGCGCTCTACCTCATCCCAGGCGATCACGTTGAAGAACGTCGCCACATAGTCCGGACGCTTGTTCTGGAATTTCAGATAGTAGGCGTGCTCCCAGACGTCCAGGCCCAGCACCGGCGTGTTGCCGTTGGAGAGGGGGCTGTCCTGGTTCAGGGAGTTTTCCACCACCAGGGTCTTCTGCGGGGTGACACAGAGCCACGCCCAGCCGCTGCCGAAGCGGCCCAGGGCCGCCTTGGTGAAGGCCTCCTTGAAGGCGTCGAAGCCGCCCAGTTCCTTGTCGATGGCCTGTGCCACCTGGCCCTGGGGCTGACCGCCGCCGTTGGGCGACATCATCTGCCAGAACATGCTGTGGTTGGAGTGACCACCGCCGTTGTTGATCACCGCCTGGCGTTTGTCTGCCGGCACGCGATCGAGGTTGGTCAGCAACTCGTCGACCGGAACATCTTCGAGGCCGGTGCCTTCCAGGGCGGCGTTGAGATTGTTCACGTAGGTCTGGTGGTGCCGCGAGTGGTGGATCTCCATGGTCAGCGCATCGATATGCGGTTCCAGGGCGTCGTAGGCATAGGGAAGATCGGGCAGGGTATGTGCCATTAGGACACCTCCTTCTTGGTCGTCGGGAAATTCATTCCTTGATAGCACCAGACATGATGGCAGAGCCGACGCCAAAGAGCCAATAACAATCATGATTAGCTTATATAGCCAATGACAATCGCCTCGGCCGAGCCGGCGTCCCCGGGTCCTGTGCCAGTGCCTTTGGATGACGGCGCAAAGGAAAATCTACGATAGACTTCGCGCACACCCTCGGCCTGGTTTCGCCCTGATCGCGGCCGCCGGTCAAGACGCAGTGCACAACCGGAGCCCTGAATGCCCCTCAATCTGGAATTCTCACTCATTGGCCTGGTGGCCTTCCTGCTTGGCGCCTTGATCGCCTTTGCCCTGCAGCAGCGTCGTATCGCCGCCACCCGCCGCGAACTGGTGTCCTGTCGCGAGGCGCTTCACGCCCAGCATCTTGACACGCGTGAGCAGGCGGTGGCGCTGCAAGTGGCCGAGGGAGAGGTGGAGACCCAGCGTGAGGCCGTTCAGGCCCATGCGCGCGAGCTCGAGCGCTTCCGTGAGGCCTACTATGCGCTGAAGCAGACCCACGGCGAGCTCTCGACGCGCCTGGAGGAGAAGGAGGCTCATTTCAACCGTCAGCTGCAGTGGATGGAGGAGGGCAAACAGCAGCTCAAGGTAGAGTTCGAGAACCTGGCCAACGAGCTGCTGGAGCAGAAGGGCAAGGCGTTCTCGTCCCTCTCCGAGCGTAACCTGATGGGGCTGCTCAAGCCTTTCCAGGAGGAGATGAAGGGGTTTCGCGAGAAGGTCGAGACCCTGCACACCCAGGAGACGGCCCAGCGGGCGAGCCTGACGACCGAGCTCAAGCACCTGCAGCAGCTCAACCGTGATATCACCGACCAGGCCGCGCGGCTGACCGAGGCCCTCAAGGGGCAGAAGAAGGTGCAGGGCAACTGGGGCGAGCTGATGCTGGAGAATGTCCTCGACAGCGCCGGCCTGCGCCCGGGTAAGGATTACCAGCGCGAGAGGAGCTTCAATACCGAGGTGGGCAAGCGCCGTCCGGATGCCTTGGTCTACCTGCCACAGGGCCGCCACCTGGTGATCGACGCCAAGACCTCGCTTACTGCCTACCTGGAATACGTCAACGCCGAGGACGAGCTGACCCGGAAGCAGTCGCTGGCGGCCCATGCCCAGGCGGTGAGCGCGCGCATCGAGGAGCTGGCTGACAAGCACTATTACGATCTGCCAGGTCTCAACTCACCGGAAGTGGTGATCATGTTCATCCCGGTGGAATCGGCCTATATCGAGGCGCTGCGCCACGACGAGACGCTCTACCAGCGTGCCATCGAGCGCAATGTGCTGGTGGCCACGCCCATCACGCTGCTGACCAGTCTCAACATCATCAGCCAGCTGTGGCGCTTCGAGAACCAGAGCCGCCACAGCGCTGAGTTGGCCCGCAAGGCAGAACGCTTCTACCACAAGCTGGGCTCCTTCCTGGAGAGCATGCAGGACGTGGGGAAAAAGCTTGACGGTGCGCGCCTCAGTTACGATAAGGCGCTGGGGCAGCTGGTCAACGGCAAGGGCAACCTGATCAAGCAGGCCAGCGAGTTCCAGGAGCTGGGCGTGGCGGTAAAAAAGGAGCTGCCCGATGAGATCGTCGAGCGCGCCAGGCTGGAGGTAGGCGCCCCCGCTGACGATCAAGGTTCCTCGGACGCTCGGGGTCGATAGGCGGCCCTGCCGAATCCCATGATGGGCGTGGCGCTCCGCTTCCGGTCGAATCCGAAGCACGGATGCCGGAAAAAGATGCCCGCTTGCGTTGGCAAGGGCGTGTTTTCTTGGTGAAGTGCTGAAGTAACCCGGCAGGGCCGTTGCGGTGGTGGCAGGAACAGGGAGTTGAGATGGCCTTTCGTTTTCAGCGCCGTATTCGTCTGGCGCCTGGCGTGCGCCTCAATCTTAGCAAGCGTGGTCTCGGGCTCTCGGTGGGCCCGCGCGGGGCCAGCCTGAGCATGGGGCCCCGCGGCATGCACGGCCATGCGGGAATCCCGGGGACCGGGCTTGCCTATCGGCAGAAGCTTAACAAACCCGACGAGACTCGCCCCAGGACCCAGGCGGGCAGTCCCTCTGCCGGTCATGCCGCCGCTCTGGAGGCGCTGCTCGCCGAGGGCGGCAGCCTCCCGGTCCAGCTCGAGGTCGACGACAGCGGCCGGGTGGCCTATTTTCACGCGGACGGCACTCCCCTGTCCGATGCCGAAGTGCGGGTGCTGCGCCGCCATGCCCAGGAGTCCCTCCGCGAGCAGCTGCAGGCCCACTGCGAGCGGCTCAACGCCGATCTCGACCGGCTGGGACGCCTGCATGAAAAGACCCCGCCGCCGAAATCGAACGGCTATGTGATGCGTGACTTCGACGAGCCTCCCCCGCGGCCGTTCACATCGCTGCCGCCGCTGTGGTGGCATTCGCTATGGCCGCCGGCCCGTCATCGCCGGCAGGAGGAGAATCGCCGCCTGCGGGCCGAGTTCGACGAGCGCTATCGCGCCTGGGAGTGGCGCAAGGCAGAGCATGACGCCGCGGAGTTCGCTCGCCACCGGCGCGAGAGTGACGGGGTGTGGGACGACCCGGATGCCATGGAGACCACCCTTCGCGAGCGCCTGGAGGAGATCGACTGGCCCCGCGAGACATTGATCGACTTCGATCTGGGCAGTGACGTCTCGACCCTCGCCGTGGACATCGACCTGCCCGGTGAGGAGGAGATGCCGGGCCATTACTGGAGCATGCCGCCCAAGCAGCTCAAGCTCTCGGCTCGTCGGCTCAGCGCCACACGACAGCGCAAGCTCTATCGTGACCATGTGCACGGCATCGCCTTTCGGGTGCTGGGTGCCGTCTTCGCCCGCCTCCCCGGGGTGAAGGAGGCGCGGGTGTCCGGCTACCGCCAGGTCGTCGATACCGCCACCGGCGCCCAGCGTGACCAGTACCTCTTCAGCGTCAAGGTGACCCGAGCTCAGTGGCAGAAGATCCGCTTCGACCGTCTCGACCAGGTCGACCCGGTTGCTGCCATGGAGGCTTTCACCCTGCGTCGCGACATGACCAAGACCGGCATTTTCCGCGATATCGAGCCGCTGAAGCTCGTCTAGCCGCGCCGGATCAAGATAGTGGGCGCAAGGTCCTGTTAAACTGCCAGACGTTTTATCTACCGCCGGGGGCTGGACGAGGCTGATGCCGCCCCTTGTCTGCCAGGAGTTTATGTCATGAATGTTTGCCACCGCATTGATCGCCCCTACGAACCGGGCTGCATCGAGGTCTACGGCGATGAGCCCTATGAATGGCGAATCCTGGATCATCACGGCCATATCGTCAGGGACAGTGCGACCAACGAGAGCGGCAATGGCGGGTACCCCGCGTGGCAAACCGCCCTGCGCGACGCCATCACTTTCGATGCCGATGACAGCGTGGTGCCCATCTTCTTTCGCCACGGCGTCGATGCCGAACTCGAAAATGCCGCTCAGGCCCACCGCACCGCCGACACGCTGCGCGCCATGGCGCTGGCGCTGAAGAGCGCAGCCAATCAGGCACAGCTGGACAGCCGCCACGCCACCGACGGCGAGGCGCAGGACTATCTCGACGCCCGTATCGCCCGGATGGAAGGTATC
>CAYWBG010000180.1:0-4420 GCA_964456005.1 uncultured Halomonas sp.
CGCTGGGCCATGGCGATGGCGGCGATCACCGCGGCCTCGGCCAACACATAGCGAAGCACCGGCCACCACTCGACCTCGCCGGTCTCGCCGTGGTGGGCCATGGCGGCCACGACGGCATCCACGATCAACTGGCCGATCCAGGCCGCCACTGCCGGTAGCACCCCGGCCACCAGGGTGCACACTGCCAGGCCGATAGTGAGTGGCCGTGAGGTCTGCCACACCAGGGCGAGTGCCCGACGGCTGTAGCGGAAGACGCTGAAGAAGGTGCCCAGGCGGTTGTCGGGTGGTGGGGCGGGTTGTGCACGACGCTGATGAGGCGAGGACAAGCGGTATCTCCGATCCTGGAGCTGGGGGCAGGGCGCGCCGGGGGCACAACCGCTGCGCCCCGCACGGAGCGGGGCGCAGTTGGAGCGTCAAGCGGGGTGGGTGCTGGCCCCTAGTCGTCGCTTGCGTCGCGACGGCTTGCCACCACCGGGCCGGTCTCGCCGCTCTGCAGGGCAACCACCAGCGGCTCCGCCTCACGCTGGAAGGCCATTAGCTTGTCGCCGGAAAGGCTCTTGTTCTCGGGCAGGTCCACTTTCATGGGGTCGACCTGGCTGTTGTTGACCAGCACCTCGTAGTGCAGGTGCGGGCCGGTGCTGCGGCCGGTGTTGCCGGACAGTGCGATGCGCTCGCCCATCTCGACCCGGTCGCCACGGCTGACCAGCGGGCGAGAGAGGTGCAAGTAGCGGGTGCGATAGCCGTTGTCGTGGCGAACCACGATGTAGCGGCCGGCGGCCGGATGATTGCCGACCTTCTCGACCCGCCCGTCGGCCGGGGCCTGGACCGGCGTGCCGATGGGCATGGCGAAGTCGGTGCCCCTGTGGGGGCTGATGCGGCCGGTGACGGGGTGCTTGCGGCGAGGGTTGAAACTCGAGCTCAACCGGTAACTGCCCTCGAAGGGGTAGCGGTTGAAGGCTGGGTCGAGGCTCTCGCCGTCCGGCGTGTAGAAGTTATTGTCGTTGCTGTTGCGCACCAGCGTCAGGTCCAGGCGCTCCCCGTCGTACTGGACGGCCAGCACACGAGGATCATAGCTGTCGCCGTCGATGAGGTCGGACTCCACCAGCACCTGAAACCGATCGCCGCGACGGGTATCGCGGCGGAAGTCGAGTTTCTTGCCCAGTACCCGTGTCAGCTCGGTGACCTCGGCGCTGGAGAGGCCGGTGGCCTGTGCCGAGCGAGCGAAGCTGCCGCTGACGGTGCCGGCGAATAGCCGTTGGGTGGCCTCGCCCGCGCGCTCGATGGTAGCAACGTCGAATCCGCTATCGTCGCGTTCGACCAAAAAGCCGGTGCGGCTGTTGCGCATCATGCGCAGGGTCAGCAGCTTGCCCTCCTCGTCGAGCTGGTACTCGAAACTGTTGCCGGGCCGCCAGCGAGTCAGGGCATTCTGGTCGGGCAATTCATCAAGCAGGCGCAGCACTTCGCTGTAGCCCAGTCCGAGGTGGTTCTGGGCCATCACCGCGAAGGTGTCTCCCCGCTGGACGGTATAGGTCTCCCACTCGGGCACGAAGGGTTCCGTGGCCACGATTTCACGCTCGAGGATGATCGGACCGTCTTCGAAGAGCGCCAGTTCCTCGTCGGCAACATCCTCGTAGGAGGTGGCGTCAGCGACCAGGCGACCGTCGTGGTTGAGCATGCCGCTGCCGATGGTGCCGATCACCACTGCCAGGTGCAGGGCGCCATCGTCGAGCCGGGAGGGCGCCGGCGACGCGGATTCGGCGTCAGCAGGGCGCGCTAAGGCCAATGGAACGTCGGCGTCTTGGCCAGAGGCTGACTCGATGACGTCCAGGTCGACGATTTCCGTGGCTTTCAGGCTGGCCAAGGGGACGTGCGCCCGCGTGGCGTCGAGCGCCTGGGCGGCGATTTCGATGGCGTCGGTGACGGGACTTCGCTCGAAACTCAAGGAGGGAAGACCGGGTTGGGCGTCGGCTTCAAGGGGAACGAGAACGGTGTCCAGCGTCTTATTTTCACGCTGGACATCCTGGAAGGTGGTGACAATTTTCTGTGCGCCCAGCACGGTGACCATGGTGGCGACCGGTAACAACAACAGCTTGTGCGTGCGGGGCAGCGAATGAAGGATTCGCAGCATGGGTAACGGCCAGTCAATGAGAAAAGGATAAAATTAGGCTTAAGAACCATAACCCATGATGTATGGTCTGCCTAGTCTGTACATGCACACAGTAAGACTCCCGAGCGATCCCTTCGCGGTGCGGGAGTATCCTATGAACGCTGTTCGTTACCGAATGTTATTTAAACTCGGACGGTTCCTGAAATCAACCTCATGTCGGGTTCATAACAGGAAGCTCTGGCTCAGCCGGTGAGGGTACCGTCGCGATAGTCTCTCAGCGCCTGGTCCAGCTCTGCCTGGCTGTTCATCACGAAGGGGCCATAGTGGGCGATCGGTTCGCGGTGGGGCGTCCCGTAGAGCAACAGGGCCTCGGCGCCCTTTGTGCTGGCCAGGGCGAGTCGGTCACCGGGGCCGAGTCGCGCCAGATGGCCAGTCGACACCATGGCATCACCCACCTGGAGTTCGCCCTCGAACACATAGGCCAGCAGTGTGTGGGCATCAGCGAGGAGAGTCAGCGCTCTGTCTGCCGCCAGGCGCACATGGGCAACGCCACCATTACCGGCCAGGGCGTCCAGCGGTCCCTCGACGGTCTCGCCGTCATCGCGGACCCAATTTCCGCCCAGGGCAATCAGCTCGGCGCCATCGTTGGTCAGACGCGACATTTCACCGCTTCGCACATCGCGGTAGTCAGCCGGGCTCATCTTCTCGCTGGCCGCCAGGTTAAGCCAAAGCTGGAAACCGTGGAGGCCCTGGCTATCGGTGAGCGGCATCTCGGAGTGGATGACGCCGCGTCCGGTATGCATCCATTGAGCATCGCCAGCGTTTATTGTGCTTGAGTGGCCCATGTGGTCTTCGTGGGTGAGGCCGCCGTGGATGATGTAGGTGAGGGTCTGCATGCCGCGGTGGGGGTGGGGGGGAAAGCCCCCGATATAGTCGTCAGGGCGATCCGAGCCCAGTTCGTCGAGCATCAGGAAGGGATCCAGACCCCCACCGAAGTCATGGATCCGCTTGATCTTGACGCCATCACCATCCTGGCTGGGGTGGCTGGGCTGAACATGTTCGACCTGGCGAGTGGTAAGGGTTGTCATATCGGTGCCTCTGGGTCGCCTGACGGATTGTGTTGACGGAATACCTGGCATTCTAGTCCGGTTTTTTCGAAACTTAAGCGCATTGTTTCGCTTTATTCATTCGAGGTTATCGAAATGTCGCGCGTCACTCTTGCCCAGTGGCACATGCTGGCGGCCGTGGTCGATCATGGCGGCTTTGCCCGTGCTGCGGAGGCGATCCACAAGAGTCCCTCCACCCTCAATCATGCCGTCCACAAGCTGGAGCAACAGCTCGGCGTCCAGGTGCTGGAGCCCGTAGGCCGCCAGGTGCGATTGACCGAGGCCGGCGAGTTGCTGCTACGCCGCGCCCGCCAACTGATCGAGAGCGCGGCGGCACTTGAAGACGTGGCGGGGCGCCTGGCGGAGGGGCTGGAGGCGGAGGTGGTGCTGGCGGTGGACCAGGTCTTTCCCTCCGACGCCCTGGCACGCGCCCTGGATGCCTTCTCCGAGGCCTACCCCCACGTGCGGGTCCAGCTCCATGAAACGGTACTCAATGGCGGCATCGAGATGCTCTATGACAACGGTGCCGATCTGGTGATCTCGGGGCTCTCGGCCCAAGGGTTTCTGGGGGAGCCGCTGGTCACGGTGCGTTTCGTCGCGGTTGCCCATCCGGATCACGCCTTGCATCGTCTGGGGAGGATCCTGGACCTGCGCGATCTGGTGCAGCACCGCCAACTGGTGGTGCGCGATTCGGCGCTGCGCCAGTCCATGGATGCCGGCTGGCTGAAGGCCGAGCAGCGCTGGACACTGAGCCACCTTGAGACCTCTATCGACATGCTGGAGCGCGGCCTGGGGTTTGCCTGGTTACCGGAGACGCGTATCCAAGAGGCGATGGCGGCGGGTCGGCTTCTCCCACTGCCCCTGAGCGCCGGCGGCGTGCGCGAGATTCCGGTTCAGCTGATCCATCGCGATCGGGACCGGGCTGGCCCCGCCACACGTGCCATGGCCGGGGCCCTGCTCAGAGAAGCGAGTCGCTGCATGGCCGATGAGAATTCAATTTCTTCGAAATGTTGAGCCCAGAATATGCGCTGAAGCATCGGGGAAATCACTTTAAGCTGGTTTGTATTCACGTTTCAGTGACGTTCAACGTCAAGCGAAGAGGACTTCTCCATGGGCCTATTGATCGACGGCAAGTGGCATGACCAGTGGTACGACACCGACAAGCACGGCGGCGAGTTCGTGCGCGAATCTGCCAAGCTGCGCGACT
>CAYWBG010000181.1:0-4381 GCA_964456005.1 uncultured Halomonas sp.
CAGGTGGCGCAGCTGATCACGCCGCTGGAGGAGATGCGCGGCTCGAAGAACAGGAACTTGCCAAGCTCGACCTTTTCCGGGGTCAGCGAATTGTCTGCCGGGATCGGCGGAAAGTGGGGCAGCGGCTCGAAGCGGTCGCGGTAGTCGCCGAGGCCATCGTCCGCCATGGCCGGTGCGGCAATAGCGAGGGCGGAGCCCATGGCAATGGCCGAGGCCAGCAGGCTTTTTTTGATCATGGTGGTTCCCCTTCTCGATGATGATTCGGGTCATGGGCGCGACTGATGCGCCAGACCTTCTTATTGAACTCTAGAGTTCACAGCTACCGACATTCAACCTAGTAAAAGCGTCGGAAAACGACCACCCTTGAGCTGTGTCAAGCTTTGCGGCAGTGAGGAGACTCATGCTGGACGTTCCCTGACGCATCGTGAAAAATGGGTCATTCTGGTGATCCCTGGGTGGAGAGTGTCGATCATGCCACGCTATCGCTATCCCGCTGTGTCCGAGTCCGACGTCACGCCTCGCGAGCTGTTCGAGAAGCGTCGCCGCTTCCTGAAGCAGGGGGCTGCCCTCGGCGTGGCGGCTGCCGCCCCGGGCCTGCTGCTCTCTCCCGCGGCCCATGCCTGGCGGGATGGCCTCGAGGCGCGCCTGGACGGGTCGCTGCCCCGCCAGGAACTGGCCAACGGCGAATCGCTGACCGACATCGGTGATGCCACGACCTACAACAACTTCTACGAGTTCGGCACCCGTAAGAGCGACCCGGAGGTCTACGCCCACCGCCTGGTCACCGACCCCTGGTCGGTGAGCATCGAAGGCGAGGTGGAGACATCGGGGTCCTTTGCTCTGGAAGATATCCTCGCCGGGCAGGAACTGGAGGAGCGCATCTATCGGCTGCGCTGCGTGGAAGGCTGGTCCATGGTCATTCCCTGGGTAGGCTTCCCGCTTGCCGAGCTTCTCAAGCGCCATGGGCCCACCTCGCGGGCCAAGTACGTCGTCTTCGAATCGATATACGACCCCGACAACCTGCGTGGCCAGCGACGTTCGATCATCGACTGGCCCTACCGTGAGGCGCTGCGCATCGACGAGGCGATGCACCCGCTGACCCTGCTGTCGGTAGGCATGTACGGTGAGGTGATGCCCAACCAGAACGGCGCCCCCATCCGTCTGGTGGTGCCCTGGAAGTATGGTTTCAAGAGCATCAAGTCGGTGGTCAAGATTCGCCTGGTGGAGGAGACGCCGACGACCTCCTGGGTCGAACAGAACCCCGAGGAGTACGGTTTCTACGCCAACGTCAACCCCGACGTCGATCACCCGCGCTGGTCCCAGGCCCGTGAAAGGCGCATCGGCGAGAGCGGGCGCCGCGAGACCCTGATGTTCAACGGTTACGGCGATGAGGTGGCCGACCTCTATGCCGGGATGGACCTCGATCGCCACTTCTGACGCCATTGGAGATGACTAGGGAGTCTTGATGCGGGATGCATCACAGCGAATTCTCGCCTTCCGTTTGCTGGTGCTGCTGGCGGGCAGCCTGCCGGCGGTATGGCTGATCTGGCAGTGGTTCTTCGGCGACCTCGGCGCGGTTCCTGCCGAGGCCGTGGTCCACTTCACCGGCCGCACCGGCCTGATCCTGCTGTTGGTCACCATCGCCTTCAGCCCCGCGTTCCGCTTCACCGGTTGGGTCGGCATCATGATCGCGCGACGCCAGATGGGTCTGTGGGCCTTCTTCTGGCTGGTGGCCCACATGCTCGCCTGGATGGGGCTCGACCAGTTCTGGGACTGGCCGTGGATTCGCCGCGAGATGGTCGACCTCCCCTATATCCGCTACGGGGCTGCGGCGCTGCTACTGCTGGTGCCGCTGGCGCTGACCTCTTTCCAGTACACGCAGAAGGCTATGGGCTTCACGGCCTGGCACTGGCTGCATCGGCTGATCTATGTGTCGGCGGCGCTGGGCATCACCCACCTGTGGATTCTGACCCGCGCCGACTATCGGATGCCGATGATCTTCGCCGCCGTGCTGGCGGCCCTGGTGCTCTTTCGAGTGGCGGATGCCTTGCTGGGAGCGAAACGGGGTTCTTAGTGGCGGCGATGAACGTGGCCGCCAGCCCGAGGCCTTTTTCTGGCTACCGTCCCTGGTCGCCAGCGCGCTCACTGGGTCGTGACCAACATCACCACGCTGAGGGCAGCCGAGACCCACATGGCGGGCCGAATGTCCTGTAGGCGTCCAGTGCACACCTTGATCAGCACAAAGCTGAGGAACCCGAAGGCGATGCCCAGGGTGATCGAGTAGGTCAAGGGCATCAAGATGATCGCCAGGAAGGCTGGGAAGGCCTCCTCGAAGGTTGACCAGTCTATCTTGCTGATGGGCGCCAGCATGAAGAGACCCACCAGCACCAGGGCGGGTGCCGTCGCGATGCCGGGGACCAGGGATAGCAGCGGGGACAGAAACAGGAACGGCAGGAACAGCAGGGCGATGGTCACGGCGACCAGGCCGGTTCGCCCCCCCTGGGCGACCCCGGCCCCCGACTCGATGAAGGTCTGGGCGGCGCTGGTGCCCAGCGGTGCGGCGATCATGGAGGCGAAGGCGTCTACCGTCATCGAACGCTTGAGGTTGCGCGGGTTGCCGTCCTTGTCCTTGAGATCGGCCGACTCCGACAGTGCCATGAAGCAGGACAGGGCATCGAAGAAATTGGTGAACAGCATCACGAAGATGAACGGCAGGTAGGCGACCTTGAGCGCTCCCCAGATGTCCACCTGCATCACGGCGCTGAAGTCGGGCCAGGCGGCAAGTCCGCTCCACTCCACCACCACGTCACCGCCCCACAGGCGACCCATTGGCGACGCCAGGAGCGTCGTCAGGGCGATTCCGAGGATCAGGGCGCCATTGAAACGCAGGATCACCAGAATGGCGGTGGCCATCATGCCGATGAAGAAGGTGATCAGGCCAGGATCCATGTTTCCCAGCGTCACCAGGGTGGCGTCGCTACCCACGATGAAGCCGGCATTCTTGAAGCCGATGAAGGTGATGAACAGGCCGATACCGCAGGTGATGGCATAGCGCAGGGAGGCCGGAATGGCCTCGATGATCGCCTTGCGCACGTTGAACATCGCCAGGGTCGCGAACAGCACGCCTGACCAGAAGACACAGCCCAGCGCGACTTCCCATGAGAGCCCCGCCCCCTGTACCAGGGTATAGGTGAACAGGGCGTTCATGCCCATGCCGGGTGCGACAAGAATCGGATTGCGGGCATAGAGCCCCATCGCCAGGCTGCTCATGAAACTGATCAGCACGGTAGCGGAAAGGGCTGCCGAAAAGGGAATGCCGGCATCGCTCAGGATAGCCGGGTTGACGACGATGATGTACATCGACGCCAGGAAGGTGGCGAGGCCGGCAAGCACCTCGGTACGCAGGGAAGATCCCCGACGCGATACGCCGAAGTAGTGATCGACCCAGTGCACCTTGCCGGTGGATGGTCTTGTCGAAGCCTCGCCGGACAGGGAAGAAGAGGTGGGGTCCATGGGGAATCCATTGTTGTTGGTCGTTTGGTAGATCGAGTTCTGATTGCGGGTGTCGACTTGTGATCTGACCATCTGGTCATGTCACCCTGGCGCACAGCTTAGCCACGTATTGACCAGATGGACAAGTCCTGTGCCTAAAGAAAGTCGAGACGCCATGCGCAGGGGATAATCGCGAGGGATTGGATAGCGGTCGCCATCGATCGCGCGCGAAAAAATGGCCCTGCCGCAGTGCATTCAGGGCCACAAGAGAGAAGGGAATTCGGCGAACAAGAGAGTCGTTGCCGCCCGGCAAGGTCGTGTGTCAGGCAGCGCGTCGATGCTGGCAGCGACCGGCGGCCCAGGTCTCGGCCACCGTGCGGTCGTCGCCCAGCATCATCAGCGCAAACAGCGTCTCGGAAATCGTTCGGCAGCGACTCGTGCGCCGGGCAAGCAGCGGGGTGGCCGCGGGATCGAGCACCACGAAGTCGGCGTCCATGCCTGGCGCCAGGCGGCCTACGCGGTCGTCAAGAGAGAGCGCCCGGGCGTTGCCCAGGGTCAGGCCGTAGAAGCCCTGCCAGGCGGTCAGCGGCTGGCCGCGCAGTTGGCCCACCTGGTAGGCGGCCCTGAGCGTGGCAAGGCCCGAGAGGTCGGTACCGCCACCCACATCGCTGGCGTAGGTGACGTTGAGGGCCATCTCCCGGGCTGCCTGGCGATCGAACAGCCCGCTGCCCAGGAACATGTTCGAGCTGGGGCAGAAGGCCAGGTTGGCACCGCGCTCGGCCAACCTGCCGCGCATCTCCTGGTCCAGGTGGATGCCATGGGCGAAGGTGCTGCGCGGCCCGACCAGGCCGGACTGCTCGTAGACCTCGAGATAGTCGCGGCTGCCGGG
>CAYWBG010000182.1:0-4377 GCA_964456005.1 uncultured Halomonas sp.
GGCAGGCTGATGCCCTCGGTGCTTTCGAGCAAACCCTTTAGCGTCACCTCGGGTTCCGGCGGTGCCTCCACGAAGCCGTCCGTGGACTCGGGGGACGCCTCTTGCGGTGCCTCGGACGCCTCGTCCTGCTTCACGGCATCAGTTATCGACGCCAGGCGTAGGGGCATTGTCGTTTCCAGCGGCTCTATCTCCTTCTCGGGCGGCGTCACCAGCAGCGCCAGCAGCCAGAACAGCATCGCCGCCAGGGCGGCGCCCCCCAGCCCCGACAGGGTCAGCCTTATCATGAACCGCCCCGGGTGGCCGCCACCGCCAGGTCCTCGACGCCCGCTTCACGCAGACGATCCATCACCTCGATCAGCAGTCCCGTAGTGGACTCGCGATCGGCCTGGATCACCACCGCACCATCCTCGCTCACCAGGCCTGCCACTTCGCCGCCTACACGGTGAAGATCCACCGCGCGGCCATCGACCCACACCGCCCCTTCGGGCGTGATAGCGACCATCACCTGGGCATCGGGACGAGGCGTGGCGGCCCGCGACTCGGGCCGCTCGATCTCCACACCGCTCTCCTTGATGAAGCTGGTGGTAACGATAAAAAAGATCAGCATGATGAAGACGACGTCCAGCATCGGGGTCAGGTTGACCTCGCTGGCATCGGTGTCGGCCTGCAGGCGACGCCTACGCATGGGAATCCTCCACGGCGCGGGCCAAGTGATCCTGCAGCCGCTGCTCCTCGTGTCGAATGACGTGCTCGAGACGGCTGGTAAACAGCAGCCCCACCACGGCTACCGCCATCCCGGCCAGGGTCGGCAGAGTGGCGCGTGCCACTCCCTCGGCCATGGATCGGGTCTGGTGAGTCTCGCTCAGCGCCAGGCTGTCGAAGACGGCAATCATGCCAGTCACGGTGCCCAGCAGGCCGAGCAGCGGGCAGAGCGCCACCAGCATCTTGAGCCAGGGCAATGGGCGCCGCAGGCGGGCGATCAGTTCCCGGGCCCAGGAGTCGCGCAGGGTTCGGGCGCTCCAACTGGCATGGTCGCGGCGTGCCACCCAGCGCCGAATCAGGGCATGACGTTCGCTACGCCAGGTGAAACGGAAGTACCACCAGCGCTCCAGCGCCAAGCTGAAAAGCAGCGCCGCGACCAGCATGATTCCACCCAGCACGACACCGCCGGCCTCGAGCAGTCGCAGCAGCGGCGCGGCCACGCGGACCATGCCTTCAGACCAGAGTGGCATGCGTCGGGACTCGCTGTGGTTCGCCATCGGCCGGCGACTCAAGGTGTTCCGCCAGGGCGGCGCTGGCATGCCCCTCGAGCAGCCCTCCCAGCCACCGGCTGCGGCTGACCAGGGCGGTATGCGCGAAGAGCAGCGGTACCGCCGTGATCAGGCCGAGGACCGTGGTCACCAGCGCCTGGCTGATCCCACCGGCCATCAACTGCGGGTCGCCGGTACCAAACACGGTGATCGCCTGGAAGGTGACGATCATCCCGACCACGGTACCCAGCAGGCCCAGCAAGGGGGCCACCGCGGCCAGCAACTTGACCAGCGCTTGACCACGCTCCAGGCGCGGCAGCTCGGCCAGAAGCGCCTCGTCGAGCCGCGCTTCCAGGGCCTCCGGCGGCAGCCCGTCGCGCAGCGCCTGGAACCTCGCCAGCACTCGACCCAGGGGGTTGTCGTGGCGAAGCAGATCCGGAGCCTTGAGCTGACGACGTAGCCGCACCGAGACACCGAGCAGGTAGAGATACTGCAGCAGTGCCACCAGCAGGCCCAGCCCCCCCAGCGCTACCACCGCATAGCCCACGGCCCCCCCCTGGTGGAAACGCTCTTCCAGGGTGGGGCGCTGGGCGAGGGCCTCCAGCAGGGGGCCGCCACTGGGATCGATCAGCAGGTGGGAGCCGCCTCCCGACCAGGCCGCCTTCAGCAGCTCGCGCTGCTCCGCGGACAGCCCCTCGACCACGGTCAGTCTCGGCTCGACCTGGTCCTCTGCCTCGCTGCGCTGAAGCAGGTCGCCGTCGCTGAACGCCATCAGTCCCCCCAGCCGTGCGACATCCCGTCGGGCGATGCGTCCCGTTGAATCGGCCACCGGCGCCTCGAAGCGGCGCCAGCGCGCACTCTCCTCCACCCGAGCCTCCAGTTGGCGCAGAAGGGCGATCGCGGCACGGCGATCATCGACCAGATCCTTCGGCAGCGACAGGTCGCTGCTCATCGCCAGCCAGGTTCCGGCATGTTCGTCACGCAGCGCGCGGAAGTGTCGATCGACGATATCCGAAAGCCCCGCCCAGGTCTCCTCGGCCGCCTCCCCCGTCAACAACGCTGCCGGGTCATCTCCGATCGCGCCCACGCCGCCAGGCCGATCCGTGACTGTCGTGCCTGTGGTTTCCGTGGGCGACAGCGATACCGGTAGCCTCAGCAGTTCCGGGGCTCGACGTTCGCGGAGGATGGCCTGCGCCTTGCGCAGCTCGGCCAGGTCCTGACCCTTCAGGCGCTGCCAGGCGGCAGCCCTATCCTTCCACACGCCACCTTCCTGGCCGTCGGGAGTCAGGTAATAAAGCCCCACCCGTCCCAGTCGCAGGTAGTCGACCTCGCGCTGCCCATCACCGACGAGAAGTCCTCGCCAGCTGTCATGTTCCTCACCATAGGCCAGTTCCAGCCGCCAGGTATCCAGCAGCCGCTCGAGGGTCGCAGCATCGGGAAGTACCGCGGGTCCCCACCGGTCGCGCAGGGCCGCGACCCGGGCCAGCCGCTGATCGCGCAGGAACGGCAGGTCCGACACAATGAACGCCTCTAACGCCGACAGGCTGCGATCCATCTCGGCAACCAGCGGCATTGTCATGCCCAGCGCCTGGGCCGATATCGCGGACTCGGTCCGACTACCCGGCGTACCGCCCTCCTCGGCCAGCGCTGGGCCGAGCATGGCGATCAGGCCAAGACTCAGCGCCATGACCGCTAGACGCCAGCCCGCTGACCGCCTCGCCTGCTCTGTGCCGTGGGTCACCCTGCTCTCCCGATTGCGTCATCTGCGGTGATCTTCCCCCATCCAGCCATCGCCTGCCATGGGTCGAAGCTTTCCAGCCCAACATGATAAAGGCCGGCCCCCGAACGGGGGCCGGCCAGGTGGCGTTCGGCTGAGAGGTTACCGCTTGCTTTCGAGTTCCGGCAACACGTGGGGCAGCTCTCCCACCAGGCCACAGTTCGTGGAGAGCGCCTCCTGAAAGCTCCCACTCTTGGTCATAGCTTCTGTTCGAGTTCCGGCAGTACGTCGAAGAGGTCTCCCACTAGACCATAGTCCGCGACCTGGAAGATCGGCGCCTCCTCATCCTTGTTGATGGCGACGATCACCTTGGAGTCCTTCATGCCCGCCAGGTGCTGAATGGCCCCCGAGATGCCCACGGCGATGTAGAGGTCCGGGGCGACGATCTTGCCGGTCTGGCCCACCTGCATGTCGTTGGGCACGAAGCCCGCGTCTACCGCGGCCCGCGAGGCACCGATGGCCGCGCCGAGCTTGTCGGCGATGCCGTCGAGCAGCCTGAAGTTTTCGCCGTTGCCCATGCCGCGGCCGCCAGAGACGACCACCTTGGCCGCACCCAGTTCGGGCCGGTCGGACTGGGCCAGCTCTTCCTTGACGAAGGTGGACTGAGCGTTGTCGGCGACGAACTCCACGGCTTCCACGCTGGCGCTACCGCCTTCACCCACGGCATCGAAGCCGGTGGTGCGCACGGTGATCACCTTGAGGGCGTCCTCGCTCTGCACGGTGGCGATGGCGTTGCCGGCGTAGATGGGACGCTTGAAGGTATCGGGAGACTCCACGGCGATGATCTCGGAGATCTGCCCCACGTCCTTGAGTGCGGCCACGCGGGGCAGCACGTTCTTGCCGGTGGTGGAGGCGCAGGCCAGCACGTGGCTGTAATCCCCGGCCAGTTCCGCGATCAATGCCGCGGTGGGTTCGGCCAGCAGGTGGGCATAGGCGGCGTTGTCGGCCACGCGTACGCGGCTCACGCCATCGAGCTTGGCGGCGGCCTCGGCGATGGCGCCAACGCCTTCACCGGCCACTAGCACGTCGATGTCGCCGCCAATGGCCTGTGCGGCCGCCACCACATGGGCGGTAGCGCCAGCCAGGGCGCCGTCGTGATGTTCAGCGAGTACCAGGATGCTCATGCGATCCGCTCCTTTCAAAGCACTGTGTTCAAAGCACTTTGGCTTCGTTCTTGAGTTTATCGATCAGCTCGTCCACGGAGCCCACCTTGATGCCACCCTGGCGCTCGGCCGGTGGCTCAACCTTGAGCAGCTTGACCTTGGAGCTCACCTCGATACCCAGGTCCGCCGGGCTCTTGACGTCCATCGGCTTCTTCTTGGCCTTCATGATGTCGGGCAGCTTGGCGTA
>CAYWBG010000183.1:0-4376 GCA_964456005.1 uncultured Halomonas sp.
GTCGACTCCACCGCCCTGCCCGAGCAGGTGGTGGCCGACGTCATCCAGTCCGCCTTCCAGAGTGCCGGCCAGCGCTGCAGCGCACTACGCGTGCTCTACCTGCAGGAGGACGTGGCCGACCGGGTCATCGAGATCCTCAAGGGTGCCATGGCCGAGCTGCGCGTCGCAGACCCCCGCGACCTGGGCACCGATGTCGGCCCGGTGATCGACGAAGACGCGGGCAAGGGACTCAGGGCACACGTCGACACCCTCAAGGGCGAGGGGCGGCTGGTGGCAGAGACATGTCTGGATCCGATGCTGACCGGCGAAGGCACCTTCGTTGCCCCAGTGGCATTCGAGATCGACGGTATCGAGTCCCTGGAAAGAGAGCAATTTGGCCCGGTACTGCACATCGTGCGCTACAAGGCCAGCGAGATAGATCGAGTGATCGCCTCGATCAACGGCCGAGGTTATGGATTGACCTTCGGCGTGCACAGCCGCAACGAGTCCTTTGCCGAGGAAATCGCGCGCAAGATTCGTGTGGGCAACGTGTACGTGAATCGCAACATCATCGGTGCCGTGGTGGGGGTTCAGCCTTTCGGCGGCCAGGGACTCTCCGGCACCGGGCCCAAGGCGGGCGGGCCGCACTACCTGCTGCGCTTCGCCACCGAGAAGACCGTGACCGTCAACACCGCCGCGCTGGGCGGCAACGCATCACTGCTTGCGCTGGGAGACGAGTGATCCCGCTCGTCAATTACGACAATAACTGAAGGAATCCCCTCATGATGGAAAGTCATCTATCCGTCGCCTACCGCCCCCCACCTCTCCGACACCCCTCGGCGACCGTTCGCCAGTCCCCGTGGAAAAAAAGAAGACGGCGTAACCAACAATAAAACAAGTGCCACTACCGAGCGCTTCACGGTAGGTGCACCCATCGGTCGGAGCGTGCTCCGCCCTGACGAAACTGGAGAAGTCCTATGGCTACTGGTGTTTGGATCAGTCTTTTTGGTTACTTTGCGCTCATGATCGCCATCGGCATTTATGCCATGCGCAAAGCCACCTCTTCATCCGAAGATTACATGTTGGGGGGACGAGCCCTCAGCCCCCAGGTGGCGGCCCTGTCTGCCGGCGCTTCGGACATGAGCGGTTGGTTGCTGCTGGGGTTGCCCGGGGCGATGTTTGTGTCTGGCCTGGGGTCGGCCTGGATCGGTATCGGCCTGCTCGTGGGGGCGTTCTTCAACTGGACGCTGGTCGCACCACGCCTCCGCGAACAAACGGTTCACTATGGTAACGCGATTACCATTCCGGAATTCCTGGCAAACCGTTTCCCGACTCGGGCGATGTCGCTGAGGACGGTATCCGCTATCGTCATCGTGATCTTCTTCGCGGTATACACAGCGTCAGGCCTGGTGGCGGGTGGCAAGCTGTTTGAAAGCGCTTTTTCCGGCGTTTACAACTTCGGAGGCATGAGCGACTACGGCATGGGCATCATGATTACGCTAGGCGTGGTGCTGGTCTACACGGTCGTGGGCGGCTTCCTGGCCGTGAGCATGACGGACTTCGTACAAGGCTGCATCATGATGCTGGCGCTGGTGATCATGCCAGTGGTTGTCCTGTTTGGCGAAGGTGGCGGCGGTTTCGCTCAGGCATCGGAGACTCTGAATGAAGTCGATCCCACACTGCTATCCTGGACGGCGGGACTGACCTTCGTGGGATGGCTGTCTGCGGTGACCTGGGGGCTGGGCTATTTCGGCCAGCCGCATATTATCGTGCGCTTCATGGCCATCCGGACGCTGAAGGATGTACCCGTTGCCCGTAACATCGGCATGAGCTGGATGCTTATCTCCCTGATCGGTGCCATTTCTCTGGGCATATTCGGCCGGGCCTTCGCGGTACGCAACGGCTTGGATATCCAGGATCCGGAAACCATCTTCATCATTCTGGCCAACCTTCTGTTCCATCCGCTGGTGACTGGCTTCCTCTACGCGGCCCTCTTGGCTGCAATCATGAGTACCATTTCCAGCCAGCTTCTGGTGTCGTCTTCCTCACTGACCGAGGACTTCTACCGCCTGTTCCTGCGCAAGGAAGCGACCGAGAAAGAGACGGTGGCCGTTGGCCGCATCTGCGTGGTGATAGTGGGCATTGTTGCCGCCATCATTGCATCTGACGAAGATTCTCAGGTTCTGGGGCTGGTCAGTAACGCCTGGGCAGGCTTCGGTGCGGCGTTTGGCCCGCTGATTATCCTGTCGCTCATGTGGCCGCGCACGAACGGTGCAGGCGCTATCGCGGGCATGGTGGTGGGTGCCGCCACCGTCATGATCTGGATTACCCTGGGCTGGAACGCCGAGTTCATGGGGGGGCCCGGTGTGTACGAGATCATTCCTGGCTTCATTGCTTCCATGATCGCCATCTGGGTGGTGAGCAGCGTTACTGCCGATGCGGGTGAATATCAGCACATCACTCGCTAACAAAGCAGCGTCTGTCGCACTCAGAATAAAGAAAGGGCTCCCGCGGGAGCCCTTTTATATTGCAGCACCAGGTATGGTCCAGAAATCGGCATAGATCGCCATGGTCGATTCGAAGGTCCACACCCGCCAAGGACGGATACTGGCAGGGAAGGCCTCCGCGTTCGTCCCTGGCTTCCTCTCCGAGCCGCTACGGGTTCAACCCATGGTCGCGCGAACCGTCAGCACCAGGATGAACAACGCCAATGCCAGGTGGCTCCAGGGGGGGGACAGGGGCCGGTGAAACAGACGGCGAGGCAGCGACGGCGCCAGCGGTCGCAGAAAAGCGGCGCCCAGTGCCCAGATACCCAGCAGGACGGCCGGCAAGCGCAGCGTGAACGGCAGCCCCTGAATCAGCTCTGGCTGCAGCAGCAGCCAGACTGCCAGACCAGCAGCGACCAGCAGCGCCACCACCTCCCCCCACCACGGATATCGAAGGCACTCTCCGAATCTCATCTTCCGTCTCCTCGTCGGCTCCTCTCAGTCAAGACGATTCCGGGGGATCTCGCGAGCCCCGACACTGCGCCGCATCAAGAGCTATACACCGCGAGCAGCAGAACTCAGTGCACCATACGCCGCAACATCGGCATCCTCCCTTTCTTTGCGACATGCGCAACTATGGGCGTCATAGAAAATTTAACAAGACTTTTGCAAAACCTGCATCTATATTGTTTATTGTACAAGTTTTTCTCCCCAGGCAAGACGATGCCGCCGTGATCGACGAGAGGAACGCACTGATGAAAACCCCCAACGTCCTGAACGTCACCATGATTGCCGCCGGCTGTGCCATCGCGAGCCAGGTGGCCTTAGCTTTCAGCGCCGGAGACATGCCGGTACGTGGCGGCATCACCCAGTTCAACGTCGACGTCGATACCAGGCCACTCGCTATCAATCGCCCAGGCCTGGAAAATACGGGAGGGCGTGGCCTCTACGATGAAACCGGCTACCTGCATCACGACAAGCTTGGAATCGAGGTGAGCGGTGGGCCCTATGAGAGTCCGGGAGTTGACTACGTCTACTTCTCGGGGCAAGCGCTGGACGCTCTCTACCTGCGTCACATGCACGGGTCCATCGACCCATCGGGCGTTGACTTGGCCGTAGCCAGGGGCCATCTGCGCAACGACCACGTCAGCTACGCGGACGTGTCCGCCGATATGCCCCTTGTCGTCGAGGGACTCAGTGAGAAGAGCATCGATCCCACGGCCCTGGGTGGACGGGTCACCTATCGTTTCTGATAGCCCATCGACCTGCCACGGGGCTCGGGATAGCTGCAGTGCACAACCCTTGCTCTGGGTCAAAGATGCGCCGATGAAGACTGATTAGACTAGCGGCATACCCTGGCTGGCCCAGGCAGCCACTTGATAACCGTTCGTCGTTATTCACAAGGAGTCGCTTTATGCGCAAGAATACTCTTCCCACCCTGCTTGCCGCCGGCCTGGCCGCCGCTGCCTTCACCACCAGCACCCAGGCCATCGCTTACGGCGAGGGGGACTTCTTTACCCGCCTGGGCGTGGCCAAGGTGGCCCCCAAGAGCGATAACGGCAGCCTGGTCGATGGCGCCATTGAGGCCGATGTTCAGGACAAGACCAACTTTGCCTTTACGCTTGGTTATCGCTTCCATGACAACGTTGGCGTAGAACTGCTGGCTGCCCTGCCCTTCGAACATGATATCTACCTGAACGGCGAGAACCTGGCCTCTACCAAGCATCTGCCACCGACCCTGACCGTGCAGTATTACCCGCTGGGCGGCACCCAGGCTTCGGTACAGCCCTACCTGGGCGCAGGCATCAACTATACCCGTTTCTCCAGCGAGAGCAGCGAGTTGGGCGACCTGAGCCTTGACAGTTCATGGGGCGCCGCCGGCCAGGTGGGTGTGGATCTGCTGATCGACGA
>CAYWBG010000184.1:0-4369 GCA_964456005.1 uncultured Halomonas sp.
TCCTGTTCTTCGAGCCGCGCATCTCCTCCAGCGGCGTGATCAGCTGCGCCACCTGTCACAACCCGGCCCTCGGCTGGGCGGACCGCATCCCGCGGGCCACCGGCCACGATGGCCAGATCGGCGAACGTAATACGCCAACCGTGCTCAACTCCGGCTTCCTGGAGGCTCAGTTCTGGGATGGTCGCGAGCCCGACCTGGAAGGCCAGGCCCTTGGGCCCATCGAGGCCGACGTGGAAATGGCCATGGACCTCGACAGCGCCCTGGAACGCCTGACCGATTTCGATCTGTACCAGCAAAAGTTCGCCAATGCCTATCCAGGCGACGAGGATCCGATCAACGCCGACAACCTGGCCAAGGCCCTGGCCAGCTTTCAGCGCACCCTCAACACCCCCAACTCCCCCTTCGACCGCTACCTGCGCGGCGACATGGAGGCCCTGAACGAGCAGGAGAAGGACGGCATGGTGGCCTTCGTGGATAACGGCTGTGCCGCCTGCCACAGCGGGCCGGCGCTGACCGACAGCAACTTCCACCGCATCCAGGTGCCGGGCTCCGAAGACGTTGGCCGCTACGAGGTCACCGGTGATGAAGATGACATGTACCGCTTCCGCACCCCGACCCTGCGCAACGTCGCCGTGACCTATCCCTACATGAACAACGGTGCCACCGAGACTCTCGAGGAGTCCGTCGCCATCATGGGCCGGGAGATGCTGGGTCGCGATTTCGAAGAGCAGACCGTCGCCGACATTACCGCCTTCCTGCACACTCTGACCGGCGAGATGCCCGACCTGGAGATACCAGCCCTGCCGTAAACCGGGGCATCATCGCAAGGGCATTGCGTCGAAACGCCGCCCCCCGGTCTCGCCGGGGGGCGGTTTTTGGCTGGAACGTCAGACGCTGTCGGCAAGCTGGCGGCGCAGTGCCAGGCGCCGCCGGTCGCTCACGAAGGCGGCCTCGATCGCAGTGCCGGCGAGCTGTATGAAGATCTCCTCGGACCAGCCGAAGGCTTCGTGGCAGGCCAGGTAGTTGTCCAACACCCCGCCCCCGAAGTAGGCCGGGTCGTCTGAGTTGAGGGTGACGCGCAGGCCCGCCTCGAGCAGCTGCGGCAAGGGGTGATCCTCGAGTCGGTCCACTACCCTGAGGCGCACATTGGAGAGCGGGCAGACCGTCAGCACCATGCCTTCCTCGCGCAGGCGTTCCACCAGCTCGGGGTCCTCCAGGCAGCGCACGCCGTGGTCGATGCGGCAGACGTCGAGTCGGTCCAGGGCCTCGCGAATGTACTCGGGAGGCCCCTCCTCGCCAGCATGCGCGACCCGCGGGATACCCAGCCGGGCGGCGCGCTCGAACACCTCGGTGAATTTCGACGGCGGGTGGCCACGCTCGGCGCTATCCAGGCCCACGGCATCGAGCATCTCCCAATAGGGAGCCGCCTGCTCCAGCACGCTCATTGCCTCGGCGGCATCGCGGTCGCGCAGGAAGGCCATGATCAGCGCCGTGGACAGCCCCAGCTCGCGCTCGGCCTGGCGCCTTGCGAGGCTGAGCCCCTCCATCACCACCGAGAGCTCAACCCCCCTTGCCAGATGGGCCTGGGGGTCGAAGTGCATTTCCACATGCACCACGCCCTCGGCATGGGCCCGGCGGAAATAGTCCATGGCCAGGTCACGGAAGTCCTCGGCGGTGCGCAGCACGCTCATCCCCTGATAGTAGAGGTCGAGGAAGGACTGCAGGTCGCTGAAATCATAGGCGGCGCGGACCTCCTCCACCGAGGCGAAAGGGAGCGTCACGCCATTGCGTTCGGCCAGTGCAAACATCAGCTCGGGTTCCAGCGACCCTTCGATGTGCAGGTGCAGCTCCGCCTTGGGCAGACGTTCAAGGAAATCACGCATGGTTCCACTCGCTCTGATCATTACCCTCATCCTGAGTGAGATTCTGCAGTCGCGCAAAGGGCCTTATAGCTCGCGAATAAACGCCGCGAGGTCATCGCGCCGGTCGGCGAGCCTCGCCTCGGCGTCCTCGCGACGCGTATCGAGGTCGATGATGCGCGTTTCCTGAGCCTCAAGGTCGCTCAGGTAACGCTGGCCAGCCTCACTGTCGAGGCCTACGGCAGAGAGATTCTCGCGGATTCGCGCCTGGTGCCCGGTGGCACGCTGCAGCCCCCGCTCCAGGTCGTTCAGCTCACGCTCCACCTCGGCCACGTCGCGGCGGAGCGTGATCAGCGTCGACAGGGCCTCGGCGGTCTGGGGGTCGGCGGCGTCGCTCCACTGCACCAGCCGTTCGGTATCGGCCTCCACCAGGGCAATGCTCTGGCGGCGCGTCAGCTCCTCGCGGGCTTCCACCGTCTCGCTACCGCCGGGCACCAGGCTGACCCGCAAACGGCGATGGGTGGGCGTGCTGGCCACCAGCGCTTCGGCCTCGAAGCGCCAGCCGGCGCGTGCCGGATGCTCGATGAGCACGTCACGCAGTCGAGTCGCGTCGCTCTCCAGGGTATAGCGGGTGGTCACCCGCGACAGCCGGGTGGCCCTCAGGGTGCCATCGACCAGGGTCACACTCACCAGTTGCTCCTCGGGCGTCGATTCGCTGGTGATGCGTACCTGACGGTCCGCCGCAAAGCTCGCCAGCCTGGCCTCGCCGGCGGGAATACCGGGCAAATTGACGTCACCCACGTGACCAACCTCAGGGGCATAGACGGTAACCAGTCCCGGAGGCAGCCAGGTATCGGTGCTGTTCTCGAGCCGCACCGCGGCCACAGGGTGACGCTCGCCCCGCTCGGGCTGGAACAGGGAGAGTCGCTCGGCGGGGACTTCCACGTCGACATAGGGCGCCGACAGGGTGCGCCCGGCCTCCAGGTCCACGGCGTCGGGAAACCGCCAGGTGGCGGCAGTATCGCCCTGAATCGCCACGGCCTCGGCGGCGGGGGCGGAGGCTCTGCCGGCACCGGCCGCCATCACGGCATCTGGTGCAGCCGACTCCACCGCGGCCGGGGTACGCTGATGCCTCAGGGTGCCCTCGTCGGCTCGCACCGGGGCCGTGCGCTCGACGCTCACCGGCACTTCGAGGCGGCTGGGCCAGTAGCGCTCGAACAAGCGCTGGGTCAGGGTCACCGGGGCGCCGCTAGAGAGCGTGACGGCCACCTGCTCCCAGTCGCTACCACTGGCGTTCTCGATCACCGCCCAGGCCTGCAGCCGAGCGCTCCCCTCGTCGTCCAGCAGCAAGCGATAGGCGGTCTTCCAGACCGGCGCGGCCACCACGTAAGAGAGGCCCACCTCGCGCTCGCCCTCCCCGGTGAGCTCAATGGCAATGCGGCGCCACTGGTCGGTGCGATCCCGTCCACTGACCTCCGCCGCCTGGCGCAGGCGATCGCGAAGCTCCACGTCGAGAATGTCGAGGCGTGCATCGGCGCCCAGCCGCAGGGTCGCCACCACCCCGTCGTCATTCAGCACCGACAGGGTACGCTCAGTCTCCTGGCCGTCGCCGGCCGTGACCTCGTCGACGCCCAGCAGCAGCCCCTCGACGCTGTGCCCGGCGGAGGAGGCTCGCACCATCACGCCCTGCAGGGTGGCCGCCAGACGCGGCACCGACGCCAGTGCCTCGGGACCGAAGGGCAGCCGGCGGAAGGTTTCCTCCACGGCCGAGGGGCCATCCAGCCGCATGCCGACCAGTCGCCCGGCGGGGTCACGCACCACCAGGCTCTTGAGAATATCGTCGACCTGCTCCAGGGGAACCTCCAGATGGATCACCCCGCTATCGGACAGCGGTGCGGTGCGCCGAACCTCCGCCAGCCCTCCGGACGACAGCGTCACCGCCGAGACGCGCGGCTCGGCCGTCGCCGGCCCGCTCAAGCCAATGCCGACACCCAATAGCAGCGCCGTCGCTGCGACCCACAGCCGCTTCTTGCCCAGACGACCCACACCGCGGGAAACGCTCATCGCCACCTCCATTGCCGGCCTCGCGAGGAGGGGAAATGGCCTCGCGCAGGGTAACCACTCGATCACTCAGGCTATCAGGTATAGCGGGTGAGGCGCCCCTCCACCAGCGTCAGCTGCTGGTCCACGCCCGGCGGGGCGAAGGCTCCGCCTTCCTCTATCTGATGCACCAGATAGAGCACCGTGCGACCCTCGAGCCAGGCATCGAGGCGCGCGGAGAGCGTCGCCACGGTCTCGGCATCCAGTCCCGCAAAGGGCTCGTCGAGGATCACCAGGCCCGGGTCACGTAGGTGCAACCTGGCCAGGGCCAGGCGCCGCCCCTGACCGCCGGAGAGCCGGCTTCCCCCCTCGCCTACCCGGGTCGCCAGGCCGTCGGACAGCGTCTCGGCCCAGCCGTCGAGTCCCACCCAGGCCAGCGCTTGCCATAGCCGCGCCTCCTCGGCGTCCGG
>CAYWBG010000185.1:0-4359 GCA_964456005.1 uncultured Halomonas sp.
GGCGGCCGATGGTGCTCTTGCCGGCCCCCATGGGGCCGATCAGTATCAGGTTGGGTAGTGCCTGCATCAGCGAATAGCCATGCCGTCGTCCAGTATTCGGGGGGTGATGAATACCAGTAACTCTACCTTCTCGTTGCTCTCTTGGGTATAGCGGAAGAGACGACCGAGCACCGGCAGATCGCCCAGGAAGGGGGTCTTGACCAGGTTACGCAACTCCTCCGTCTGCAGGATGCCACCCAGGACAACGGTCTCGCCGTTATCCACCAACACCTGCGTCTCGATCTCGTTCTTGTTGATCGGCGGCTCCTCACCGGGCTGGAACTCACCGAAGGTGTCGTTGGTGATGGCCACGTCCATGATGATGCGGTTGTCAGGGGTGATCTGCGGCGTCACCTCCAGGGAGAGCACGGCTTCCTTGAAATCGACCGCCGAAGCGCCACTAGCGGCCGCCTCGCGGTAGGCCCGCTCCTGGCCCTGCTTGATCACGGCGGTACGCTGGTTGGCGGTGATCACCCGCGGCTGGGAGATGGTATAGCTCCTGCCTTCGCTCTCCATGGCGCGCAGTTCCAGATCGAGCAGGATGTCGCCGGAGAGGTAGCCGAAGGCGAAGCTGGTCATGCCCCCCACGCCACGCTCGGCGGAACCGAAGTCCACCGCTAGGCCGCCGAGGCCGGAGATCGGCGAGCCATCGGAGGCGCCGCCGAGATCGAGACGACTGCTGGCGGTGCTCGACACCCCCCAGTTGACGCCCAGCTCACGGGAGGCGCTATCGCTGGCGATAACGATGCGCGCCTCGATCTGCACCTGACGCACGGCGACATCGAGGCGATCCAAAGTGCGAATGATCTCATCGATCTGGTCGGCGGTATCCTGTATCAGCAGCATATTGGTGCGCTGGTCGATGGCCACGCGGCCACGCTCGGAAAGCAGACCGAAACCCTGCCCGCCGCGCAGCAGTTCCGCCAGGTCCGAGGCACGTGCGTAGCGCACTTCGATATATTCGGTGACCAGCGGCGCCAAGGTCTCCATCTGCTCGCGAGCCTCAAGTTCCTGGCGCTCGATGTTGGCCAGTTCGCTGGCCGGGGCCACCACGATCACGTTGCCCTCCTGGCGGCTTGCCAGGCCGTGGCTCTTCAGGACCAGATCCAGGGCCTGGTCCCAGGGCACATCCTCGAGATTCAGGGTTACACGCCCCTGAACGCTGTCGCTGGCTACAAGGTTGAGCCCCGTGAAGTCGGCGATGATCGCCAGTACCGAGCGAACCTCGATGTCCTGGAAGTTGAGGGTGATGCGCTCGCCGGTATAGGGAAACTGCTCGCGAACCCGCCGCTCGCGCTCCTGCTGGGTCACCGGCTGGGCCTCGATGGTCAGCTGTCTCCCGCTCTGGGTCGACACCATGGCGTAGTCGCCAGCCCCCTCGATATCCAGGGTCACGCCGTCTCTTCCGGCCCGCGGGGTCACGCGGCGCAGCGGGGTGCCGAAGTCGCTGACGTCATACACCTGGTCCAGTGACGCGGGAAGCTCGACGTCGCGTAGTTCAGCGGTGATGCGATTGCGTCCGCTCTCGCGAACCCGGGCATCCACGCCGGCGCGGTCGAAGGTGACCACCAGACGCCCGGCACCATCCTCGCCGCGTCGGAAATCGATGTCCTCGACGCTGGGCCCGCGGCTGGCCGTGCGGGTAGGCGCCGGCTCAGGTTGCGGGCTGGCCTGGGCCGGCGCAGCATCCGCCACCCCGGTATCGGCCGCCCCGCCGCCGATGGCCAGGCGCAGACGGTTGCCCTGCTCGCGGGTGTTGTAGGGCAGCGGCCCTTCGAGGTCGAAGACCAGGCGAGTGCGCGAGCCGGCTTCCAGGGCGGTCACCTGCTGGACGCCGCCAATGCCCAGGGCATAGCGGCGCCGATCGAGACGGTTGGTGGTCTCCATCAGGTCGATGGTCAAGCGCGCCGGGTCATCCAGGCGATAGCCCCTGACCTCGGGCACCGGCCCAGCGAAGCCCAGGTCCACCTCCAGTTCGCCGCCGCTGCCCTGGCGGAAGCTGAGCTCATCGAGGCTCGAGGCCGCAAAGGCGGTCGACGCAAGCGCCAGCAGCAAGAGTATCGTGATTCCACGCTTCATGATCGGTAGCATTGTTCCCTTCCCCCGCTTGACGCCACACCGCAACTGCGGCGGCTCGGCGATTCGCTTTTAGTCGTTCAGCGTCAACTGCGTCGTGCGCTCAATCCAGCCGCCTCGCCCGGTAGGCACCACCTCGATCAGCTGCACCGACGACGAGGTGATGCTGACAATGCGGCCGAAATCCGTTCCCATGTAATTGCCGACCCGCAGCCGATGCACCTGGCCGTCCGGCGAGCGGATCAGCGCCGAAGGCTGACCGCCTCGAGTCAAGGTACCCACCAGGTCGAGCTGATCGAGCCCATGGGCCTCGAGGGGCTCCCGTTGCCGAGCGAGATCCGGCTCCAGCCCCTCGGCACCTACCGGCGGCTGCTCTGCATCGGGTAGCCGGGCAGTGAAGGGGCTGCGCCGATCGGCCTCATCGTAGGGCACCGGGTCGTAATCCGGAATGTCGGGCAACTCGACGCTTGGCGTGGGGCCCGGGTCGCTGCGGATCGTCGACAGCTCCCTGTCCAGCGCTCCCAGCTGGGGATCGGCACACCCGGCAAGCGTCACCAGCAGCCCAGCACCAGCGACCTGGAAGATCCAGCGCGTCGACTTCATGGCTGCGCCTCCCCGCTCTGCCGATAGCTATAGGTTCGCGCCATCATCGACAACCGCAGTTGCCGGCCGCTGCCACCCTCGGGTGACAGGGTCATGTCATGCAGCGTGACAATTCGCGGCAGCCCGGCCACCCCCGCCAGAAAGGCAGCGATGCGGTGGTAGTCCCCTTGCACCTGAATATCGAAGGGCTGCTCGATGTAGTACTCCCGGGGGGTGCGGCTCCGAAGGCGGATGAAATCGACCGACAACTGATTATCGATGGCGGTCTCGCTGATGTTGTCGATCAGCGCGGGAACCTCGGCGCCAGTGGGCAGCATCTCACGCAGCTCGCCCATCCGCGCTTCTAGCACGCTCATCTGCTCGCGCATGGCCTCCAGGTTGGCGGCCTGGGCGGCCTTGCTGCGATAGTCGCGAATCAGTCCGGCCTCCTGGCTTCTGACCCGCTCCAGCTCCTCCTTGGCCGGCCCCGCCAGGTACCAGTGCATGCCGGCGAAGGTCACCCCCAGTACCAGCAGACACGTCAATAGCTGCAGCGACCAGGGCCAACTGCCCGCTTCCTTGATATCCAGCTCGCGCCAATCCAGCTCTCGCAGGCGACGCATCTCTGCCTTGAGACTCATGACTCCTCCCCTGCCGGCTCGGCGTCGTCTTCGCTCCTCTCGGCTCGCTTGGGCAGTTGCTGGCCCATGCTCAGACTGAACCTCTGGCGTTCACCGCCACCTTCGGACTCCACTTCGGAAAGCACAGGCTCCGTAAAGGACGCGGCGGCATTCAGGGCGCGCAGCTGATCCGTCACTTGCTGACTGGTTTCCGCCAGGCCAGCCAGGCGAAGGGTATCTCCCTGGCGACTGAACTGGGTATAGTGCACGCCTTCCATCAGGCTGGAAGCGAGGTCATTGAACACGTGGACGGTCTGGGTGCGCCCAACCTGCAGTTCCGTGAAGACATCGACCTGCTCCTGCATCGTCTCACGGATCGCCTCCAGTTCACTGACCTCGCGGATATCGTCGTCGAGCTGACGGCTCTGTTCCTGGATATGGGCGTTACGCTGCTGCTGGGCCTCGCGCTCCTGGTCATAGTGCCAGGTCATGCCGTAGCCGCCACCGAGTCCCAGCACTGCAGCCAGCGCCAGGGCCACAAAGAAGCGCCTGCCTCGGCGGGCGCGCAGCTCCTCACGCCAGGGCAGCAGGTTGATCTCGATCGTCATGCGCGGGACCTCATCGCCAGGCCGCAGGCCGTGAGCATGGCCGGTGCGTCACCGGACAGCGTCTGCACGTCGATGCGGGTGTTGACCTTCATCCGCTGCAGCGAATTGGCAATCGAGACCTCCATGCCGCTCTCAAGCGCCAGCCGCTCGGCGAGGCCGGGAATCACACTGGAACCCCCGGCCAGCACCATATGGCGCACCTCCTGCTTGCGGCCGGCGGTATAGTAGAGCTGCAGAGAGCGCCCTACCTGCTGCACCAGCGTGTCCAGGAAAGGGTCGAGAACGCTGCGCTGATAGTCCTCCGGCAGCCCCCCGCGCTTCTTGGCCAGACCCGCCTCGTCGAGGCTCAAGCCGTAACGGTTGCGAATCTCCTCGGTGAGCTGACGCCCGCCGAAGACGGTGTCTCGACTATAGACAATGCGACCTTCGCGGAG
>CAYWBG010000186.1:0-4351 GCA_964456005.1 uncultured Halomonas sp.
GTGGAGATGGACGTCTCCAAGCTCGAGATGGGCGACGTCATCGACGTCTACCCCTACGCAGGCAAGGTGTGCAAGCACGGCACCGACGAGGTGCTCACCACCTTCGAACTGAAGACCCAGCTGATCCTCGACGAGGTGCGCGCCGGCGGCCGCATCCCGCTGATCATCGGCCGCGGCCTGACCACCAAGGCGCGCGAGTCCCTGGGCCTGCCCGCCTCCGACGTCTTCCGCCTGCCCGAGCAGCCGGCCGATACCGGCAAGGGCTTCACCCTGGCCCAGAAGATGGTCGGCAAGGCCTGCGGCCTGGAGGGCGTGCGCCCGGGCATGTACTGCGAGCCGGCGATGTCCACGGTGGGCTCCCAGGACACCACCGGTCCCATGACCCGCGACGAGCTCAAGGATCTGGCGTGCCTCGGCTTCCAGGCCGACCTGGTGATGCAGTCCTTCTGCCACACCGCCGCCTACCCGAAGCCGGTGGATGTGGACACCCACCACACCCTGCCCGACTTCATCATGAACCGCGGCGGCGTCTCCCTGCGTCCGGGTGACGGCATCATCCACAGCTGGCTGAACCGCATGCTGCTGCCCGACACCGTCGGCACCGGCGGCGATTCCCACACCCGCTTCCCGCTGGGCATCTCCTTCCCGGCAGGCTCTGGCCTGGTGGCCTTCGCCGCTGCCACCGGCGTGATGCCGCTGGACATGCCGGAGTCGGTGCTGGTGCGCTTCAAGGGCAAGCGTCAGCCGGGCGTCACTCTGCGTGACCTGGTCCACGCCATCCCCTACTACGCCATCAAGGAAGGCCTGCTGACCGTCGAGAAGTCGGGCAAGAAGAACGCCTTCTCCGGTCGCGTGCTGGAGATCGAGGGCCTCGAGGACCTCACCGTCGAGCAGGCCTTCGAGCTCTCCGACGCCTCCGCCGAGCGCTCCGCCGCGGGCTGCACCATCACCCTCTCCGAAGAGAGCGTGAGCCAGTACCTGAACTCCAACATCACCCTGCTCAAGTGGATGATCGCCAACGGCTACGGCGACCGCCGTACCATCGAGCGCCGCATCCAGGGCATGGAAGAGTGGCTGGCCGACCCGAGCCTGATGCGCGCCGACAAGGACGCCGAGTACGCCGAGGTCATCGAGATCGACCTCGAGGAGCTCAAGGAGCCGGTCCTCTGCGCCCCGAATGACCCGGACGATGCCCGCCTGCTCTCCGACGTGGCCGGCGAGAAGATCGACGAGGTGTTCATCGGTTCGTGCATGACCAACATCGGCCACTTCCGCGCCGCGGGCAAGCTGCTCGAGAAGCAGCCGGCCGGCAGCCTGAAGACCCGCCTGTGGCTGGCGCCGCCGACCAAGATGGACCAGCACCAGCTCACCGAAGAGGGCTACTACGGCATCTACGGCCGCGCCGGTGCGCGCATGGAGATGCCAGGCTGCTCGCTGTGCATGGGCAACCAGGCCCGCGTCGCCGCCAAGAGCACCGTGGTCTCTACGTCCACCCGGAATTTCCCGAACCGCCTCGGCGACGGTGCCAACGTGTACCTCGCCTCTGCGGAACTGGCGGCCGTGGCCGCCGTGGAAGGTCGCCTGCCCAGCGTCGACGAGTACCGCCGCTACATGGGCGAGTTCGACGCCATGGCCGGTGAGATCTATCGGTACATGAACTTCCACGAAATCGAGGAGTATCAGAACGCCGCTTCCAATGTGATTCCGGTCGCCCAGGAAGCCTGATACTCTTAACTTCGACTCCGATGCTCGCAACATCGAAGGCCGCCGTCCGCGGCGGCCGGAGCCGATGACCGAAGCGCCCCCCACCGGGGGCGCTTTTTTTATTTTCGCTCCCACCAAAGCCGTCCTGTTACGCCACCCGGGGTGTGGCATCATCGGCGCGTCGATTTCCCTGCAAGGAGCCCAACCATGACCCATATCATCACCCCCGATATCTGCGATGCCCATCCCGAGGTGCGGGTACTCGACCCGATCTTCGTCAACTTCGGGGGCCGCGAGGCCTTCTGCGGGGCCATTCGCACCGTCAAGTGCTTCGAGGACAACTCCATGGTCAAGCAGGCCGTGGCCGAGCCCGGGGAGGGAGCGGTGCTGGTGGTCGATGCCGGCGGCTCGCAGCGCTGCGCCATGCTGGGTGACATGCTGGCCGAGCAGGCCGCCGACAACGGCTGGGCCGGCGTGGTGATGTACGGCTGCGTGCGCGACGTGGATGTGCTGGGCGAGACCGAACTGGGGGTCCAGGCCCTGGGCGCCCACCCCCGCAAGAGCGAGAAGCGCGGGGAGGGCCAGCGGGACATTCCAGTGACCTTTGCCGGTGTGACGCTCTCCCCCGGCGAGTGGCTCTACGCCGACAACAACGGCATCCTGGTGGCCGAGGAGCGGCTGACGCTGGATTGAAGCGACGAGCGGAGAATGTCACCCTTGAGGTCATGATTATCGTCCCGAGCGTGCCGTGCTGGCCCTGTCGCAGCTGAGTGGTGACGTCCTGCGAAGCCTGCGGGGACACCTGCGGCCGCTGATCGCCTACCACCTCTTCTTCACCCTGCTGGCCTCGAGCCTGCTGCTGCCGGCGGTGGCCTGGAGCCTGACCCGCCTGCTCGCCCAGTTCGGGCGCCCGGTGATCAGCAATGCCGAGCTGATCGATATCCTGATGAGCACCGGCGGCGCCCTCTGGCTGCTGGCGGCCATCGGGCTGACCTTCCTGGTGCTCTACCTCCAGCAGGCGGGCATGATACTGGTGGCCGTTCGACCCCGGGACAACCATGTGCACCTGGCCTTCGAGGCGCTCTGGCTTAGCCTGCGCCGGCTGCCGGCGCTGGCGGGACTGGTGGTGGTCCAGGTGGGGGCGCACCTGCTGCTGCTGATCCCGGTAGCCTACGCACTGGCCTGGCTGTATGGCGCCTTCCTGGGGGGGCTGGACCCCTACTATGTGCAGCGCGTCCGGCCGCCTGCCCTGTGGCAGTTCCTGGCCATCGCCGGCCCGCTGGTGGTGGTGTGGGTCTCCCTGGCCGCCACCCTCTATTTCCGCTGGATACTGGCGCTGCCGCTGGTGGTGCTGGAGTCCCTGTCACCGCGGGCGGCGTTGAAACGCAGCCACCGCCTGACCCATGGCCGCAAGGCCACCATCGCCCTGGCCGTGATCACCCTGCTAGCCGTGATCATCGCCCTGCCCTTCCTGGCCACGCTGCTCTTCGACCGGCTCTTTACCCCGCTGCTGTGGTGGCTGCCGGAGCGCGACGCCGTGCTGGTGCCGGCCACCCTGGCCTATCTCGCCGCCTATGTGCTGCTGACCCTGGCCATCACCTTCGTCGGCATCGCCGCCAATGCGCTGCTCTCTGCCTGTCTCTACCTGCGCCTGGCCCACCGCGAGCCAGGTCCCGTGGCCCCACCGGAAAACGCCCACCCGGGGCGTCTGGCCTGGGCGGTGGAACTCGGGGTGATCGCCTTTGCCCTGGCCCAGGCGTGGCTGATCGTCACCAGCTTCGAGTTGCGCGATGAGGTGGCCATCATCGCCCATCGGGGCAGCTCCCTGGTAGCCCCGGAGAACACCCTGCCGGCGGTGCGGCGTGCCTTGGAGGATGGCGCCGATTACGTGGAACTGGACGTGCGACTGACCGCCGACCACCAGGTGGTGCTCTATCACGACCGGACCCTGCAGCGCTTGACCGGCGACCCCCGCCGCGTGGGCGAGCTGACCCGGGAGGAGCTGGAGGCCTTCGACGTGGGGAGCTGGTTCGGTGATGCCTATCGGGGGGAGCGGATTGCCGGGCTGGACGAGGCACTGGTGGCGGTGCGCGGCAAGGCCCCGCTGATGATCGACATGAAGCCCGACCCGGGCCGTGAAGTGGCCCTGGTGGAGGCGGTGTTGACCGCGCTCGAGGAGGAGGCCCTGGCGCGCCGGACCTGCCGCGACACGGCCGACGACGCCGAGACGGCGACCGCCTGCGGACATCCCGATGTGATCGGCGAGATGCGGCTGGCCACCATGTCGCCGACCCTGGCCCGGGAGATCAAGGCCCGCGAACCCGAACTGCGCGTGACCCTGCTGGCCCAGCTGATCCTGCCCGGCACCCTGGACCGGCGCGGCTTCGACGCCCTGGGCCTGCGCCATAACCGCATCACCGACAACGAGATCCGCCTGGCCCACCACTATGGCTATGAGGTGCACGCCTGGACCATCAACGACCGTGCACGCATGTCACAGCTGATCGATCTCGGCGTCGATGCCATTATCACGGACCGCCCCGAGCTACTCGCGGAGCTGATCGAAGACCGCCGCGAGCTCAGCGACGGCGCCCTGCTGCTGGTGAAGTTGAGGAATTGGCTGAGGAGTTAGCGCCGAGCGCCGAGC